>JASIAN010000045.1 GCA_030042035.1 Alphaproteobacteria bacterium | reverse complement strand
GACCGAGGTTGAGAATGTTCGAGAAGGTCATGGTTCGGATATGGTTAACGCCGCCGACGCGCGCAATCCCGCGCCGCGATCGGGCATAGCGGCCGCCGAATATCGCGCTGACCCGTTCCTGAGGCTGATCACGATCGGTCTGCTGCTGATCGATCTGATCGGTCTTTGTTCGCTGCTCGATCGAGAATATGCTAGCGTGGCTTCTTTGGGCTGCTCCGCAGAGATGGCCTCGTCGCGGATCACCGCTCAACGTGACGGGCTATAGAACTCGGCTTTCACCGTTTTCCGTGAACCGGCCATGCGTCCTGTGGCGGCGCACCGTTGCGATCGAGGATCGCGAGCAGTGCCGGTCGCAGGCGGTGCAGTTCTTCGAGATGAGCGGCGGACAACCCGGCGAGCCGCTGCTCCGCCGCCTCGGTCAAGAGTAAAAAGACACGGCGACGGTCGTGTGCGTCGTGGCGCCGCTCGATCAGACCGGCTTCCGCCAGCCGGTCGACGAGTTCGACGGCGCTGTGATGGCGAATGCACAGCCGCTCGGCGAGATCGCCGATCGTCGGGGCATCCTCTCCCGGAAATCCTTTGATTGCCAAGAGCGCCTGGTGGTGGCGCGGGCTGAGACCGGTGGCCCGAGCGGCTTCCTGGCTGAACGTCAGAAACCGGCGAATCAGATAACGGAAATCGGCGAGCGTGCGGTAGGCATCGCGATCAAGTCGCGCCTGGTCGTTGCGCCTCCCGCGGGAAGGAGCCGCGCCGGGACCGGCGGTGGCCGCTGCGTCCACGTCATTTTCATATCGAACCACGACATTTATCCCATGCGATGACCGCCCGGTCGCCTCACCTCACGCACATCGGCGACCGGCAGACCTTGACGTCAATGCGGTGTTACATAGCGCAGGCATCGGCGGGCGCGAAGGTCTCGCTTCCCCGAGTGGACGGAAGGGTGGCCGTTTGCCGCACCGGCGATTCTCATGCGCCCGCATTGCATCGCCGCATTGAGTTTAGCGGTCTATAGTCCCTCACGGGAGTTTGCGCATGAAACGAGAGGGCGCTTCTGCCGAATGTCGTACCGCAGCGTGAGGATTATTCTGGCGTTGCTGGTCATCGCAAGTGCAAAGGCCATTGCCGCCGCAGGCCCGTTGTCGCCGACGGGATGGCAGGCTGTGTGCCGCACCGTCGATCACGTCGCCGCTGCCGATCGGTTGTCCGCAGCCTTCCTGACCCGCATCCTGTGGCAGGAGAGCCGCCTGCACAGCGATGCGCTGAGCCCCAAGGGCGCCGAAGGAGTGGCGCAGTTCATGCCGCCGACTGCGAGCGAGCGCGGCCTCGCCGACCCCTGGGCGCCCGGCCCGGCGATCGCCGCGGCGGGACGGCTTCTGGCGGAACTCACATTGCGTTTCGGCAATCTCGGGCTGGCCGCGGCAGCCTACAACGCCGGCGCCGGGCGCGTCGAAAAATGGCTGCGCGCCAGGAGTGGGCTCCCGGCCGAAACTCGCGCCTACGTGCGCGTCGTCACCGGGCATGCGATCGAGGATTGGCGGACGGGCGATCTTGCCGATGCGCGGCCGGCGCTCCATGCCGCCGATTGTGCGACAACGATCACCGGGCTATCGCGCAGTGGTCCAAGCGGCTGGCGAGGAACATCCCGCCCGCGGTCGCTCGACCGCGTTCTGGCGCATGCCTTGGCCCTTGCCGAGGGCCAGGGGCGCTGATCGCGCCGGCTCGAGGCTGCGGAATGCACTTCGCATCGCCGTCTCACGTGTTACGCTCGCACCGCCCCGGGCTGCCCGGCCCGCCGCAGCGACGGGGCAGGAGGAGCAACATGGACACGATCGCCGAACCGACGCCGCGCCTGCCGGTAGACATCGATAAAGAACCGCTCGTGGAGGCGGCCGCCGCGCTCTATCCGACGCTGCGCCGCTGGCACGCCGAGATCGAGCGCGAGCAGCGTTTCGTGCCGCCGCTCGTCGATGCGCTGCGGGCGGGCGGCTTTTACCGGCTGCTGATCCCGCGCACGCTCGGCGGACTGGAAGTCGATCCGCTGACCTACCTGCGCGTCGCGGAGCGGCTCGCCGAGGGCTGTGGCTCGGTCGGCTGGAATATCGCCAACAACTGCATCGCGCAGCTCATTTCCCTCGGCCTGCCCGACGACGGCATCGACGAGCTCCACGGGCGAGGCCCGGCGATCATCGCCGGCACCGCGGTCCAGGGCGGCGGCGAAGCGGTGCCGGTTGACGGCGGCTACCGCGTCCGCGGCCGCTGGCCGTTTGGCACCGGTTGCCAGGAGGCCGCCTGGATGCTCGGCAGCTTCCAGGTGCTCGACGACGGCACGCCGCGCAAAAACCTCGACGGCTCGCCGCTCTACCGCCGCGGCATCTTCCGCCGGTCAGAAGCCGAGATCGTGCCGGGCAGCTGGGATGTTGCCGGCATGCGCGGCACCGGCAGCTTCGACTGGACCGTGGACGACGTGTTCCTGCCCGAGCGGCGCACCGTTCCCCATGTCGGCGTGCAGCTCGACAACGAATGGAGCCGGTGGCCGGGCCTCACTTATGCGCTGCCGGGCCAGGCCTGGGTGGGGCCGCATCACAGCGCCGTCATCACCGGCATCGCGCGTGCCGGCATCGATGCGCTGATCGAATTGGCGACCGAGAAGACGCCGCGCGGCCGCACCCAGCGGCTCGCCGACGACCCGCAGGTACAGGAAGCGGTCGGGCGGGCGGAAGCGATGCTGACTGCGGGGCGCGCCGGGCGCACGGCGATGATCACCGAATTGTGGAACATGCTCGCTGCCGGCCGGCGGACGACATTGGAACAGCGCGCCCGCTGTCGCCTCGCCTCGACGCATGCCGCCGACAGCGCCCGCGCCGCGATGGATCTGATGTACCGCCACGGCGGCAGCACGTCGTTCCGCCGCGACAGCCGGCTTGCCGAATGCTGGCGCGACCTGCAGGTCGTCGGGCAGACCGTGACCTTGGCGCCGGAGTGGTACCCAATCGCCGCTCGCGTCTATCTCGGCCTCGACCCCGGTCCGCGTCTGCGGTAGCGCTCCCGCCCTTCAGCCGCCGGCCGGTGAGCCGGGATGCGATGTGCGCACCCCGGCGCGGAGGCCGGGCCGAGGGTTCGCTTCGGACGAAGGGAGCTGGCTAACGCGGCGCCACGACCATTGTCATCTGGCGGCCCTCCATGCGCGGCATCTGTTCGATCTTGGCGACGCCGTCAAGGTCGTCCTTGACCCGCATCAACACGTTCATGCCGAGTTCCTGGTGCGCCAGTTCCCGGCCGCGGAACCGCATCGTCACCTTGACCTTGTCGCCCTCCTCGATGAACTTGTTCATGCTGCGCATCTTGACCGCATAGTCGTGGTCGTCGATGCTCGGGCGCAATTTGATCTCCTTGACTTCGATGATTTTTTGCTTTTTGCGGGCTTCGTTTTTCTTTTTCTGTTCTTCGTATTTGAATTTGCCGAAATCGAGGATTTTGCAGACGGGCGGGTCGGCATTGGGTGCGATCTCGACGAGATCGAGGCCGGCGTCAGCCGCCATGTTCAGCGCTTCGTTGCGGCTGACAATCCCCACCATCCGGCCGCGTTCATCGACAAGCCGCACGCGGATGACATTGATCTCGTCATTGACGCGCGGACCCTCGCGGGCCGGGGCGAAGTTCAGGGGCGGTCTAGGTATGTAGCTTCTCCTCTCGCGGTTGCATAAAGCCGAAATTCGCGCTCGCGAAATACGGCAAGACTAGCCCGGCGGGCTTGCCTCAATAATCAATCTAGCAACGGCGTCGGCCAGCGCAAGGGATTCCTGCGCCGTGCTGCCGAGGCGGCGCACGGAAACCATACGCTGTGCGGCCTCGCGGCGGCCAACCGCGAGGATGACCGGCACCTTGGCAAGGCTGTGCTCACGCACTTTGTAGCCGATCTTTTCGTTGCCGGCATCGGCCGCGGCTCTGAGCCCCTGGGCCCGGAGCTCGCGCGCGACTTCTTCGCCATAGCCCGCCGCCTCTTCGGTAATCGACGCGATGATGATCTGCTGCGGCGCCAGCCACAACGGGAAATGTCCCGCGTAATGTTCGATCAGGATGCCGATGAAGCGCTCCATCGACCCAAGAATTGCGCGATGCAGCATGATCGGCGCATGGCGGGCGCCATCCTCGCCGACATAGGTCGCACCGAGCCGTTCCGGCATTTGGAAATCGAGCTGCAATGTGCCGCATTGCCAGTCGCGCCCGAGCGCATCGCGCAACACGAATTCGAGCTTTGGGCCGTAGAACGCGCCCTCGCCCGGATTGAGGGTGTAGGGAAGACCGGCCGCCTTGACGGCCGCCTCCAAATCTGCCTCGGCCAGATTCCAGTAGACATCGCTGCCCATGCGCTGCTCCGGGCGCGTCGAAAATTTCACGGCGACATCGTCGAATCCGAAATCGCGGTAGATCGACAGCAACAGCTTGCAGAATTCGATCGCTTCCCCGGTTACCTGGTCTTGAGTGCAGAAGATGTGCGCGTCATCCTGCGTAAAACCGCGCACCCGCATGATGCCGTGCAAGGCGCCCGATGGCTCGTTGCGGTGGCAGCTGCCGAATTCGGCCAGCCGCAGCGGCAATTCCCGGTAGCTTCTGAGGCGGTTCTTGAAGATCAGCACGTGGCCGGGGCAGTTCATCGGCTTTACCGCCAGCACGCGTTCATCGCGGCTCTCTGCGATGAACATGTTTTCGCGGAAGTTCTCCCAATGGCCGGTCGCTTCCCACAGGGAGCGGTCGAGCAGCAGCGGCCCTTTGACCTCCTGATATCCGGCCTGATCGAGACGGCGGCGCATATAGGCTTCTATTGTCCGGTAAATCGTCCAGCCCTTCGGATGCCAGAAGACGCTGCCGACCGCCTCCTCGCCGAGGTGGAACAGGTCGAGTTCGCGGCCGAGCCTGCGGTGGTCGCGCCGCTCGGCCTCTTCCAGCTGGAAGAGATATTGGTCGAGCTCCTTCTGGCTCGGCCAGGCGGTGCCGTAGACGCGCTGCAACTGCGCGTTTCTCGGGTCGCCGCGCCAATAGGCGCCGGCGACGGTCATCAGCTTGAACGCCTGGCCGAGGCGGCCGGTAGAGGGCAGATGCGGCCCCGTGCACAAATCAACAAAATCCCCCTGGCGATAGACGCTCAGCTCCTCGTCTGGCGGAATTTCGCCGATATATTCGGCCTTGTAGCGCTCGCCGATTCCCTGGAAGAACGCGACGGCCTGGCCGCGGTCCCACACCTCGCGGGTGATCGCCTCATCGCGCTTGACGATGTCGCGCATGCGTTCTTCGATTTTCGCCAAATCGTCCGGCGTGAACGACTCGGCGCGCGCGAAGTCGTAGTAGAAGCCGGTCTCGGTCGCCGGCCCGAACGTGACCTGCGTCTCGGGATAGAGTTCCTTGACCGCCTCGGCCATGACATGCGCCGCGTCATGACGCAGGATTTGGAGGCCCTCCGGCATCTCGCGCGTGATGATCGCGACCGCGGCGTCGTGGTCGATCAGACTCGCCAGATCGCGCGGCCGACCGTCCAGTTTGATCGCAATCGCCGCCTTCGCGAGGCCGGGACCGATCGCCGCCGCCACATCGGCGCCGGTGACGGGGCCGGGAAAGCCGCGCCGGCTGCCGTCCGGCAGCGTGATCACGACCGCGCCAGAGAGAATTGCCGGCGAATTGGCGTTCCGGGCGGGGCTGTCGCTCATCTTCTCCAATACTCCGTCGCTTCGTGCCGCTCCGACGGGGCGACAACAAAAAAACCCCGTCCGTTGCCGGCGGGGTTTCGGGCAAAAGCTCTGCGGCGACTTCAGCGCGCGCGGCCTCCCGGCACCCCGTAGCGGGGAGTGCTGATCATCGTCGCAGGGGTTCGACCCGCATCGCTCATAGAGTCACTATCGCCGCTGCCGCCGATCGCGTCAAGCCGCGGCACGGCGGGCATCGCCGCGATGACGATCCGAAACCAATCGGATATGATCGCGTAATTTGGAGGCGAACGACATGGCAACGATCCAACCCTATGCCGCGAAGACCGTCTACGATCCGCCGGGCTACGCCCAGGCGGTGAAGGTCTCGGGCGCGCAGACGATCCTCTATATCGCCGGCCAGGTTGCTTATACGCCGGAGGGCGGCGTCGCGCATCCCGGCGACTTCAAGGCACAGGCGCACGCCTGCCTCGCAGCGCTGAAGGCGCAGGTCGAGGCCGGCGGCGGCACGATGGCGAATATCGTCAAGGTCAACACCTACGTGACCGACATCCGCCACCGCGCCGAATACGGGCCGATCCGCGAAGAATTCTTCGGCAAGAAGCTGCCGGCCAGCACGATGGTCGGCGTCACCGCCCTGGCGCATCCCGATTTCCTGATCGAGATCGAGGCGGTCGCCGTCCTGTGACCTCTGCTGCCTTGCGTCGGAAGGCGGGTGTCGCTATATACCGCGCCTCCGTCGGGCGGCCGGGCGCGGGCATGCCTCGCCGCCGCAACTCTCGTCCAAGGATCGGAAAATGCCCAAGCTGAAAACCAAGAGCGGCGCCAAGAAGCGTTTTGGGCTGACCGCTTCCGGCAAGGTCAAGCGCAACTGGGGCCACAAGCGCCACCTGTTGATCAACAAATCGAAACAGGGCAAACGCCTGCGCCGCGGCACGACGACGCTGGAGAAGGGTGACGCCGGCCTCGTCCAGACCTACATGCCGTATATGCGGGGGTAAGCGATGGCACGGGTCAAACGCGGCGTCACGGCGCATGCCCGCCACAAGAAGGTGCTGGCGCTCGCCAAGGGCTATCGTGGCCGCGGCCACAGCGCCTACCGCATCGCGCTCGAAAAGGTCGAGAAGGGGCTGCAATACGCCTATCGCGACCGCCGCAACCGCAAGCGCGATTTCCGTGGTCTGTGGATCCAGCGCATCAACGCCGCGGCGCGCGAGCACGGGCTGACCTATTCGCAGTTTATGCATGGGATCAAGCTCGCCGGTATCGATCTCGACCGCAAGGTGCTGTCCGATCTCGCGATCCGCGAGCCGGATGCGTTCGCCGAGATCGTCGCTGGCGCCCAGGCGGCGCTCGGTCAAGCGTAGCCGGTGGCGGCATGAAGTCTGTGGCGTGACATGACAATTCTACTTTGCGCGTCAATTCGGCGAGGACCGACATCGCCGGCCGGCATGGATCCCGGCTTTGGCCGCGACGACCCGGCGCGTCGATTTAGCGGAGGCTCACCCGGCTGAGGCCCCGCGCGGGATTTGTGCTACACGAGGGGCCGCGACGGCCCCTTTCTGTTTGGTGATCACATGGACGACCCCAGCGCCAAATCGGCCGAACTTCTGGAGAGGATCGCCGCCGCGCCTTCGCCCGCGGCGCTGGACGAGATCCGCATCGAGCTGTTGGGCCGCAACGGCATGATCACGCTGGCGATGCGCGAGCTGCGGCAGGTCGCGCCGGAGGAACGTCGTGCGCTCGGCGCGCGCCTCAACGCGCTGAAGGATCAGATCACCGATGCGATCGCTGACGCCGGCGAGCGGCTGCGCCTCGCCGCCGTTTCGAACCGGCTGGCCGGCGAGCGGGCGGATGTGACCCTGCCGGTGCGCGCAGGCGAAACCGGCCGCATCCACCCGATCAGCCAGACGATCGACGAGATCATCGCGATCTTCGGCGAGATGGGGTTTGCGGTCGCCGAGGGGCCGCATATCGAGGACGATTTCCACAACTTCACCGCCCTCAATATCCCGCCCGAACACCCGGCCCGCCAGGAGCACGACACGTTCTATCTGCCCGAGCGACCGGACGGCTCGCGCCTCGTGCTGCGCACCCATACCTCGCCCGTGCAGATCCGGACGATGATGCGGCGGTCGCCGCCGCTCAGGATCATCGTGCCGGGTCGCACCTTCCGCTGCGACCACGACGCCACGCACTCGCCGATGTTCCATCAGGTCGAGGGGCTCGTCATCGACCGCACGACGCATATGGGCCATCTCAAGGGCTGCCTCATCGAATTCTGCCGCGCGTTTTTCGATGTCGATGATCTGCCGGTGCGGTTTCGCCCGAGTTATTTCCCGTTTACCGAGCCATCGGCCGAGGTTGATATCGGCTGTTCGCGCGCCGGCGGCGAATTGAAGATCGGCCCGGGCGGCGACTGGCTCGAAATCCTCGGTTCCGGCATGGTTCATCCGAAAGTGCTGCAGAATTGCGGCGTCGACCCCGCCGAGTACCAGGGATTCGCCTTCGGCATGGGGATCGAGCGGGTGGCGATGCTGAAATACGGCATCCCGGATATGCGCCCGATGTACGAGAGCGATTTGCGCTGGCTCAGGCATTACGGCTTCGTGCCGCTCGACATCCCGTCGCCGGTCAGGGGCGCGCTGGTGGGACCGGCATCATGAAGACGACGCTCGGCTGGCTGAAGACGCATCTCGATACCGAGGCATCGGCAGCGGCGATCGCCGACAAGCTCGTCATGCTCGGGCACGATGTCGAAGGCGTCGAGGATCGCGCCGGGCGGCTCGAGGGATTTGTCGTCGCTCGCGTTGTCAAGGCCGAGCCGCATCCCAACGCCGACCGCCTCAAGGTCTGCGTC
The DNA here is from genome assembly GCA_030042035.1 of Alphaproteobacteria bacterium. Lineage (GTDB taxonomy): Bacteria > Pseudomonadota > Alphaproteobacteria > ATCC43930 > CGMCC-115725 > DATARH01. The sequence continues at coordinate 10,164 of JASIAN010000045.1, read as the reverse complement.
ATCGATGCGGGGCGCGGCCCCGGCGCCGAGGTCCAGGTCGTATGCGGCGCGCCCAACGCGCGGACTGGCATGAAGGGCGTCTTCGGCCCGGCCGGCGTGACGATCCCGAAAACCGGCGCGGTGTTGACCGAGAGCACGATCCGCGGCGTCGCGTCGCGGGGCATGCTGATGTCGGCGGCGGAATTGGCGCTGGGCGACGATCATGCCGGCATCATCGAATTGCCGGAAGACGCACCGGTCGGTGCCCGCTATGCCGGCCTTCTCGGTCTCGACGACCCGGTTATCGACGTGAAGGTGACGCCGAACCGCGCCGATTGCCTCGGCGTGCGCGGCATCGCCCGCGACCTCGCTGCCGCCGGGATGGGCCGGCTGAAACCGCTCGACGCAACCCCCGTCGCGGGCTGCTTCACATCGCCGATCGCAATCCATATTGCGGACCGAAAGGCCTGCCCGCTATTTCTCGGCCGCCACATCCGCGGCTTGCGCAACGGCCCAAGTCCGCGCTGGCTCACGGACCGCCTCGAAGCGATCGGCCTCAGACCGATTTCGGCGCTCGTCGATATCACCAATTTCCTCACTTTCGATGTGAACCGGCCGCTGCATGTCTTTGATGCGGCGAAGCTGCGCGGCGCGCTCGTTGTGCGTCTCGCGCGCGCCGGCGAACGGCTCTGCGCGCTCAACGGCCGCGCCTACGACCTCGATCCCGAAATCACCGCGATCGCCGATGACAACGGCGTCCAAAGCCTTGGTGGCGTCATCGGCGGCGAGGCGACGGGCTGCACCGGGGCGACGACCGAGGTGTTCGTCGAGGCGGCGCTGTTTGATCCGGTGCGCACTGCGGCGACCGGGCGGCGGCTCGACATCATCAGCGACGCGCGCTACCGCTTCGAGCGCGGCGTGGATCCGGAGTTTGTCGCGCCCGGGCTTGAAATCGCAACGCGGCTCATTCTCGAATTGTGCGGCGGCGAACCGTCCGAGATCGTCGTCGCCGGCCAGGCGCCGGAATGGCGGCGCACCTATGTGCTGCGTCCGGAGCGCCCGGCGAGCCTCGGCGGGCTGCATGTGCCGCCGGCCGAAGGCCGCGCGATCCTCGAGGCGCTCGGCTGCACGGTTGCCGACGCCGCCGCGCGCGACGGCAGCGTCACGGTCATGCCGCCGTCCTGGCGCAGCGATATCGAGGGCGAGGCCGACCTCGTCGAAGAGGTGCTGCGGGTTAAGGGCTACGACCTGGTGCCGCCGGAGCCGCTGCCGCGCCAGAGCGTCATCTCGCGGCCGGCAATCGACCAGCGCCGTCGCCGCACCGAGCTGGTCCGGCGCAGCCTCGCCGCGCGCGGTCTCGTCGAAGCGGTGACGTTTTCGTTCGTCTCATCGCAGGCGGCGGCGCGCTTCGGCGGCGGCAACGCGGAACTGCGCCTCGTCAATCCAATCAGCGCCGATCTCGACGTGATGCGGCCGAGCGTGCTGCCTTCCCTGCTCGAAGCGGCGGCGCGCAACGCCGATCGCGGCTTTCCCGATGTTGCGCTGTTCGAACTGGGGCCGCTCTACCGGGACGGCACGCCCGAGGGGCAAGCCACTGTCGCCGCCGGACTGCGCGCCGGGCATGTGGGGCCGCGCGACTGGCGCGAGCGGCCGCGCGAGGCCGATCTCTATGACGCCAAGGCCGACGCCGTCGCCGCGCTCGCCGCCGCCGGCGCGCCGATCGAGAGTCTTCAGACCGCTGCCGATCCGCCGGCGTGGTTTCATCCGGGCCGCGCCGGCGTGCTGCGCCTCGGGCCGGCAGTGCTGGCGCAGTTCGGCGAACTGCATCCCGATGTCCTCGACGCGTTCGATGCGAAGGGACCGATTGCCGCATTCGAAGTGTTTGTCGACGCGGTGCCGCTGCCGCGCGCCGGCCGCGCGCGGGCACCGCTGAAACTGTCGGTGTTCCAGCCGGTCGAGCGCGATTTCGCATTTGTCGTCGATCGCGACCTGGCGGCGGAAACGTTGTTGCGGGCGGCGCGCGGCGTCGACCGTCGGCTGGTCTCCGACATTCGCCTGTTCGATGTCTACGAGGGCGCGGGGCTGCCGGCGGGCAAGAAATCGCTGGCGATCGCAGTCACCCTGCAACCGCAGGACGCGACGCTGACCGACGCCGACATCGAAGGCTTCGCGAGGCGCCTTGTCGCCGCCGTTGAAAAGGCCGCCGGCGCGACGCTGCGCGGCTGATGCCGCCCCGGCTTTGCGGCGACGCCGGCCGCGGTGTCGGCCCCTACCCGGCACCGGTCGATATCGCATCGGCGCCGCCGCCGCGCCATTGACCGCTTCCGTCGCCGCGCCGTCGGGTGGTATGGCGGCGGTTCGCGCGGCGGCATGCGGCTTGCGGCGCCGCGCGCGTGGCGTCATAGATGGCCGGCCGCGTCGGGCGGGGTGTTGCTGTTGATGACTGGACGTTTGCTGCGGTCTGTCCGCCCGTTTGCCGTGGCGCTGGCCGCGCTCTGCGCCCGCCCGGCGGTTGCCGCCGACATCATGCCGCATCAGGCGCTCTATACGATGCGCCTCGTCCGCGCCGGCGGCGATTCCGGCGTCGTCGCGGCGCGTGGTGCGATGGAATACAAATGGGGCGAGACCTGCGACGGCTGGACGGTCGAACAGAACTACCGGATCGTCATGGGCTACGCCGATTCGTCATCGGACGTCGCGGTCACATCGAATTTCGTGACCTGGGAGTCGCGCGACGGGCTGCGCTATCGCTTTAATCAAAAGGAGACGAAAAACGACGCTACCGACGAGGAAATCCGCGGCTCGGCGCGGCTCGCCGGTCCCGGCGACGGCGGCATCGCGACGTTCGAGAAGCCGGCGGGCAAGACTTTTGTGCTGTCGCCGGGCACGCTGTTTCCGAGTGCCCATACCATTCTGTTGATTGACCGGGCGAAAGCCGGCGACAATTTCATCGCCCGGCAGGTATTCGATGGTACGACGGTCAGCGGCGCGGCGCTGGTCTCGGCGGTGCTCGGTCCGAAAATCGAACCCGATGCGGCGGAGGCGAACAAAAGCCCGGTGCTCAACCACTCCGGCTGGCGCATGCGGCTGGCGTTCTTTCCGCCGGACGAGACGGCCGAAACGCCGGATTACGAACTCGGCATGCTGCTGCTCGATGACGGCGTGTCGCGCGACATGATCATCGATTACGGTGACTATGCGATCGACGCAAAGCTCGTCGACATCAGGCCGCTGGCAAAGCCGCACTGCTGACCGCGATCAGGCTTGGGGCAAGGCGCGGCCACGCTGCACCGCCGCGCTGCCATGACGACGGCGAAGATCGTCGATCGCTTCTTCGAGCCGCCGCGGCCGTCCATCCTGCGGTTCGAACAATGTCGGCAGATCGGCCTCGGCGGCGGTGACGAGGCGGTCGGCACCGACGCCTATCAGGCGAAACCGCGTCGCGCGGTCGGCTTCGCCGGCTAGTAGAACGCGCACCGTTTGGAACAGGAGGTCGGCCAATTGCGTCGGGTCGGCGAGGCGCCGCGAGCGCGTGCGCAGGCGGAAATCGCCAGTCTTCAGCTTCAGCGTGACGCCGGTGGCGGCCAGGCCGCTTTCCTTGAGGCGCCGCGCGACCGTCTCGCACAGCGGCCACAGCGCCCGCGCCAGTGCGGCCGCGTCCGCTTCGTCGCGGCTAAAGGTCGTCTCGGCTGAGACCGAGCGCGCCTGTCCGTCCGGCTCGACGCGCCGGTCGTCCTCGCCGCGCGCAAGCTGTGCGAGCCGTACCCCGAGACGGCCGTAGCGGCGCGCCAGCTCGCGCCGGTCGAGCGCGCCAAGCTGGCCGATGCGCATGATGCCGTCGGCCGCCAGCCGCCGCTGCGTCGCCTGGCCGACGCCCCACAGCCAGCCCACCGGCTTGTCGGCGAGAAACGCTGCCGCCTCGCCTCGGCCGATCGCCGCAAAGCCGCGTGGCTTGTCGAGGTCGGAAGCCAGCTTCGCGAGAAACTTGTTGTAGCTGAGGCCGATCGAGACGGTGACGCCGAGCGTCGCCTCGATGCGGCGGGCGAGCGCCGCCAGGAGCTGCGCCGGCACGGCGCCATGCAGCGCCGCGGTGCCAGAGAGATCGAGAAACGCTTCGTCGATCGACACCGGCTCGACGAGCGGCGTCAGTTGCCGCATCTCGGCGCGGACCGCGTGCCCGACGATGCGGTATTTCGCCATGTCCGGCCGGATCACGACGGCGTCCGGGCACAGCGTCAGCGCCTGGAACATCGGCATCGCCGAGCGCACACCGTAGACCCGCGCGACATAGCAGCACGCGAGCACAACCCCGCGCCGGCCGCCGCCGACGATGACCGGCCGTTCGGCCAGTTCGGGCCGGTCGCGTTTTTCGACCGTTGCATAGAACGCATCGCAATCGAGATGGGCGATCGCCAGCTCGGCGAGTTCGGCATGCGCGACAAGGCGCGGCGAGGCGCATGCGGCGCAGCGTTCGGCCAGTGCGTCGCGCGTCGCCAGCGCGCCGCAATCGCGGCACAGCACCGCGATCAACTGCGCCCCTCCGGCGGCCACAGCCAGGCCGCGCCGCGCACGCCGCCGTCTCCATCGAATGCGGCGGCCGCGATCTTGCTGCCGCCGACATCGACAGCGATACGAAAGCCGGCACCCATGTTCGCCAGCTCCTATATTCTGAAGACTGCTCCCGAGGTTACTTACCAATTGTTAAGGCAATGGGGGTAGACCGCACCGGGAGATTGCGGCGGAGCCGACGGCGAAATCTCGCCGGATCGGGCCCTGGCCAGCGGCAGCGCCGGCGCGGTCGAGTTTGCGGGGACCTGGCGACATGGTCGAAGGGCTGAGACAGCACGACGCGACCGCGGCAAAGGCGCTGAAGACGGTATTGATCGTTGAGGACAATGATCTCAACATGAAGCTGTTCAACGACCTTCTGGAAGCGCACGGCTACGTGACGCTGCAGACGAAGGACGGAGTGGAGGCACTGCGGCTGGCGCGGCAGCACCGGCCGGACTTGATCTTGATGGACATCCAGCTGCCGGAGATTTCGGGCCTCGAAGTCACCAAATGGTTGAAGGAGGACGACACTCTGCGCGCCATTCCGGTCATCGCCGTGACCGCGTTTGCAATGAAGGGCGATGAGGAAAAGATTCGCGACGGCGGCTGCGAAGCGTATATAGCCAAACCGATCTCAGTTGCCAGCTTTCTGCGCACCGTCGAGCGTTTTTTGCCGTAATGCGGGGCTGTCGCTGCAATGACCGCCCGCGTTCTCGTGGTTGATGACGTTGAGCTTAACGTCAAGCTGCTCGAAGCCAAGCTTGCCGGCGAATATTTCGAGGTCTTGAGCGCTTATAACGGGCCGCGGGCGCTGGAGCTTGCTCACGCGGAATTGCCCGACATCATCCTGCTCGACGTGATGATGCCGCGCATGGATGGGTTCGAGGTATGTCACCGGCTGAAGGCGAGCCCGCGGACTGCCGACATCCCGGTCGTCATGGTCACGGCGCTGTCCGATGTCGCCGATCGCCTGCGGGGCCTCGCGGCTGGGGCCGACGATTTCTTGACCAAGCCGGTCAACGACATCGCGCTGTTCGCTCGGGTCCGCTCGCTCGTTCGCCTGAAGCGGATGATGGAGGAGTTGCGGCTGCGCGAGGAGGTCTGCGGCCGGTTCGCCGGCGGCGATATCGCGCAAGGCGAAGCGGCCGATCTCATGGCCGGCGGCATTTTGTTGGCGGAAGAGCAGGAGTTTGCCGGCGCACGCATCGCCGAGACGCTGGCGCCGCTCGCCGCGTCTATTGTCCGCGCCGATAGCTGCGCGGCGGCGCAGCAGCTTCTCGACGAGGCGATCGAACTGGTGATCATCAGCCTGTCATTGCCTGACGGCGATGCGCTGCGCCTGTTGTCGCAGTGGCGGGCGCACGAAAGTCAGCGCGAATTGCCAGTGCTGCTGATGGCGGATGACGGCGAACTGCCGCGCCTTGCCAAAGGCCTAGATCTCGGCGCCAACGATTATCTTGTTCGCCCGGTCGATCGCAACGAGCTGTTGGCGCGGGTGCGCACCCAGATCCGCCGCAAGCGGCTGCAGGAGCGGCTGCGCGACAATTACCGCAAGAGCCTCTCGCTGGCGTTGACCGACGAGCTGACCGGTCTTTACAACCGGCGCTACGTTTTTGCACACATGCAGGAGCTCCTGGCGCGGATGCCGGCCGGCGCCATCGAGACCGCGGTGCTGCTCTTCGACATCGACCATTTCAAGCAGGTCAACGATGTGCACGGCCATCCTGCGGGCGACCAGGTGTTGCACGAACTCGCCGCGCGGGCACTGCGCCACGTGCGCAGCGTCGATTTGATCGGACGGCTGGGCGGCGAAGAGTTCATCATCGTGATGCCCGAAACCAGACTCGGCGGCGCTATCGTCGTCGCCGACCGCCTGCGGGCCGCGATCGCGCACGAGCCGTTTGTGCTGCGGGACGGCGGCAAAACGCTGCCGGTAACGATCAGCATCGGTATCGCCACCGCCGGGCGCGGCGAAGAGTTGGACCACGTGTTGAAGCGCGCCGACGACGCGCTCTATGCGGCGAAGCACGCCGGCCGCAATCGTGTCATCGCGTTCGGTGATCAATACGCGGCGGCGGCCGGCGACTCGGTGTCGATCGCTGTCGCCTCCTGAGCGATCAACACCGACCGCGACGCGTCGCCGCTGATCGCCGGTCCTGGCCCGGCCGCTTCCGCTTTCCTGCCGCCGCCGGGCGATATGCAAGGCCGGGCGCGTCAACGGCGATCGCCGCGCCACGCGGCGCAACGGGAAACGGCTGGCGCCCGGCGGGCGGCGCCAATATGATAGCGTACCGATGTCCCGCCTCGACCGCTACATCCTGCGGCAGTCGCTGAGCATGATGCTATTTGTCACCGCGGCCTTGGCCGCCGCGGTGTGGCTCGCCCAGTCGCTGCGCCTCGTCGACCTGATTGTCAACCGCGGCCTGTCGATCGAGTTGTTCCTGTATCTCGCGGCGTTGATCCTGCCGCGATTTCTCGAAGTCGTGCTGCCAATAGGCGCCTTCATCGCGGTGTTATTTGTATTCCACCGCCTCACGGCGGAGAGCGAACTCGTCGTGATGCGGGCGGCTGGCCTCGGGCCGTTGGCGCTGGGCCGCGCGGTCTTCGTGCTGGCGGCTATCGCCTTTTTCATATTAATGAGCTTTTCCGCTTATTTCACGCCGGCCAGCACGCGCGCCTTCAAGGATCTGCAATTCGAAATCCGCAACCGCTTTGTGTCGGCGCTGTTGCAGGCGGGAACATTCACGACCATCACCGACAAGCTGACAATCTACATCGCCGGGCGCGACTCCCGCGGCCAAGTGACGGGGCTGTTGATCAACGATGACCGCAACCCGCAGCAGCCGGTGACGCTGTTGGCCGAACGTGGCGCCTTTGCCGATGACGGGCAGGGGTCGCGCATCATCATGGTGAATGGCAGCCGGCAGAGCTTCAACCGCATCACCGGCAAATTGTCGGTGCTGACGTTCGAGCGCTACACGCTCGATCTCAATAGCCTAAAGGGAGCGCCCGATATGCGCTGGCGCGACGCCGAGGAGCGGTTTCTGCCTGATCTTTTCGCGCCGCCGCCGCATCTCGACCAACGGACACGCGACAGCTTCCTTGTCGAAGGCAATGAGCGCATCGCGATCCCGCTGTCGGTGTTCAGCTTCGTGATGATCCCGCTCGCCTGCCTGTTGCCGGGCGAGTTCAGCCGGCGCGGCCAATTGCGCCGGGTGTTGCTGGCGATCGGGTTGGCGTTTGTGTTTCAGGCGCTCGACCTCGCCTCCAAGAACCTGGCGGGCCGCCACATCGCGGCGATTCCGCTGATGTACTTGATCGACCTCTTGCCGTTGGGGCTGGGGTTTGGAATCCTGCGGTCCGGCGGCATCACGCCCTTCATGCGGTGGCGTCCGGCGACCGTCCGCTAGGCTGCCGAGTTCGGGAGGGGGTTTCCGGTGCAGCTCGCGAAAACCCTTTCTGCCTATATCGCGCGCCAGTTCTTCACGTGGTTCTGCAGCGCGTTCGGCGCGATGGTCAGCGTCGCCTTCCTCGCCGATTATCTCGAATTGCTGCGGCGCGGCGGCACCCGTGCGCAGGCGACTTGGGGGGTGTTGCTCGAGATGGCGGCGCTGCAATTGCCGCAGACGGCGCAGAAGCTCATGCCGTTTGCGATCCTGTTCGGCACGATGCTGGCCTTCTGGCGGTTGACCCGCAGCAACGAATTGGTCGTCGCCCGCGGCGCCGGGGTTTCCGTTTGGGGGTTTTTGACCCCGGCCCTCATCGTCGCTCTGCTGATCGGGATTTTCGCAGTCACCGCATTCAATCCGATCGCCGCGCGTATGCAGAGCGGTTATGTGCGGCTCGAGAGCCGCATCTTGGGTACCGACAGCGATCCGCTGGCGCTGTCGAACACAGCGCTGTGGCTGCGGCAAAGCGATGGCGCCGGCGGGCAGATCATAATGCGCGGCGAAAAGATGAGCGCGCCGGCGCGCCTCGAGCTGAGACATGTCAGTCTTTTCTTTCTCAGCCAACGCGACGCATTCGCCGGCCGCATCGAGGCGAAGACGGCGCAACTCGACCACGGATTTTGGGTCTTTGAGAATGGCCAGCGCTTTACGCCAGGACGGCCGCCGGGGTGGTTTGCCGAGTGGCGGCTGCCGACGCGTTTGACCACCAACAAAATCGAGGAGAGCCTCGCCTCGCCTGACACGATGTCATTCTGGCAGCTGCCCGGCTTCATCTCGCTGCTGGAGCGTTCCGGCTTTTCGGCGCAGCGCCACCGGTTGCATTTCGAAGCGCTGCTGGCGCGCCCGCTGCTGTTCTGCGCGATGGTGCTCGTCGCCGCGACATTCAGCTTGAGGATGCAGCGCGCCGGCGGCGCGGTCATGCTGCTGGTCAGCGGGGTCGCTGCCGGGTTTCTGTTGTACTTTCTGTCGGATATCGTGTTCGCCCTCGGATTGTCGGCAAGGATCCCGGTCGTGCTCGCGGCGTGGACGCCGACCGGCGTCAGCATGATTTTCGGCGCCTCGATGCTGCTCCACCTCGAAGACGGATGACGCGAGCACCCCTCGGCATGGCGGCGCGCCGCGGGCGGACGGTAGCTGCGCTGGCCGGTGCGCTGGTTGCGCTGGTTGTTGCCGCAGTCCCGGCCCTGGCGCAACTGAAGCCGGGTGGCGCCCGCCGGCCCAGCCGCAACGTCCCGATTGTCTTTCAGGCCGACGAGGTGACGTACGACCAAAAACTCGGACTGACGATCGCCCGCGGCCATGTCGAGATCTCGCAGGGCGGCGACGTACTGCTCGCCGACACGGTGAGCTATAATCAGCATACCGATACGGTTACTGCATCCGGCCACGTCAGCCTGCTGCTGCCGACTGGCGAAGTCCTGTTCTCCAACTTCATGGAGTTGCGGGACCGCATGAACGACGCCTTTGCCCAGAACGTGCGGATGCTGCTCGCCGACCGCTCGCGCCTCGCCGCCGCGGCGGCGCGGCGCCTCAGCGGCAACCGCACCGAACTGGCGCGCGCGGTCTATTCGCCGTGCGATCTGTGCAAAAAAGACCCGCGCGCGCCGCCGGTGTGGGAGCTGAAGGCGCGCGAAATCACTGACGACAATCGATTGAAGACGATCGAATTCTATGATGCAACGATGGATATCGATGGCTGGCCGGTGTTCTATTCGCCCTACCTGTCGGAGCCGGAGCCGTCAGTGAAGCGGGCAAGCGGCTTTTTAACCCCGAGCTTCGGCGATTCCAGCACGGTCGGCTTTCACATATCGACGCCCTATTTCTTTGTGCTGGGCCCCGACAAGGATTTGACCCTCGATCCTCGCGTGATGACCCTGGCCGGGCAGCTGCTGGCCGGCGAATACCGGCAGCGCTTCGGCGACGGCGAGCTCGATGCGACACTCAGCGAGAACTACAGCAATGTCGGCATCGGCAGCAATCCCGATGTTGCCGATCAATGGCGCGGCCATATCGATGCTACCGGGGTGTGGGATCTCTCCGACACCTACCGCACCGGCTTTCAGCTGCAGCGGGTTTCCGATCAGACCTATTTGCAACGCTTCGGCTTTCCGTACCCGATCCTGAATTCGGAGATCAGTCGCGCCTATCTGCAAGGCTTCGAAGCGAACAGCGAAACCGATGTTGA
>JASIAN010000006.1 GCA_030042035.1 Alphaproteobacteria bacterium | reverse complement strand
GTTTCGGCGGCATGGCGCGCGACGGTTCGCTCAATAGAGCCGGGTGCGGTAGCTCTCCTCGGTGGCGCGTTCGGCCGCCGCCGTATCGCCCTGACCGATCTGCTCGGTGATGATGCGCCCCAATGCCGGAAAATCGGAGTGCTTCCGCATCTTCTCGGGGTTCCACAAATCCGAGCGGATCAGCGCCTTGCCGCAGTGGAAATAGACTTCCTCGGCCGTCACAACGAGGCCGCTTCGCGGCATTTTGCCGCCGACCGCGCTTGGTTCGAGTAATGCGGGGTCGGTCGTGACGCGGGCCTTGCCATTGACCCGCAAGGTTTCGCGCAGGCCCGGCACAAAGAAAATAAGGCCGACGCCAGGCGCCGCCAGCACATTCGCAATCGTATCGACCCGATTGTTGCCGAGCCGGTCGGGGATCAACAGCGTCTCGTCGTCGAGGACGCGGACAAAGCCCGGCGCATCGCCCTTGGGCGAGGCGTCGAGGCGGCCCTGCGCGTCGGTCGAGGCGATGACGAGAAACGGCGACAGCGCAATGAACGCGCGCGAATGCTTTTCGAGCCGCGGCAGCTGCTTTTTGACCGCCCGCTCCATCGGCTCGCCATACAGCCCGCGAATCTCGGCGATATTTTCGATGATATCCACGCTCGCCTCCTCGGCTCATCCGCGCCTACTATGCACACGAAGCTGCAGTCGGAGAAGACCGCGATGCCGATTGTCGTGGGCCGACAAACATGCGCCGGGGGCGGGTATGTCGCACATGTCACGATCGACAACCGCGAGAAGCTAAACACCCTCAATCGCGTGCTGATGGTCGAGATCATCGAAGAGATCGAGCGGCTGGAAGCCGACCGCCCGCTGCGTCTTGTCGTGTTACGCGGCGCCGGCGAGCGCGCCTTTGTCGGCGGCGCCGACCTCGACGAACTGGCGGCGCTCCACCGCGACACGGCGCGCGATTTCATCACGCTCGTGCATCGCGTCTGCGACGGCTTCCGGCGGCTGCCGGTGCCGGTCGTCGCCCGCATCGACGGCTATGCGCTCGGCGCCGGGCTTGAACTCGCCGCCGCCTGCGATCTGCGTGTTGTCAGCGAACGCAGCCATTTCGGCATGCCGGAAGTGCGCGTCGGCATCCCGTCGGTCGTCGAGGCGGCGCTGTTACCGCAATTGATCGGCGAGGGCCGCGCCCGCCGCCTCATCCTGACCGGCGAGACGATCGATGCCGCCACGGCCCTCCAATGGGGCCTTGTCGATGCCGTCACGCCGCCCGCGGACCTCGATGCCGAGGTCGAGCGCTTCGCTGTCGCGCTTCTTGCCGGCGGCCGGGAGGCGCTGCGCATCCAGAAGGCGCTGATGGCCGATTGGCAGAATTTATCGACAAGCGCGGCCATCGCGCGCGGCATTGACGCCTTTGTCGAGGCGCACGAAAGCGACGAGCCGCGCCGCATGGCCGCCGCCCGACTCGCCGAGATGCGTGCGCGCCGGGACGGGCGCCGCTGATGCCGCAGCGCGGTGCGTCACGGCACGGCCTCGCCGACGCGATCGGGGCGGACCCGCATTATTTCGGCCATCGCGACCGGCTGCGTCAGCGCCTGTTCGATGCCGGGGCGGAAAGCCTGCCGGATTACGAATTGCTGGAGGTGCTGCTGTTCACGCACGACGCGCGGCGCGACGTGAAGCCGCTCGCGAAAGCGCTGCTCGACCGCTTCGGCGGCCTGCCGGAGGTGCTGAGTGCCGCGCCCGACGCGCTGCGCGCGGCAGGAGTGCGCGACCCGGCGATCGCGATCCTCAAATCGGTGCGCGAGGCGGCCCTGCGGCTATCCAAAGCCGAATTGCGCGAACGCGAGGTCATCGGTTCGTGGGATCGCCTCATCGCGTTCTGCAACGCGCATATCGCCTACAGCCCGGTCGAGGAATTTCACTTGTTGTTTCTCGACCGCAAAAACGCACTGCTGGCACATGAGCGGCAGCAGCGCGGCACGGTCGATCACACGCCGGTCTATCCGCGCGAGGTCGTCAAGCGCGCCCTCGAGCTCAACGCCTCGGCGCTCATCCTTGTGCACAACCATCCCTCGGGTGACCCGACGCCATCCAAGGCCGACATCCAGGTGACGCGCGATATCGTCGCCGCCGCAAAGCCCGTCGGCGTCGTTGTGCACGATCATCTGATCATCGGCCGCGGCCGCCACACGAGCCTGCGCGACCGCGGCCTCCTGGGCTGACGGCCGCGCTTTATTCGAGGCCGGGGCGGACGCAAAAACTGGCTTCGGTCTGGCGGCGGATTTCGTCGAGCGAGACGTCGGGCGCGATCTCGACAAGCTCCATGCCGCCGCCCTTTTTGTCGATCGAAAACACGCCGAGTTCGGTGATGACCAGATCGACGACGCCGGCGCCGGTCAGCGGCAGGGTGCAGCGATGCAGGAGCTTTGGCTCGCCGCGCGCGGTGTGCTCCATCAAGACGACAACCTTTTTGACACCGGCGACGAGGTCCATCGCGCCGCCCATGCCTTTGACCATGCGGCCGGGGATCATCCAGTTGGCGAGATCGCCGTTCTCCGCGACCTGCATCGCGCCGAGGATCGACAGGTCGATATGGCCACCGCGGATCATGCCAAACGATTGCGCGCTGTCGAAATAGCTGGTCGTCGGCAACTCGGTGACGGTCTGCTTGCCGGCGTTGATGAGATCGGGGTCTTCCTCGCCCTCGTAGGGAAACGGCCCCATCCCCATCATGCCGTTCTCGCTCTGCAGCTGCACGGTCATGCCGGGCGGAATAAAGTTCGACACCAGCGTCGGGATGCCGATCCCGAGATTGACGTAATAGCCGTCCTTCAGTTCGGCGGCGGCGCGCTGCGCCATGTCGTCGCGTGACCAGGGCATGTCCCTGCCTCCTCTTCAAGCCGCGCGTTTTCTGATGGTGCGCTGCTCGATGCGCTTTTCGTAGTGCGGATAATGCACGATGCGCTGCACGAAAATGCCCGGCGTATGGATGTGGTCGGGGTCGATGTCGCCCGGCTCGACGAGCTGCTCGACCTCGGCGACCGTCACTTTGCCGGCTGTCGCCATGACCGGATTGAAGTTGCGCGCGGTCTTGCGGTAGACGAGGTTGCCTTCGGTGTCGGCCTTCCAGGCGTGGACCAGCGCGAGATCGGCGATGAGACCCTGTTCCATCAGGTAGGTTTCGCCCTCGAACTGGCGCAGTTCCTTGCCCTCGGCAACCAGCGTGCCAACCCCGGTCTTCGTGAAAAACGCCGGAATGCCGGCGCCGCCGGCGCGGATGCGCTCGGCCAAGGTGCCCTGCGGATTGAATTCGAGCTCCAGTTCGCCTTTCAGATAAAGATCGGCGAACAATCTGTTCTCGCCGACATAGGACGAGATCATCTTGCGGATCTGCCGGGTTTCCAACAGCAGGCCGAGGCCGGCGCCGTCGATGCCGGCATTGTTGGACACAACCGTCAGGCCTTTGACGCCGGCGTCGCGCACCGCCTGGATCAGCTTTTCCGGGATGCCGCACAGGCCAAAGCCGCCAGCCATGATCATCATGCCGTCGTGCAACAGGCCGGCGAGCGCCGCCGCCGCATCGGGGTAGACCTTGTTCGCCATGTCCGGCTCCTGCCTCGGCGCAAGCTTTGCCGCGGTCATAGTGCCGGCGCAGGGCGGCTGTCAATTTGCCTGGATTTCGGGCGAACGGCCAAAAATGAGGCCGCCGGGACGGCGGCCTCAAGGCTGAGGGGAGGATGCCCATGGTGGGCAACGTGCCCATCGCACCCAACGCGACAGCACGTAGCAATAATTAGGCCACCAAACCCTGACGAAACCGTTAATGGCGCGCCGCCCTTCGCCGCGCCGGTCGCAGGGGACGCGGCGGCGCGCATCCACGCAAAAAAACCTTGCATCGCCGCAGCCTCCGCCTGACATTGAGGGCGAGGCTGGGGTGCCGCGGGCGAGGCCGGCGGCTGAGATCAGACCCAATGAACCTGGCCGGGCATGCCCGGTGGAGGGAGTCCGTCATTAGCGCAAATTTTGTCGCGCCGCAGCATCGCCCGAAGACGATTGTCGTCGGCGCCGGGGTCATTGGCCTCGGCATCGCTTGGCGCTTGGCGCAGGCCGGCTGCACCGTTACGGTCTACGATCGCGGCGAGGCCGGGCGCGGCGCGAGCTGGGCGGCGGCGGGCATGCTGGCGGCAGCGGTCGAAACCGAGCCGGGCGAAGAGACGCTGTTGTCGCTGACGCTGGAAAGTCAGCGCCTGTGGCCAGATTTCGCGCGCGAGCTCGAAGCGGCTTCCGGCATTGCGATCGAATACCGCAGCGAAGGCACGCTGGTCGTCGCGCTCAATCGCGACGACGCGGCGCAGTTGCGCCATTCTTACGACTTTCAGAAGGGCCTTGGCCTCGATCTCGAATGGCTCAGCGCGGCCGAGGCGCGCCAGCGCGAGCCGCACCTGAAGCCTGGCATCGCCGCGGCGGTCTGGAGCCCCCGCGACCATCAGGTCGAAAACCGCCTGCTCGGCCGCGCGCTGGCGGTTGCGGCCCGGCGCGCCGGCGCCGAACTCATCGAGCATTGCGCGGTGCACGAGATCATCGTGACGGGCGGGCGGGCCACCGGCGTCGAAGGCGCGCGCGGCCGCGACGAGGCGGACATCGTCGTGCTGGCGGCCGGCGCCTGGTCGCGCGAGGTCGGTGGCATCCCGCCCGCCTCGTTGCCTGCGGTACGCCCAATCAAAGGGCAGATGCTGGCGCTGCAGATGGACCCGGCGGCGCCGCTCTTACGGCATGTCGTGTGGCTGCCGCGCGCCTATCTGGCGCCGCGGCTCGATGGCCGTCTTATCATCGGCGCAACGGTCGAGGAGCGCGGCTTCGACGCGCGGCTGACCGCCGGCGGACTGTTGGCGCTGCTCGACGGCGCATGGCGCGGGTTGCCGGCGATCGAGGAATTGCCGGTTGCCGAGACCTGGGTCGGCTTTCGTCCGGGCTCGCGCGACGACGCGCCGCTGATTGGCCCCGCCGGCATTGACGGCCTCGTCATCGCGACCGGCCATCACCGCAACGGCATTCTGTTGACGCCGGTCACCGCTGCCGTCGTCGGCACCTATATTTTGGGCGGAAAGCTGCCCGAGTTGGCACGGCCGTTTTCGCCCGAGCGCTTTTCCCGGTCCGCGCGGCCGCGCGAGGCGGTGCAATGACCTGGCTGCGCATCAACGGCCAAGAGGCCGAAACAGCCGCCGCGACCGTCGCCGAGCTGCTCGCCGCGCGCGGCATCGACGCCAAGGCTCGCTTCCTCGCCGTTGCGGTGAACGGCGCCGTCGTGCGCCGCGCCGAATGGCCCTCGCAGGCGCTATCGCCCGGCGACCAGGTCGAGATCGTACGGCCGTTGCAGGGCGGCTGACACCAGTACCCGAATAGGACCACGCTCATGACCGACCCGCTGATCATCGCCGGTACATCGTTTTCGTCGCGGCTTATTGCCGGCACCGCCCGCTACCCGAACCAGCAGGTCATGCTCGACGCGCTGGCAGCCAGCGGCACCGAGCTGGTCACGATGTCGATCCGGCGGATCAGTCTCGACACTTATGCCGAGAGCCTCGTCGATGTGCTCGGCGGGCGCTATTGCCTGTTGCCCAATACATCGGGCTGCGTCACGGCGCGCGACGCGATCATGACCGCCGAACTGGCGCGGGAGTCGCTCGAGACCAACTGGGTCAAGCTCGAACTGATCGGCGACCGCGACCTGCTCTACCCCGATGTCGAGCAGCTTGTGCATGCGGCCGACGAATTGGTGCGCAAGGGATTTGTCGTCCTGCCGTATTGCAACGAAGACCCGGTCGCCTGCCGGAAGCTGGCCGATGTCGGCTGCGCTGCCGTCATGCCGCTGGGCTCGCTGATCGGCTCCGGCATGGGTATTGCCAACCCGGCGGCGATCGAATTGATTTGCGCGAAGAGCCCGGTGCCGGTCGTGCTCGACGCCGGCATCGGCACTGCATCGGACGCGGCGCTGGCGATGGAACTCGGCTGCGATGCGGTGATGATCGACAGTGCGATTGCCCGGGCGCACGATCCGCGCCGCATGGCGGCCGCGATGCGCGCCGCGGTCGAGGCGGGTCGCCTCGCGCGTCTCGCGGGCCGCATCCCGAAGCAGAATTTCGCCGAGCCGTCGAGCCCGCAACTCGGCCTCGTCGGCAGCTGACCGGCAGCGTCCCGGTCGCCGCATTGCGCTTGACACTGCGGCATCTATCGCGATAAGGACGGACTGTTCGTGGTGATTTGAGCCGACCGGCTTGCGCGCCACGTAAAATAATGCGCTAAAAGGTCGGGGAGCCGATCAGAACCCTGGCCCGCGCCGGACCGGGGTTTTTGTTTGACCCGGTGCGGGCGTGCCCAACGAGGATGCCCGTGATGCCCGCACCGATCCTGCCGCCCGAATTCGCCGCCGCGCTCGCCCCCGCGACCCTTCTGGTCCGCGGCGGCAGCGAGCGCAGCGCCTATGAGGAGACCTCCGAAGCCCTGTTCCTCACATCGGGCTTTGTCTATCGCAGCGCCGCCGAGGCCGAGGCCGCCTTCAAGGCAGACGGGTCGCGTTACGTCTATTCGCGCTATCGCAACCCGACCGTAACAATGTTCGAGGAGCGGTTGCGGCTGATCGAAGGGGCGGAGGCTTGTCGCGCGACGGCGAGCGGCATGGCGGCGGTGTTTGCCGCGCTGTTCTGCAAATTGCGGGCGGGCCAGCGGCTTGTCGCGAGCCGCGCGCTGTTCGGCTCGTGTCATTACATCGTCGCCGACCTGCTGCCGCGCTACGGCGTCGAGACGGTGCTGGTCGATGGCCGCGATCTGTCGGCCTGGGAAGAAGCGCTGGCGCCGGGGGCGGCGGTTGTCTTTTGCGAGAGCCCGTCAAACCCGGCGATGGAAATCGTCGATATTGCTGCGGTGGCGCGGCTCGCGCATCGCGCCGGCGCGGTCCTCGTCGTCGACAATGTGTTCGCGACGCCGCTGTTGCAGAAGCCGCTGGCACTCGGCGCCGATGTCGTTGTCTATTCCGCAACGAAACATATCGACGGTCAGGGCCGCGCCTTGGGCGGCGCGATCCTCGCCAGCGAAAAATTCATCAGGGAAGATCTCGGCCAGTTCTATCGCCACACCGGGCCGTCGCTGTCGCCGTTCAACGCCTGGCTCTTGCTGAAGGGTCTGGAGACGCTGGAACTGAGGCTCGAGCGGCAATGCCGCACCGCCGCCGCCATCGCGCGTCACCTCGCGGCCCACCCCAAAGTGGCGCACGTGCTCTACCCCGGTTCGCCGAGCCACCCGCAATATGAGCTGGCGCAGCGCCAGATGAGCGCCGGCGGCACGCTCATTGCGTTTGAGATCGCCGGCGGGAAAGCTGGTGCGTTCCGCTGTCTCGACGCGCTGCGCCTCGTCGATATCTCCAACAACCTCGGCGACAGCAAAAGCCTCATCACCCATCCGGCGACGACGACGCATTCGCGCCTCAAGCCCGAGCAGCGCGCCGTACTCGGCATCACCGACGGCCTTGTGCGCCTGTCGGCCGGCCTCGAAGCCGAGACGGACCTCCTCGCCGATCTCGACCGCGCCCTCGGCGCCGTCTAGAGAACCGCAGCACGACGTGCGGAGGCGGCCATGACAATTCTGGTGGAACGGCGCGCCGGCTATCGCCGGATTACCCTCAACCGGCCGGAGCGCCTCAACGCGCTCAACATCGAGATGGGCGAGGCGCTCGTCGCCGCGCTTGCTGCGGCGGAAGCCGATCCCGCCTGCCGTGCGCTGATGCTGACGGGCATGGGCCGCGGCTTCTGCGCGGGCCAGGACCTCAATGAAATTGTGGACATGCCGGTCGCCGAAATCCCGGCGCTGATCGACCACTACAACCCGCTGATCCGCCGGCTCGCGGCGTCGCCTCTGCCGATCGTGTGCGCCGTCAACGGCGTCGCGGCCGGCGCCGGTGCCAACCTCGCGCTCGCCTGCGACATCGTGCTGGCGGCGCGTTCGGCGAGTTTTGTGCAGGCGTTTGCGCGCATCGGCCTCATCCCGGATTGCGGCGGCACGTGGTTTCTGCCGCGCCTCGTCGGCATCGCGCGCGCCCGCGCGCTGGCGCTCCTAGCCGAGCCGTTGCCGGCCGAGACCGCGGCCGATTGGGGGCTGATCTGGCGAGCGATTGATGACGACCGGCTGCTGCCCGAAGCGGAAGGCTTGGCCGAGCGTCTGGCGGCGGGCCCGACGGTCGCGTATGGCCTCATGAAGCGCGCGTTCAACGCGGCCGCGAGCAACGACCTCGCCCGGCAGCTCGATCTCGAACGCGACCTGCAAAGCGAGGCGGCGGCCGCGCCCGACCATGCCGAAGGCGTCCGCGCGTTTCTCG
The DNA here is from genome assembly GCA_030042035.1 of Alphaproteobacteria bacterium. GTDB lineage: Bacteria > Pseudomonadota > Alphaproteobacteria > ATCC43930 > CGMCC-115725 > DATARH01. The sequence continues at coordinate 31,925 of JASIAN010000006.1, read as the reverse complement.
AAAAGCGGCCGGCGTCATTCGCTGGCAAGCGAGGCTGAACGGCGTTCGCCATGCCGCATGCCAGCCCGGCGATTTATGCGCATTTCGCCTAGCAGGCCGGCGATAGACTAATAACAGTCTAGCGAAGGAGGATCGGCGCATGGCCCGGCAATATCGACGCATCTCGGCAGACTGCCACCTCGACATGCTCTGGCTGCCGCCGGACCTGTTCACGACGAATGCGTCGAGCAAGTTGCGCGACCTGATGCCCTATGTCGAGAAGCGGGCTGACGGCGTGGAGCACTGGACCGACAAGAACGGCGCCGAGTACGGCCTATGCGGCGGCGTCGGCGCCACCGGCACGCCGTGGGTCAAGGGCAAGCAATTGCGCGCCGACAAGATGGCCGAGGCCGGCCTCTACCGCGATTATTTCGAAAAGGGCCTGCGCCGCCCCGGCGACCCGCACCTGCGCGTCAAGGACATGGACCGCGACGGTGTCGACGCCGAGGTCATTTACGGCATTCTCGCCGCCTGCGCGAAGATGAAGGATCCCGAGGCGGCCGACGAGATGCTGCGCATTTACAACGATTTCCAGCATAGCTTCTCCAGCACCTACCCCGACCGGATGATCGGGCTGGCGTGCCTGCCCTACAGCAACATCCCGGCCGCTGCCGCGGAAGTCCGCCGCGTCGCCAAGATGGGCATGAAGGGCGTCGAACTCTCGTGCTCCTGGCACATGACGCCGATGTGGCACCCGATGTGGGACCAGCTCTGGGAGGCGGTCAACGAGACGCAATTGCCGCTGCATTTCCATACCTTCCCGGCAAGCGATCCCGAATTGCGCAAGTCGCTCGAACCGGAGGTTGCCCGCCGCATGACCTATAGCGGTCTCTGCCGCTTCCAGATGACGCTGGCGACGATCCTGACCGACCTGATGGGGGCGGCGGTGTTCGAGCGTTTCCCGAACATCCGCGTCGTCTTTGGCGAATCGGGCATCGGCTGGATTCCCTATGTGCTCGACCGCATGGATTTCGAGTATCAGGACCAATACCAAGACATCAAGCTGAAAAAGCTGCCGAGCGAATACTGGCGCGCCCAGTGCAAGGCAACCTTCCAATACGACCGCGTCGGCACCAAACTGATCGAGGACATGGGCGTCGAGACGCTGATGTGGGGTTCCGACTTCCCGCATCCGGACGGTGTGTGGCCGGAATCGAAGAAGTACATTGACGAGCAGTTCGCCCACTTGTCGGCCGAGGTCACTTACAAGATGACCTGCGAGAACGCAGCGAAGTTCTATGGCTTGACCAACTGATTTGATCGGCTTTTTTGGCCGATCAAATCATCCCGGCCCACGGGTCTGGCCTCCGGCCAGCCCGAGGACAGGCTCCAGCCGGGATCCACCGCAAGGATGGGTCCCGGCTTTTTGCTTTTTGAAAGCGTAAGCAGATTGCCTCGTCGCCGCGGTCCCGCGGCTCCTCGCAATGACAGAACGATTTCCACCGTCATTGCGAGCGCGGTGAAGCAATCCGAAAACGGGGGAGCGCCCATGCCCGGCTTTACGACGCGGCCCGAAATCCGCGGCACGTTCGGCGTCGTCGCGACGACGCATTGGCTCGCCTCGTCGGTCGCGATGGGCATTCTCGAAAACGGCGGCAACGCGTTCGATGCGGCGGTCGCGGCCGGCTTCACGCTGCAGGTTGTCGAGCCGCATTTGAACGGCCCGCTGGGCGAAGCGCCGATCCTCGTCTACCGCGCCAAGGACCGGCGCTGCTCGATGATCTGCGGCCAGGGCGTCGCGCCCGCCGGCGCGACGATCGCGCACTACAAGAACCTCGGTCTCGACCTGATCCCAGGTACCGGCCTGTTGGCGGCTGCGGTGCCAGGCGCCTTCGATGCCTGGGCGACCCTGGCGCGCGATTGGGGCACCTTGCCGCTTGCCCAGCTGCTGGAGCCGGCGCTGGGATACGGCGAAGGCGGCTATCCGCTTGTGCCGCGCATCCGCGACACGATCCTGACGGTCGCCGAGCTGTTCCGCCGCGAATGGACGAGTTCCGCCGCGGTCTATCTGCCGGGCGGCAGCCCGCCGGTTCCGGGCAGGCTGTTCACCAACAAGGCGCTCGCGGCGACCTACCGCCGCGTCCTGCGCGAAGCGGAGGGCGGCGGCGGCAGCCGCGAAGCCCGCATCGAGCGGGCGCGCGACGCCTGGTACCGCGGCTTCGTCGCCGACGCGGTTGATCGCTTCTGCTGCGGCGAGGCGGTGCTCGACTCGTCGGGCCGGCGGCACACGGGCGTGCTGACCGCCGCCGACATGGCGCGCTGGCAGGCGCCGGTCGAAGCGCCGCTCACCTACGACTACCGTGGCCACACGATCGTCAAAGGCGGGCCGTGGAGCCAAGGGCCGGTGCTGTTGCAGCAATTGGCGCTGCTGCAGGGCTTTGATCTCGAGGCTCTCGACCCGGTCGGCCCCGAGTTTGTCCATATCGTCACGGAATGCGCCAAGCTCGCCTATGCCGACCGCGAGGCGTGGTATGGCGACCCCGAATTTGCCGATGTGCCGATCGAGGCGCTGCTGTCGCCGGCGTACAATGACGCGCGCCGCAAGCTCGTCGGCGAGCATGCCTCACTCGACTTGCGTCCGGGCCGGCCGGATGGGCGCGAACCTTTTGTGCTGGTCGGCGGCGCGGACGTGACCGCGGCGGCCGGCATCGGCGAACCGACGACGAGCGAGCTGGGCCTCGTCGCCGGCGATACCTGCCATCTCGACATCATCGACCGCTGGGGCAACATGGTGTCGGCAACGCCGTCGGGCGGCTGGCTGCAATCCTCCCCCGTCATCCCCGCGCTCGGCTTCTGCCTCGGCACGCGGCTGCAAATCGCCTGGCTCGATGCGCGCTCGCCCTCCTCGCTCGAGCCCGGCAAGCGGCCGCGCAGCACGCTGTCGCCGACTCTCGCCCTCAAAGACGGCGAGCCGTGGATGGCATTCGGCACGCCGGGCGGCGATGGCCAGGACCAGTGGTCGGCGCAGCTCCTGTTGCACCATCTGCACCACGACATGAATTTGCAGGAGGCGATCGACTGCCCGGAATTCAACAACGAGCACGCGCCGTCGTCGTTCTACCCGCGCGCCGCCAATCCCGGCGCGCTCGTGCTCGAAGGCCGCTTTCCGAACGGCACGTTTGAGGCGCTAGCGGCGCGCGGCCATCGCATACGCTGGGGCGAGACGTGGTCGGGCGGCCGCCTGACGGCTTGCGCCCGCGAGGTGACGCCGGAGGGCGCAATCCTCAAGGCCGGCGCCAACCCGCGCGGCATGCAGACCTACGCCGTCGGACGGTAGGCGGCGATCGCGGCGCGCGCCAAGGCATCGGCGCGCTCGTTTTCGGGGTGGCCGGCATGGCCGCGCACCCAATGCCACTGGATCTCGTGGCGCGCAGCGGCGGCCTCGAGGCGCTGCCACAAATCGAGGTTCTTCACCGGCTTCTTGTCGGCAGTGCGCCAGCCGCGTCGTTTCCACTCCGGCAGCCATTGCGTGATGCCGTTGCGCAGATATTGGCTGTCGGTGTAGAGGCTGACGCGGCACGGCCGCTTCAGCGCTTCAAGGCCGCAGATCGCCGCCAACAGCTCCATGCGGTTGTTCGTCGTCGCCGGCTCCCCGCCCGACAACTCCTTTTCGTGCGCGCCGTAGCGCAACACCGCACCCCAGCCGCCCGGCCCCGGATTGCCGCTGCACGCGCCATCGCTGAAAATCTCGACCGCGGGTCGCGTCCGGGGCGGGCGGTCAGGGGTCGATGCCATAGGCTTCGGGTCCCGCGAGGCCGCGGTGAAAGCGCAATTTCCTGACATATTCCAGCGGGTCTTTCGGCCGCACCAGGGCGCCCGCCGTCTGGTTCAGCCAGTCGTAGAGGCGGGTCAACAGAAAGCGTAGAGCGCTGCCGCGCGCCAAGAGCGGCAGCGCGGCGAGTTCAGCCGCGGCGAGCGGTCGCACCGCGCGGTAGCGAGAAACCAGCAGGCGCGCCTTGGTCACATTAAAGCTCAGGTCCGGCTCGAAGCACCAGGCGTTGAGGCAGATCGCAATGTCATAAGCGAGAAAATCGGTGCACGCGAAATAGAAGTCGATGAGGCCCGAGAGCTCGTGGTCGCGGAAGAAGACATTGTCGGGAAAGAGATCGGCGTGAATGACGCCGCACGGCAGATCGCGCGGCCAGGCATTTTCGAGGAACGCCAATTCCTCAGCGAGTTCGTCGGCCAACCCGGGCTGCACGTCGCCGGCGCGGGCGCCGCAGCCTTCGTAGAGACGGCGCCAACCGGCGAGGCCGAGATCGTTCGGCCGTGCCATGTCGAACGATTCGCCGGCGCGATGCAGTCGCGCCAACGCCTCGCCCAAACCGGCGCAATGATAAGGATCGATGCGGCGCGGCCACATGCCGTTGAGAAACGTCACGATCGCCGCCGGGCGGCCGCACAATTCGCGCAACGCCTCGCCATCCCTCGCGCGCACCGGCACCGGGCAGGCGACGCCCTGGCGCGCGAGATGGTCCATCAGCGCGATAAAAAACGGCAGGTCGCCGCGCGCGACACGCTTCTCGTAAAGCGTCAGGATGAAATTGCCGCACCCGGTCGTGAGCAGATAGTTCGAGTTTTCGACGCCCTCGGCGATGCCCTTGCAGGCGAGCACCTCGCCCAGATCGTAGAGCGCGATAAAGGCGCGCAACTCGTCGTCGCCGATTTCGGTATAGACCGCCATACCGCAAGCTTATGCCGTCACTGCGAGCGAAGCGAAGCAATCTGCTCAGACGAAACACCGCGGCGAGATTGCTTCGTCACGACGCTCCCCGCAATGACGACGGCCGCTTGTGCGGGAGCGGCGGCTCGCCTAAAGTCCGGCCCGGTCGCGGGGCGAGGGACTAGAGGAGGGGAGAAGCATGGCGGAAGCACCAATCCCAGCGCAGAAGGCACCGTATCGCGTCGATGTCGAGCAAGGCCAGCGGTATGTCTGGTGCGCCTGCGGACGCAGCGCCAAGCAGCCGTTCTGCGACGGCTCGCACAAGGCTGTCGGCTTGACCCCGATGGCGTTCGTCGCGGAGAAGAGCGGTCCGGTATATTTGTGCGGCTGTAAAGCGAGCGGCAACAAGCCGTTCTGCGACGGGACGCACAAGAACCTCTGACCGTCGGATCTGCAGCATTGCAGTCGCAGGCCGGCCGCCGGCAGCGGCGGCGTAGGGTCGCGCTGACCCAGCGCACCGCCGTGCTGACGGCTGCGGCGGCGCTGGCCGGGTGCAGCTTTGCGTCGTCGCTGAACCCGTTTTCCTCCGGGCCGAGCCCGTCGGCCGCGGCGTGTCCGGCGACGACGATCCTGAGCCCGCTCGCGCACACGGCGGTGTTCGCGCCGGGCCGCGAAGGTACGCCGATCGGTGTCGCGTTCTACGGCATTCTCGATGAGGCCTCGATCAGATGCGACGCCGCCGGCGGCGCCCTGCACGTCGCGCTTGATGTCATCGTAATCGGCGAGCGCGGCCCGGCCGCGGGCGGCGGCACGGCCGCCAACTTCGACTATTTTGTCGCAGTGACCGGTCCCGGCGAAGCGCTCATCAGCAAGCGCACCTTGCCCGTGACGGTGGCGATCCCGGCCGACAAGAAGCGCGCCGGCGTGACCGATCACCTCGACGAGACGATCCCCCTTGCGGGATTGCGCCCGGCCCAGCTGACGATCGATCTCGGCTTTCAGCAGGGCCCCGAGGTCGTCAATTTCTACCGCCACTTCCGCGGCGGCTGACGCTCATTGCTATTCGGCCGCCATCTTCAGCGGGCGCACCGCGGCGCGCATCTCGCGGTCGTAGGCGTCGCGCCAGCCGAGCGTTGCCTCGGTGACGAAATCGCCGCTCCTGACCGCGTGCATGATCTGGGGATCGTCGACGCCGGGCGGCATTGTGCCGTCCTTTGCGAGTGCGCGGGCCGCCCGCAACAGGCGCCGGCGGGTTGCCATGATCATGCGGTCCGACGGCGCCAGGTGCTCGAACAGGTGGTCGGTGATCGGCCCCATGCTCTCGGTAATCGCTTGGTCCTGCGCATGGATGCCATCGATGCCGCTGTAATTGCGGCCGGTCTTCTGCGCCTCGCGGTCAATGAGCCAGTCGTTCTCCGGTCGGCGGTCGAGACGCCAGCGGCCGTACCAGCCGGTTTCATTCGGCAGATAGTCGAAGACGCGCCTGAACCCGGGCATCATCCGGCCATGCTTATCGGGACCGATCGACGGCGGGTGCTGCTTCCACGTCAGGCTGACGAACATCGTATGATGGTCATCCATCGGAACCCAGGCGCGGTTGTGCAGGTGCGAGGCGAACGCGCCCTGCGGCGTCTGCGTCCAGAAAGGCATCATGAAATTGGCAAACCGCCAATAGGTCTTGCCGGGCGCCGCCTCGCGATAGGCAGCGTACATCGTGCCAGTCGGCGTGTCCGCGACGTCGTAGTCGGGGGCGCGGTTCGCCACCGTGAAGCGGAACAGGCTGTCCTCCGGCACATCGTTGGGGCTGATCGCGCCGGCGTGCAGAAAGCCGAAATGCGATGTGTCGATATCGCCTTCCAGCGCCTGCAGCCAGTTGCATTCGCGCTGCACAAAACTGATCGTGACATCGCGCTCGGGCAGCAGCGTCGCCTCGATCAGCGGCAACGGCGGCGGCGCCTCCTGGCGTTCGCCCATATAGACCCAGATGAGGCCGTTGCGCTCGACGGTCTTGTAGGCCTTGGCCTTGATGCGGTTCTTGAAATTGGAATCGGGGAGGTTCGGCGTGTCGACGCAGTTGCCCTCCACGTCGTATTTCCAGCCGTGATAGGTGCAGCGGATGCCGTCTTCCTCGTTGCGCCCGAGAAATAAAGAGGCGCAGCGATGCGGGCAGCGATGGTCCATGACCCCGACCCGGCCCGAGGAATCGCGGAACGCGATCAGCTGCTCGCCGAGCAGCAACAGCCGCAGCGGCGCGCCGTCCGCCTCGATCTCCGACGACATCGCCGCCGGCAGCCAATACTGCCGCATCAGCGCGCCCATTACCGTGCCCGGCCCGATCCGGACCAGGGCTTCGCTGTCCCTGCTGCGCATCGCGCTCTCTCCCTTATGACCAGTAGGCGAAGCCGAGGCCGGTGCCGGCGGGCGTGCGGTAGCCAGGCTCGTAGAGCGACCATTCGAGATCGAGGTGCTCGACGGCGCCGGCGACGGCGATCCAGTTGCGGATTTCCGAGCTGCCGGAGTTGAGTTTTTCGCGCGATAAAGACGCGATCCCGGCGGCGTCTTTCCGCTTCAGCATGTCGAGAAAACCGCGGTCGAGCGCCTCGTCGACGACGAAATGCGACAGGCCGCCCGAGCCGATGATGCCGACGCGCAAATCCTTCGGATAGGATTCGACGGCGGCGCGGATCGCCTGACCGAGCTTATAGCAGCGCCGCGGCGTCGGCTGGTTCGGCGGGTAGTAGGTGTTGATCGCGACCGGCACGACCGGAAGCATCGGTTCCGCCATGATGCGGCGGTGAACAAAGCCGATCGCGTGCCCTTCGCCCATCCCCTCCTCGATGCCGTTCGAGGCGGAGATGTCGAATTCGCGGTCGATCAACTCGTCGATCAGGTGGCGTGCGAGGCCAGTATCGACCGGGTATTCGCGCGGCGCCTTTTCTTCGTGCCAGCGCGCGCTTGCCTTCCAGCCCCAAGTCGGTTCGCCCGGCGGCGGCGGCAGCGGCACGTTGCGGATCGTCTCGCCGTAATAGACGAGCATGCCCGGCATGTTGGCGTGCTGATAGAGCTCTTCCTGATCGTCGCCGCAGACGATCAACGCGTCGAGCTCTGCTGCGGCGAGCACGTCGCCAAGCTTAGCGATGGCGCCCTGCACCGCGGCATGGCGGCTCGCCATGCGCTCCGGCGCGATCTCGCCGGTGATGCCCGACGGCGCGTGCTTCAATTGCTCGTTGTAGGTCGTCAGCCGACCCTCCGTATCGAGCAGATGCGTGCGGACGCTGTCGCGCTCGATAAAGCGCGGCCAATCGGTCGGCGGCGCGTTCAGCATCGGCGTGTGCGAGGTGCCCATTCCCAGGACGATCTTTGCCATCGCGAAGCTCCCGTGCGAGGTCTGCTTCACTCTACCGCAGTTTCGCCCGACCAGGCACGCCTTCTGCGCGTCAATGCGACATCAGCACCGGCACGGTCATGTGGTCGAGCAGGTCGCGGCTGACGCCGCCGACCAGCGCCTCGCGGAACTGCGAATGATGATAGGCGCCGGTGACAATCAGATCGACATCGAGATCGGCCGCGCGTGACAGCAGCAGATCGGCAATCGGCACGTCGCCGCGGACACTCTCTTCGTGCGTCGCCGTGATGCGGTGGTGCGCGAGATGCTGCTCTAGGCGTTGCAGCGCGGGCGCGTCGGCCTCGAAATCGGCTTGGTGCGCGCGCACGGTCATGATTGTCGCCGCTGCGGCGTCGGCGATCAGCGGCAGCGCATCGTGCAGCGCGCGCGCCGCCTCGCGCGTTCCATCCCAGGCGATCAGCGCCCGCCGACCGACTGCGGCGAATTTGCCGGCATAGGGCACGACCAGCACCGGCCGACCGCTGCCGACGATCAGGTCTTCCGGCCGAAAACCGGTCGGCAGGTGCCAGTCGGGCGAGTGCTGTCCATAGATGACGAGATCGACCGAGCGCGCCAGCGCCGCCAGCTCCGCGCCTTCGCCCGAGCCGAACAGGTGAAAATCGCCCTCCAGCGCATGCGGTCGCATTTCCTGGCGAAAACGCTGTTCGACGAGGTCGATGAGCGCCGGGGCGCGGGTCGTGTCGGCGCCCTCGCCACTGGCTGGGATCTCGCCTTCGATCGCGGCGGGGTTCGGCATCCAGGCGCGCACGATCGGCTGCGCGACCCGCCCGTCGCCGTATGGCGGCGCGCCGGGGATCGCCTCGGGCAGCACAAAGGCGGCGGACAACACTGCGCCGCAGTTGCGGGCGATCGCGGCGGCGAGCCGCAGCCGCACCTCGCCAGCGTCGGTCGGATCGAGACAGACGAGTATATCCCTGAAGCCCATGACGCCGCTCCCGTCCGGTAAGGCGAGGCCCGCGGCAATCTTCCCCGTCCCGGCGGGCGCGTCAAGGACGCGCCCTTTGCGGTATCGCCGGCTCTGATAATATGAACCGACAGTTGATGGGGAATGCCATGAAGCGTTTCGCGCTGGGGCTAGTGGCGGCCATTGCGATCGCGATCGTCGTTATGACCGGGTCGGTCCATGTCATGGGCGCCGATCCGCCGTATGTGATCCGGGTCGGTTGGGTCGTGACCCCAGGCCATCTCGCGCCGCTCGAAGCGGAGCTTGTCAAGCGCCACCCGGAAATATTCAAGCATTTCGGCAAGAGTTATGTCATGCAGGCCGTGCACTTCCAGGGCACGACGCCGGAGATTCAAGCGCAGGCGATCGGCGACCTCGACATCGCCTCGTTCTCGACCGCCGCCGTCGCGCTGGCGATCACCAACGCGCATCTCGACGAGCGGGTCGTCGCCGATGTCGTCGCTGACGGCGTTCCCGGCCATTTCAGCGAAGATTTTGTCGTGCGGGCGGACGGGCCGATCAAGACGATCGCGGATGTGAAGGGCAAGCGGGTCGCCACCAACGCGATCGGTTCGGCCAGCGACGAGGCGATGCGCACGATGTTCCAGAAGCATGGCATCAAAGACAGCGACTTCACGACCGTCGAGGCCGGTTTTGCCAACATGCCGGCGATGCTGGAGGGCGGCAAGGTTGACATGATCGGCCTTCTGCCGCAGTTCGCCCAGGGCATCATCGGCAACCCCAAATACCGCGTGCTATTCCAGGCGCGCGACGCGGTGGGGCCGACCCAGGCAGTGGTATGGACGATGCGCGCCGACGTCATCGCGGCGCACCGGCCGGCGCTCGTCGATTTCCTCGAGGACCACATCCGCGCCGTGCGGTGGTTTCTCGACCCGAAAAACCGACAGGAGGCGCTGGCGATCGCGTCATACGTGACGAAGCTGCCGGAAAGCCGGCTCGCCTTCGCGTTCACCAAACACGATTTCTACCACTCGCCGGATGCGCGGCCGAACCTCGAATGGATACAGCGCGAAATTGACAATTCCGTGAAGCTCGGCGTGCTGCCGAAGCCGGTCACGATCAGCCCTCATTACGTCGATCTGTCGCTGATCGAAGAGGCTAACAAGCGCATCGACAGCGGCGAATGACGGCGCGGCGCGCTCAGTCTTTGAAAAAGACAAGCGCGCGCACCTCGATGCTTTCGCGCGGCGGCGCGTCGAGCGGGGTTTCCGGATCGTCGAACGCGCCGTGCGCCGAAAACCGCGCCGCGCCGTGCGGCGCCGAGTCGAAACAGCGGATCAGCACCGCTTCGTCGGCCTGCATCTTCGGGAAATAATACCAGCACTGCCCGGGATTGTAGGTGACGCTGTAAATTTCGCCCTTGCGGTCCCTGTAGAGAAGGTCGGAGGCGATCAGGTTTTCCTCCGCCAAGGTCTGCGCATCGCACAGCGCCAGCGGCGACGCGAGCAATGGGCCGCGGATCGGCCGCCACACGTTGATCTCGGCGTAGCGGTGCCGCAGCAGTTCCTCGGCCTCGGCGCCCATCAGGTCGCGCACTCGCTGCGGCGCCGACCACGCCGTGTAGTCGTTGTGGACGCGGGTCGCCGGCTGCTTGATCTGGTTGCCCTTGGCCGATAGCGCCGCGTTGCGCACAATATGGTCAAACGCATGGACGCGCACGGCCCCGGTCGCCTCGGCGATGAGCCGCTCGCACTCCGGATAATAAACCCGGGTAATTTCGTCCTCGTCGTAAAGGCTTTTCGCTGCGGTCGGACGGTGCAGCAGCACAAACCCCTCGCGGTCAAGCGACAGCCGGTCGGCGAATTGCCGCGCGTCGATGATCTTGACCTGGCGAGTTTGTGGCCGCGCGTTGCGCAGCACAGTGCCGGACGGCGGCTCGTAATTGTAGGAGAACGGCTTCTCCGCCATCGGCTCCATGAACGTGAGCGGAGCGACGACGCCCTGTGCATCCAGCGTTGTCAAGCCGTCCATCATACCCTCCGCATCTCGGCTTCCGGCATCACCATAACCGATCCGTGGCGAATGACATAAGCGTCGCGGCGTCGCCGTGCCAAGCCCTAGCGTCGCGCTTTGGAGTTGTTCAGCTGGCCGAGCATCTCGCCCCGCCAGTCGCCGAGCTCCTCGATCCTGGCGTCGATCAGCCGGGAAGGAGACTCGTTTTTCTCCGATCCGCTCTGCTTCATTCCCGCTTCTCCTGCGCTCAGGCGATGTCGAGGCCGAGGTCGAGGATCGGGGCGGAATGCGTGATCCAGCCCGACGAGATCAGATCAACCCCGGCGGCCGCGATCGCGGGCGCCGTCTCGCGGGTAATGCGGCCCGAGGCTTCGGTGACGGCGCGGCCGGCAACCATCTGGACCGCCCGACGCAGCGTCGGTGGGTCCATGTTGTCGAGCAGCACCGCATCGACACCGACTGCGAGCGCCTCGGCGAGCTGATCGAGCGTATCGACCTCGAGCTCGATCTTGACGAGATGCCCGGCATGAGCGCGGGCGCGCCGCAATGCCTCGGCGACGCCGCCCGCCAGCGCGATATGGTTGTCCTTGATCAGCATCGCGTCATCGAGGCCGAAACGGTGGTTGGCGCCGCCGCCCAATCGCACCGCCTCCTTTTCGAGGATGCGCAGCCCCGGCGTCGTCTTGCGCGTGCAGACGATCTTTGCGTTGTGGCCGCGGATCGCATCGACCAGTGAACGGGTTGCTGTCGCGACGCCAGAGAGGCGCGAGACGAGATTGAGCGCGGTCCGTTCGGCTGCCAGCACCGGCCGCGCCCGGCCGGCGATGCGCGCGACCCGCTGGCCGCGCGCGACGGTGCTGCCGTCTGCCGCCAGGATGTCGATGGCAAGGCCGGGATCGAGCAGTTCAAATGCCAAGAGGGCGGGATCGAGCCCGGCGACGATGCCCTCTTGGCGCGCCACGATGACCGCCTCGATCATCGCGTCGGCCGGGACGACCGCGTCGCTCGTGATGTCGCCGGCGCGCCCGAGATCCTCGAAAAGCGCGGCGCGGACGATCGGCTCCAGCAGGATGCGCATGACCATGGCTCGGCCTCCCGCTGTCAGGCTGCCCCGAGCCGGGCCAGATCGCTGTCCATCGTCTCTCCCTTCGCTTGCCAAGCCGCCGCGGAGCCAGCAAAGATGGCGCCGCCGGCGATCTTGCCGTCCCGCGGCGCGGTCTTCAAGAAGCTGCCCGCGTCGCCTCGGCGCATTGAGGAGAGGCCATGGCGCTGCTGCTCGTCGATATCGAGAAATACATCGGCGGCGCGCCGCTGTGGCGCGAGGTGCTGCGGGCGAAGATGCCCGAGATGGACGTGCGCATCTGGCCCGAGGCGGGGGAACCGGCCGATATCGAATATCTCGCCTTCATGCGGACCGATTTCTCCAAGCTGCCGCATTTTCCGAATTTGCAGGCGATGTTCAGCCGCTCCGCCGGAGTCGAGGAATTCGTTGATGACCCGACGCTGCCAAAGGTGCCGCTCGGCAAGATCGAGCCGCCCGGCGGCGACCCGATGATGACTGAATACGTTGTCATGCATGTGTTGCGCTTGCATCGCGACATGCCTGGTTACGAGGCGGCGCAGAAGCGGCGCGAGTGGCGCCGGGTTCGGATCGTGCGGCCGGAGGAACGGCGGATCGGTTTTCTCGGCCTCGGCCTGATGGCGAAGGCGCCGGCGCTGGTCTTGCGGTCGCTCGGCTTCCCGGTGTCGGCCTGGGTGCGCAACCCGCGCGACGAGCCGGAAATCCCGATCTTTCACGGCTGGGGCCAGCTCGAACGTTTCCTCAATCAGACCGACATCGCCGTATGCCTGTTGCCGCTGACCCGTGAGACCGAGGGCATCTTCTCGGCGCGCACGTTTGCGATGATGCCGCCGGGCGCGATGCTCGTGAATGTCGGGCGCGGCCGGCACGTCGTTGAAGCCGATCTCGTCGCCGCGCTCGACTCTGGGCAATTGTCCTACGCCGCGCTCGATGCCTTGTGGCCCGAGCCGTTGCCGCCCGAAAGCCCGTTGTGGCTGCACCCGAAGGTGACGGTCATGCCGCATGTCGCGCGGCGGCCGACCGTTGAGCAGCTCGTCACCGAGATCGCGAAAAACATCCGCAGCCTCGAAGCGGGCGGCCGGCTGTTGCAGGAAATCGACATGACGCTGGGATATTGAGGGCTGATCGCCCGCGTCGCCGGCGCGGTCCCTTGCCAAGCGGCAGCCGCGGCGGGAAGCTTTTTCAGTCCATGGCGGGGAGCGACCGGAACGGTGCGGCGCAGCGGGGCGAGGGCGGCCGCCTTCCTGGCAGATGCGGAGCGGCAGGCGGCGGCGCTGGAGGTTGGTGCGCCGGTGGCGATTCGCGTCAATCCGCGCGCCCGCCGCGTTGCGCTGCGCATCGATGCCGCGGCGCGACAGGTCGAACTGGTGCTGCCGCGCGGCCTTGCGCTGGCGCACGGCCTCGAATTTCTCGATGCGCAGCGCGGCTGGATCGCGGCGCGTCTCGCCGCGCTGCCGATGTCGGTGCCGTTCGCCGACGGCGCCGTCGTGCCGATACTGGGCGTGCCGCATGTGATCCGCCGCGAAGTGAGCGCCGGCGCGCCACCCGTCGCAATCGCTGGCGGCGAAATCCGCGTCAAAGGCGATAGGGCGCATCTGGCGCGCCGGGTGAAGGACCACCTGACGCAACTGGCGGCGCGCGAACTGGCGCGCCGGTCGCGCGATTTCGCCGCGCGCATCGATCGGCGAATCGCGCGGGTCGCGGTGCGCGACACGAAAAGCCGCTGGGGCAGCTGCGCGGCGACCGGCGCCTTGTCGTTCAGCTGGCGGCTCGTCATGGCGCCCGTGCCGGTCATCGATTACGTCGTCGCGCATGAGGTGGCGCACCTTGTCGAGATGAACCACGGCCCGCGCTTCTGGCGGCTGGTGGCGACGCTGGTGCCCGACACCGTTGCCCCGCGCGCGTGGCTGAAGCGGCACCGCGACCAGCTGTTTTCCTATGGTTGAACCACGGCGTATGTCGGCCGCCGCATGATCCAGCAGAGAAGCGCGAGGCTCGGCAGGCAGAACAGCGTGCTGAGCACAAAAAACCGGGTCCAGCCGATAGCCTCGGCGAGCGCGCCGCCCGATGCCGCGAGGACGTTGAGGCCGACCGTCGCCAAGGACGACATCAGCGCATACTGCGTCGCGGTAAAGTCGCGATTGCACAGGTTCGACAGGTAGGCGACAAAGGCGGCCGAGGCCATGCCGCCGGTCAGGTTCTCGCCGCCGATCGTCACCGCCAGCATCGCGACGCTGTGGCCCGCCCACACCTGAACCGCATACATCAGGTTTGACGCCGCCTGCAGCGCGCCGCACGCCAACAGCGCGCGGAAGACGCCGAACCGCGCGCAGAACACGCCGCCGAGCGCGACGCCGGCCAGTGTCGCGACGACACCGTAGACCTTCGAGATCGTCGCCACTTCGACCTTGGTGAAATGCAGGAAGACATAGAGCGGGTTGGCCATCGAGCCGGCCAGCGCGTCGCCGAATTTGTAGAGCACGATGAACACAAGGATCGCGAGGAACTGCACGCCGCCGTTGCGCGCCGCGAGATCGCGGAACGGCGCAACGACGGCCCGGCGGAGCCACACGCGGACGCGCTCGGCGGTGCTCTCGCCGGGCGACGGCGGCAGGGCGACGCCCTCGGGCTCCGGCGTCAACCACACGGTCGCCATACCGACCGCCATCAACGCGGCCATCAGCAGATATGACAACCGCCAGCCGCCGAAGCTTGCCGCATAGAGCGCGCCGGCGCCGGAGGCCAGCATGCCGAAGCGGTAGCCCCATTGCGTCGCCGCCGCGCCGGCGCCCTGCTCCTCGGGCAGCAAGAGCTCGATGCGGTAGGCGTCGATAACGATGTCCTGGCTCGCCGACAAAAACGCGACGACGACCGCCGCGAGCGCCGTCGCCGCCGCATCATGCCGCGGGTTCGTCAGGCCGAGCACGGCGATCGCCGCTGCGAGCAGCAGCTGGATCGTCAGCGCCCAGCTGCGGCGCCGTCCGAGCCGCCGCGTCAATAGCGGCACGGCCAGCCGGTCGAGCAGCGGCGCCCACAGGAATTTGAGACTGTAGGACGTGCGCACAAGGCCAAAGGCGCCGATCGCGGCCAGCGACACGCCGTCTTCGGCCAGCCGGTAGGACAGCGTGCCGAAGGTCAACGCCAGCGGCAATCCGCTGGAAAACCCCATCAGCAGGATCGCGACGAGCCGTGGCTGGCGATACACCCGCAGCGCGGCGAGCCAGCTTTTGTCCGAGAAGAAACGGCGGATCGGCGGCGTGATGCGCGCGTCCGTCGCCTTCATGGCACGGTCTTCAACACGTCCACGACCTCCCGCCCGACGGAGCCGTCGACCAATGGTGCAGAGAGTAGCGCCATCATCAGCGCAGCGTGTTGTGGATCAGATAGGCGGCAAAATCGGCCGGTTTCAGCTTCAATTCGGCGCGGTCGCCGGCGCCGGCCAGCGCGCGCGAGACGACGATGTGGTTCTCGACATGCTCGGCGGCGACGCGAAAGATGCCCGGCGTGCCCTTGAGCTTCGGATAGAGATTGGGATCGATCGACTTCTCCCGGCGCAGCAGCCGCTCGATCGCGTCGGCCTCGCTCAGCCCCTCGACCGCTTCTTGGCGCACGATCTTCCAATCATCTTCGCCGGCCCAGCCTCGGGCGGCGAGCGCTTTCGGATCCTCCTCGCTGACGCCGACCTTGTAGATGTTCCGGCCGAACCCGACATCCGACGCCCAGCGCGCCAGCCGCGCGCTGCGTGCGACAAAAAGTACCGGCATGGGCCTCTTCTTTCCCGGGAATAGATTCCGCCGCTCTCCCGTTACACCGCTGCTTCCCGGCCCACGTCAACCCTGGATCGCCGCCATGCCGATGCTGATCGGAGCAACGACCGTCGTCTGCACCTTGCTCAGCGTCATGTTCGGGCAGATTGCGCTGGGCATGGAGGCGTCGGGCGTGCTGCTCGCCGCCATCGTACTGATGAGCCTGCAGCGCAACTGAAAGCGGCGCCGCATCATCCCCAATAGCGCCCGCTGCCGCCGACGGCAACGGTGATCAGGCCGAGCACCAGGTTCAGCATCACGATCCAGCGAATCTGATTGAGCTGGCGTGCCGCCCCGGCATGGTCCCGCCGCGCCGATGCCGCCTTGAAGCGCCGCCACGGTGCAAAATACACGTGAAAGAACAGCAGCATCATCAGGATGCCGGTGCCCTGCATGAGCTGCACGTGCAGGCCGATATCGGCAAACCCGCCGAACACGCCGAACACCATGCCGTAGCCGCTGATGAGGAGCAGCACGATCGCGGCGATGACCCAAGCGAAAAACCGCTCCAGCACGCGTCCCCACAGCGCAAGCCGCGGTGCGGCATCAAGCGCGCCGGTCGCCGGCCGCAGCACGAGGAGCGCGAAAAACATGCCGCCGACCCAAACGACCGCCGCGATGATGTGCACGATCAGCGCGACGGTCGCGATCGCAATGGTCTGATCCACCCTCAGCCCCCGTAAGCCGGGGCGCGCCGCGCCAGACCGCCGAACAGGTCGAGCATGCGGCCGCGCCAGGCCCGCACCGGGTCGTCCGCCGCCAGCACCTCGAAATCGCTGATCGCACGGGCCCACTGAAAGGCGCCGAAGACGACGTAATCGGCCCACGCCGGTGTATCGCCCGCGACGAAATTCTGCCGTTCGACGGTGCGGCGCAGCGGATCAAGGCTGGCGCGAAACTGCGGCAGGCGCGCCTCGCGATCGCGCACGACCTCTTCGAGACGCGCATGAAACCGCTCCTCGCGCGAGCGGCGGAAATAATCGCGGTCCTGCGGCGCCGCATGCCGCCAGATGTCAAGGACGACGAGGCGGATGAGGCCGCCCTGCACGACCGTCTCGGCCCAGTTCTGCACAAAGCGGGTCAATGCGCGGCCGGCCGTCCCGCCGAACAGCGAGGGCCGGTCGGGATACTGCTGTTCGAGATAATCGGCGATCGCGGTCGAATCGTGCACGACCCGGCCGCCGTCGACGATGACCGGCACGCGGCCGTCATTGGGCGCAGGCAATTTGTCCTTTTCGGTGAAGCGCCATGGCACGGTTTCTACCTCGAGCCCCTTGTGCGCCAGCGCCATGCGGACACGCCAGCAGAATGGGCTGAAGCGGCGCTCGGCCTCTTCCCCGGCCAGATCGTACATCGTGATCGTCACCGTGCGACTCCTTCTTCGGCTTCGTGAATTAGTGCGGGACCGCTCGGCCCCCATCAGGATGTCGCCGGGCGCCGCATTCGGCGAGCGCCGCGACGCGGCCGCCGTGCCAGTCGTGGATCGAGCCGCCTGTGTCGAAAGCGACCACCCCTGTGCTGTCCATCCCGCCTCCTGCGCGTCGCGGCCGCAGCAGTAGAGAGCGCGGCGCGCAGCCTAAGCCGCTTATCGCGAATGGCAAGGAGGGTCAGGCCAGCCGCTGATAGAGCGCGTCGATGCGCTCGCGGTGGCGGGCGGGTGACTTGAAACCGTTTGTTTACCTAGCGATGCGTAAAGCTTTACCAAAATGCGTTGAAAGGACGACCGATGGACAATCCGGCACGGCTGCGCGAACTGGCGGGCTGGTATCGCGCCTTTGCCGAATGCACGGCCAATGTCGCCATCTGGGACTCGCGCCTGCGCACCGCCGAAGACCTCGAGGCGGAAGCCGCACGGATCGAAGACCGGCGCCGCGCCGCGATCGGCGGGCGGGGCGCCGGTTGACGCGCCGCCCACCGGGCGGGCCCTGGTCTGCGCCAAGCCACTCCCGTTGGCGCCTTGCCCCGCCTCGGCAATCGCGGTAAGAGGCGGCCGCGACGCGTTGACAGCCCCGGCGAGGAAATCATGGCACGCAACAAGATCGCGCTCATCGGCGCCGGCCAGATCGGCGGTACATTGGCGCTGCTCGCCGGCCTCAAGGAATTGGGCGACGTCGTGCTGTTCGACATCATCGACGGCGTGCCGCAGGGGAAGGCGCTCGACATCGTGCAGGGCTCCTCAATCGAGGGCTACGACGCCGAAATCGCCGGCGCCAACGATTACGGCGCGATCCGCGGCGCCGATGTCGTCGTCGTCACCGCCGGCGTGCCGCGCAAGCCCGGCATGAGCCGCGACGACCTCATCGGCATCAATACCAAGGTGGTCGGCGAGGTCGGCGCCGCGATCAAGGCAAACGCGCCGGATGCTTTTGTCATCACGATCACCAACCCGCTCGATGCGATGGTGTGGGTCATGAAGGAAGCCACCGGCTTCCCGGCCAATCGCGTCGTCGGCATGGCCGGCGTCTTGGACAGTGCGCGCTTCCGCTATTTCCTGGCGCGGGAATTCGGGGTGTCGGTCGAGGACGTGACCGCGTTCGTCTTGGGCGGCCACGGCGACACGATGGTGCCGCTCATCCGCTATTCGACCGTCGCCGGCATTCCGCTCCCCGACCTCGTCGGGATGGGCTGGACGACGCAGGAACGGCTTGACCGGATCGTGCAGCGCACGCGCGACGGCGGCGCCGAGATCGTCAATTTCCTGAAGACCGGCTCCGCGTTCTACGCGCCGGCCAGCGCCGCGATCTCGATGGTCGAAGCTTATCTGCGCGACAAGAAGCGCGTCTTGCCGTGTGCCGCGTGGCTGACCGGACAATACGGCGTGCGCGACCTCTATGTCGGCGTGCCGGTCGTGATCGGCGCGGGCGGCATCGAGCGCATCGTCGAAATCCAGCTCAACAGCCAAGAGCGGGCGGCGTTCGACGCCTCGTGCGCGGCGGTCAAGACGCTCGTCGATATCGCGAAGCGAATGCGCGAGACCGCCGCCGCGAGCTGAGCGCCGCGCCCGCGCGATCGTATGGAATGGCGTGACGTCGGGTTTGTGCTGCGGGCGCGCCGGCATGGCGAGGCGGCGCTGATCGCCGAACTCCTGACGCGCGAGCACGGCCGCCACGCCGGTCTCGTGCGCGGTGGGCAATCACCGCGCCGCCGCGCGCTGCTGCAGCCGGGAAACGAAGTCGCCGCGACCTGGCGCGGCCGGCTCTCAGAGCATTTGGGCACGTTCGAGTGCGAACTCGTCGAGGCGCATGCTGCACATCTCCTCGACGACCCCGACCGGCTCGCCGCGCTCAATGCCGCCACGGCGCTGCTCGTTGCGGCGCTGCCCGAACGCGAGCCGCAGCCGGAGGTGCACGCATCCTTCGCTGCGCTGGTGGCGGCGCTCACCGGGCCAGACGATCGGGCGCGGCGCGATTCGGCGCCCGGCTGGGCCGCGACCTATGTGCTCTGGGAGTGCGGCCTGCTGGCGGCGCTTGGTTTCGGGCTCGATCTCGGGCGCTGCGCCGCGACCGGCAGCAACGAGGATCTCGCTTATGTCTCGCCGCGCTCGGGCCGCGCACTGGCGCGCGAGGCGGGGCTTGCCTATCGCGACAAGCTGTTGCCGCTGCCGGCCTTTTTGTGGCGGGAAGCGACGGCGGACGCGGCCGATATTGCGGCCGGCCTCGCGATGACCCGGCATTTCCTGCTGCATCACCTGTTTGAGCCGCACGGCGGGCGGCTGCCGGAGGCGCGTGAGATGTTCGCCGAACGCATGCGGCGGCGCGTCGTTATAATAAACCGATCTTAGCAAAAAGAAGTGGTTCGCATGTCCGATGCGGCCGTCGCGGGCGACATCCGCGACATCGATTTCGGCGACGCGCTCGGCGAGCGCTATCTGTCCTATGCACTGTCGACGATCATGGCGCGCTCGTTGCCCGATGTGCGCGATGGCCTCAAACCGGTGCATCGCCGCATCCTGCACGCGATGCGCGAGCTGCGCATGGATCCGGGTTCGGCCTACAAGAAATGCGCCCGCGTGGTCGGCGACGTGATCGGCAAGTTCCATCCGCACGGCGAGCTTGCGGTCTACGACGCGCTCGTGCGGCTGGCGCAGGAGTTCGCGCAGCGCTATCCGCTCATCGACGGCCAGGGGAATTTCGGCAATGTCGACGGCGATAATGCGGCGGCGATGCGCTATACCGAGAGCCGGCTCTCGGCCGTCGCGCAGGCGATGCTCGAAGGCCTCGCCGAGGACGCCGTCGATTTTCGCGCCACCTACGACGCCGAGGACCGGGAGCCGGTCGTGCTGCCGGCGCGTTTCCCCAACCTTCTCGCCAACGGTGCCGCCGGCATCGCGGTCGGCATGGCGACCGCGATCCCGCCGCACAACGCCGGCGAATTGTGCGCGGCGCTGTTGCATCTGATCGACCATCCGGATTGCCCGACGGGCGAGCTGGTCGCGCACGTCGTCGGCCCCGATTTCCCGACAGGCGGCGTCCTTGTCGAGCCGCCCGAAGCGATCGCCGAGGCCTATGCGGCGGGCCGCGGCAGCTTCCGCCTGCGCGCCCGCTGGCAGAAGGAGATGCTGTCGCACGGGCTCTACCGGATCATCGTCGATCAGATACCGTATCAAGTGCCGAAAGGCCGCCTCGTCGAAAAGATCGCGGCATTGCTCGAAGAGAAAAAGCTGCCGCTACTCGCCGACATGAACGACGAGTCGGCCGACGACATGCGCATCGTGCTGGAACCCAAAAACCGCAACGTCGATGCCGACGTCCTGATGGAGCAATTGTTCCGGTTGACCGAGCTGGAAGTGAAGGTGCCGCTCAACCTCAACGTTCTCGATGCCGCCGGCGTCCCGCGGGTCATGAATTTGAAGGAGGCGCTGCAGGCCTTTCTCGACCATCGCCGCGAGGTCTTGCAGCGCCGGTCGCGCCACCGGCTCGCGTCGGTTGCGCGCCGCATGGAGGTGTTGCGCGGGTTTGTTATCGTCTATGTCAACCTCGACGAGGTGATCCGCATCATCCGCGAGGCGGACGATCCGAAGGCCGAGATGGCCGCGCGCTGGAGCCTAACCGACGTTCAGATCGAGGCGATCCTCAATATGCGCCTGCGCGCGCTGCGCCGGCTTGAGGAACTGGCGCTCCGCAAGGAGCTCGATGAGCTGGTCGCAGAGTGGGCCCAGCTCGACGCGCTGCTCGCCAGCGACCGCCGGCAATGGCAGGCGCTCGCCCGGGAGATCGCCGCAACGCGGCAGGAATTCGGCGCCGACACCCCATTGGGCCGGCGCCGCACGCTGATCGCCGCGGCGCCCGAGCCGGTTGACATCCCGGTCGCGGCCCTGGTCGAGCGCGAGCCGATCACCGTGCTGTTGTCGCAGAAGGGCTGGCTGCGCGCCGTCCGCGGGCACGGCATTGCGGCCGCCGACCAGAAATACAAGGAGGGCGACGGGCCGGGCTTTGCGGTGCCGGCCGAGACCACCGACCGGCTCGTCGTGTTCGGCTCCAACGGGCGCTTCTATACGCTCGCCGCCGACAAGCTGCCCGGCGGGCGCGGCCAGGGCGAGCCGCTGCGGTTGATGATCGACCTGCCGAACGAGGCGGAAGTGGTCGCACTCTTCCCGCACCGTCCCGGCATAACATTGCTTGTCGCGTCGGATGACGGCCGCGGCTTTCTCGTCGCTGGTGACGAGGCCTTGGCGCAGACCCGCACCGGCAAGCAGGTGCTGATCCCGGCCCAGGGCGCGAAGGCCGCGGTCTGCACGCCGGTCGGCGACGGCGATGACGCGGCCGCCTTTGTCGGCGACAACCGCCGCATGCTGGTCGTCGATCTCGCCGACATCCCGGAAATGGCGCGCGGCCGCGGCGTGATCCTGCAGCGCTATCGCATGGGCGGGCTGGCCGACGCGAAGGCCTTCCGCCTCGCCGACGGCCTCTCGTGGCGGCAGAGCGAGAGCCGCACCCGCACCGAACCCGACCCAACGCCGTGGCGCGGCCCCCGCGCCACGGCCGGCCGCAGCGTGCCGCAGGGCTTTCCGCGCAGCGGCCGCTTCGGTCCGTAGTCAGGGATGAAGATCGCGCTTAAGGCGGCGTGCCGGCACCGACGGCAATAACCTCGTCATCGGTCGGAAATCGGCCGGTCTGTTTTTTCGAGAACCTCAGCTGCCCATCGACGGTGATCTCGAAGACGCCGCCGGTGCCCGGCACCAACTCGACCTCGGCGCCGTATTTGTCCTCCAACAATGCCCTCGCACGGAGGGCCCGCGGCTCATAGTTTCAAGGCCGGCACCACTCGATCCGCACCTTCATTGTCGTCCTCCAGCTAATAGATAGGCCAGTCTAGCACGTGCGGCCGCGTCTGTCAGTGGGCACGCGCTCGGCTCGATCATAAGCTGGCTTATCGGTATATTGGCTTACGATCCGCAACCCAGCGATGCCGAATTCGGCGATTGCCGGCAGGTGCAGCGGCAGTTTACGCTGAACGGCGTTCACAAAAGGGCGGCCGCGATGGCAGGGTGGAGCGAACACGATTTCCAGCTCGGTGAGGTCAAGTTGCACGTGTGGCGCGGCGGCGGCGGTCGGCCAGTGCTGGTGCTGCACCATGACATCGGGACGCTCGAGCGCCTGCCGTTCTACGACGTCCTAGCCGAAAAATTCGACGTGATTGTGCCGCGCCACCCCGGCTACGGCGTGCCCGAGCGGCCGGCCTGGTTGCGCCATCCGCGCGATCTTGCCGCGCTCTACCAGTGGCTGCTGGCCGATCTCGGCGCGGACCGCGCGAGCCTTGTCGGGCTCGGCTTCGGCGGCTGGATCGCGGCCGAAATGGCGGCGCTGGCGCCGCGCGATTTCCACCGCCTCGTGCTGGTCGGCGCGATGGGCGTGAAGCCGCCCGACGGCGATATCATGGACCAGGCGATCCTCAGCTATATCGATTACGCGAAGGCCGGTTTTCACGATCCCGCGGCGTTTGCGAAGGTCTACGGCGACGTGTCGACCGACCAGCTGGTCGCCTGGGATTTGTGCCGTGAGATGAGCTTTCGCATCGCGTGGAAGCCGTATATGTACAGCCAGACCCTGCCGCATCTGTTGGGCGGCGTGCGGGCGCCGGCGCTCGTCGTATGGGGCGAACATGATCGCGTCGTGCCGCACAGCGCGGGGGAGGCGTACCAGCGCGCATTGCGCGAGGCGCGCTTCGCGACGGTCGCCAATGCCGGGCATTGCGTCGATATGGAGCAGCCCGACGCGCTGGCTCGCTTGGTAACGCCGTTTCTGGAACAGAACTGACGCTGGGACCCTAGCATCCGGGAGAACGCCATGTTCGTCATGTATTTCACCGAGCAGCCGATGTCCGCCTATCCGGCAGATATCGGCCTCCAAATCGGCCATACCGCGCTGATGTTCTCGAACAAATACTTTGATCCGGTCGCCGGCAGCCGCCTCTATAACGAGTATCTCGAACAATATATTTATGCCGAGGAGCAGGGTGTTGAAGGCTTCATGTTGAACGAGCATCACAACGCGCCGTTCTGCATGCAGGCTAAATGCAATATCTTTGCCTCGATCCTTGCTGCCGTGACAAAAAAGGCAAAGATCGTCCTGCTCGGCAACCCGCTGCCGTTGGCCGAAAACCCGGTACGGCTGGCCGAAGAGCTGGCGATGATTGACATGATCTCGAAGGGCCGCCTCGTTCCCGGCATCGTCCGCGGCGGCGGCCAGGAATCGCTCGCCAACGGCATCAACCCGGCGTTCAACCGCGAGCGCTTCGAGGAGGCGCATGATCTGATTGTCGCGGCCTGGACGCGCGAGGGGCCGTTCCGCTGGGAAGGCACGCACTATCAGCACCGCGTCGTCAACCCGTGGGCGGTGCCGCTGCAGAAGCCCCATCCGCGCATCTGGGTGCCGGGCGTGTTGTCGAAGGAGACGATCATCTGGGCGGCAAAGCAGCGCTATCCCTATATCGCGCTGAACACCTCGATCGAGGCGACCAAGAAAATCTGGGAGCTTTATGACAAGACCGCGCTTGAGACGGGCTACGAAGCGGGCCCCGAAAACCGCGGCTACCTGCAGCAGGTGCATGTCTCCGACACCGAGGAGAAGGCGGAACGCAACGCCCGCCAGTTTCTGTGGATGCAGGGCGAGTTCACCGGCCTTGCGCATCCGGTGTGGTCGAACCCGTCGGGCTACTTCTCGCCGGAGTACCGCCGGCAGTTCGTCGAGTTTGCCGTCGGTCGGGCCGAAAGCCCGCGCGGCCGGCCGACCTTCGAGCAGCAGGTCAAGGATGGCCGCATCTTCTACGGCACACCGAAGCAGGTCATTCCGAAATTGCGCCGCGTGCTCGAGGAGACGCGCCCGAGCATCTACGGCATCTGGGGTAATGACGGCTCGGTCTCGAACGAAGACGCGCGCACCTGCATTCGCCTGTTGGGGCAGGAGGTCATGCCGGCGATGCGCGAGATCGGCAAGGAACTGGGGCTCAAAGACCCGTTCGAAGTCGATGCGCCGGTGCACTATCGCTATTCGACCGACCTGAAGCAGTTGCCGCAGGCCGCCGAGTAGGCAGCAGCGCCGCGCGGGCCTGCTACAGCCGCGCGGCGCGCAGGCGTAGCGCGTTTGAGACGACGGCGATCGACGACAGGCTCATCGCCGCTGCGGCGATCATCGGATTGAGCAATAAGCCGATCGCGGGATAGAGCACACCCGCCGCGATCGGCACAGCGACGACGTTGAACACGAACGCGAAGAACAGGTTCTGGCGAATGTTGCGCATCGTTGCGCGGCTCAGATGGCGGGCGCGCACGATGCCGCCGAGATCGCCCCCGACGAGGGTTACCGCGGCGCTCTCGATCGCGACATCGGTGCCGGTGCCCATCGCGATGCCGATCTGAGCCTGCGCCAGGGCCGGCGCGTCGTTGATGCCGTCGCCGGCCATCGCAACAAAGCGCCCCTCTTGCTGCAGCCGCGCGATCGCGACCGCCTTGTCCGCCGGCAAAACCTCGGCGACGACGCGGTCGATGCCAAGCTGGCGCGCCACAGCCGCTGCGGTTGTGCGGCTGTCGCCGGTCAGCATGACGATCGCGATGCCGTCGGCGCGTAGTGCGGCCAACGCGGCGCGAGCGCCCGCCTTGAGCGGGTCGGCTACCGCCAGCACACCGGCCGGCTTGCCGTCGATCGCGACAAGGACGATCCCCTCGCCGTCGCGGCGCCGCGCTTCGGCCCGCTCGGTCAGCGCAGCGGCTGCGATGCCGAGCGTTTCCATCAATGCGGCATTGCCGGCGGCGACAGCACGGCCTTCGATCGTGCCGATCGTGCCCTTACCCGGCGCGCTGCGAAAATCGCCGGGGGCAGCGAGCGTCAGGCCGCGCATTTCGGCGGCGGCGACGATCGCGGCCGCCAGCGGATGCTCGCTGCCGCGTTCCAGGCTGGCGGCGAGCCGCAGCATCTCGTCGGCGGCGATGCCTGCCGCCGGCTCGACCGCCACGAGACGCGGTTGACCTTCGGTCAGCGTGCCGGTTTTGTCGACGACGAGCGTGTCGACCTTTTCCATCGCCTCGAGCGCTTGGGCGTTTCTAAAGAGAACGCCGACCTGGGCGGCCCGCCCGGCGCCGACCATGATCGACATCGGCGTCGCGAGGCCCAAGGCGCAGGGGCAGGCGATGATGAGAACGGCGACGGCGTTGATGAGGGCAAAGCCCATTGCGTGCGGCGGCCCGAGCAGCGACCAGGCAGCAAACGTGATGATTGCAACGGCGACGACCGCCGGCACAAACCAGCCGGACACGGCGTCCGCGAGCTTCTGAATAGGCGCCCGCGAGCGCTGCGCCTCGGCGACCATATGGACGATCTGGGCGAGCAGCGTGTCGCTGCCGACCCGCTCGGCCCGCATGACGAAACTGCCGGTGCCGTTGACCGTGGCGCCCGTCACCTTGTCGCCGGCCTTTTTTTCGGCCGGCAGCGGCTCGCCGGTGATCATCGCTTCATCGACGGCGCTATGGCCCTCCAGCACGACGCCATCGACCGGCACTTTTTCGCCGGGACGCACGCGCAAGCGATCGCCCGGCGCCACCTGTTCGAGCGGGATATCTTCCTCCCGGCCGTCGGCGCGCACGATCCGCGCGCGCTTCGGCGCAAGATCGAGCAGCGCGCGGATCGCGCTGTTGGTCGCCGAGCGCGCCCGCAATTCGAGAACCTGACCGAGCAAGACGAGGGTGACGATCACGGCCGCCGCCTCGAAATAGACCGGCACCTGGCCGTCCGGACCGCGGAACGACGAGGGGAAGATGCCGGGCGCGAGCAGCGCGGCGAGGCTGTAGACATACGCGACGCCGGTGCCGAGCGCGATCAGTGAGAACATGTTGAGATGGCGGTTGACGAGCGACTGCCAGCCGCGCGCGAAAAACGGCGCGCCGGCCCACACGACGACTGGCGTCGCCAGCGCGAACTCGATCCAACCGTGCGCCCCCCCGACGAGGGGCCCCAGCATCGCCAGCATGACGAGCGGCGCCGACAGCGCCAGCGCCGTCCAAAAGCGCCGCCGCATGTCAGCGAGTTCGGGGTTTTCCTCCTCGGCGCCCGTTGCCGGCGTCATCGGCTCCAGCGCCATGCCACAGAGCGGGCAGGGACCCGGCTCGTCGCGCACGACCTCGGGGTGCATCGGGCAGGTCCACCGCGTGCCTTCGGAAACTGCCGTCGGTGCAGGCGGCGTTGTCGCGGCGGCGAAGCGCGCCGGCTCGGCGAGGAAGC
The DNA here is from genome assembly GCA_030042035.1 of Alphaproteobacteria bacterium. Classification (GTDB taxonomy): domain Bacteria; phylum Pseudomonadota; class Alphaproteobacteria; order ATCC43930; family CGMCC-115725; genus DATARH01. The sequence goes on along the minus strand of JASIAN010000006.1, from coordinate 5,301 downwards.
GCTCGCGGCAGCGGGGACCGCAAAAGACATATTCGCGGCCGGAATGCTCGGCGCGATACTGCGCCGTCGCAGGATCAACGCTCATGCCGCAGACCGGATCGGTCGCGATGCCGGTTGGCACCGCACCATGCGCGCGCCCGCGCTGGTGCTCGTGCTGCATGGCGCTATCGCCGTCTGCCGTGCGGTCCGCGTCCACTGGAGTGCGGCTACTCGGCGCTGTCAGCGCAGGCTCTGGATATAGGCGATCAGATCGTCGATTTCGACGCGGCTCAGCGTCAGGTCCGGCATCTTGCCGTGCGGATGCGACAGGAAAACGCGCAGCGCAGGGGCATGGACCCGCATGGCGATCGCGCGAAAACTCGGCGGACCTTGCGGCACCGGCGCGTTCGGGCCGGCGTGGTCGATGAGGTGGCAATTGGCGCACCATTGCCGCGCGAGGCGCGCGCCGGTCGCGGTGTCGGCAGCGCGGGCGGCCGGCGGCGTCAGCATCAAGAGGGTAAGCGACAACGCCGCTGTGGCGAGAATTTTCGGAAGCATGCTAGCAAAACCTCCGCAAAGTTGGGCGGGCGGCAAAGCTTAGCGCATCGGATAGTGGCTCGCCGCGGCAACGCTTGCGACGCTTTCGCCCGCACAGCTTACGCCGCCTTGCGCAGGAAGCGGGCGATGCCGTCTGTGCCGATGACGCGCGCGATCTCGCCTTCGCCGGCAAGGTAATGCAGGTGGGCCACCGCCTCGCCCAGCGCAAACGCGGTCTGGTGTCGGTCGAGCCGGCGGCGGAACAGCACCGGGAGGAGATCGGCGGCGCTGGTCGGCCGGGCGCAAGCGATGACGGTCTCGGCGCAGCGCTCGGCGTGGTGCGCCGCCAGTTCGTCGATCCGATGATGGACGCCGCGGAACGGCAGGTTATGTGACGGCAGCACCAGCGTGTCGGCCGGGAGTTCGCGTCGCAGCCTCGCCAGCGAGCGCAAATAGAGCGCCAGCGGGTCGGCATCGGGCTGGTGCGGCGGGACGCTGATATTGGGCGAAATCCGCGGCAGGATCTGGTCACCGGCGATCAGCAAGCCCGATTCCGCGCAATAGAGGCATGCCAATTCTGGCGCATGCCCCTCGCCGACGATGACCCGCCAGCTGCGACTGCCGATTTCGACATTCATGCCGTCGGCCAGCCTGATAAAAGCAGGCGGCACCGACGGCACGCCGAGCCGGTAGCCGGAATGCCGTTCGGCGAACAACGCGCTGTCTTCCGCCGCGAGCCCCGCGCGCCGGGCGAAACCGCGCGCCGCAGCGGCGAAATCGGCGGTACCGTCGCCGGTCATCACCCGGGCGTGCAGCCATTCCTTTTCGGTAATCCACAACGGCGCCTCGAAACGCTCGGCGAGCCAGCCGGCGAGCCCGATATGGTCAGGATGGTAATGGGTGACGAGAACCCGGACGATCGGCCGGCCTTCCAGGTGATCGGCGAAAATCCGCTGCCACAGCTCCCGCGTCGTGCGGCCGGCGATGCCGCAATCGACGGCCGTCCAGCCCGGTCCGTCGTCGAGCAGCCACAGGTTGATATGGTCGAGCGCAAACGGCAGCGGCATGCGCAGCCACCTGACGCCCGGCGCGATGGCGATGACGGCGCCGGGTGCGGGCGGCGTTGCGACCGGGAAATGCAACAGTTCGGCCATCCGCAGACGATCTCGCGTTTGGTGATGGGAGCGCGGGCGAGCGCGCAAACACCCGCCGGGGCGCCAGGGCGCTCCGACAGGCCGCCAACTTGCCACGCGGCTCGTGCGGTGCCAACCTGCGCTTTTCTATGCCTCGGTTATTGGAAGAAGCCGAGCAGATATTTCATCGCGCCGCCGACGAGGGTCAATACGCCGGACATCACCAGCGCCAGAAACAGCGCCGACCGCATGCCGGAGGGTAGCGGCAGCAGCAACCCGATGATTAGCAGCGCAAAGACGCCAGCCAGAAATTCGGCGATGGTCATGTGTTACCAACACGCCGCGGCATGCGGCTGGCCGACTCTGTTGCTATCAGGTTAACGAATTGTTGCTATCAGGTTAACGAATTGTAAAGCGGTAATACTCACGCTCTCGCGCCGCCCACCACGGGCTTGAACATGGAGTTCGCCGCGTGCAGCTGCGCGGCGGTCGCGGGTCGGCTTCGGCGGCGCCCACCGGCAAGCGCATAAATTCGGGTTCCATCGCGCGCCCCGACCCCAACCCGCGACGCCGCTCATTTTGCATTTTAATATAAGAATCGGTAATAGCGTTTGCGCTCTCCCAATAATAGGTTCAGAATTTTTCAGTTTTGTTGGCCGGGTGCCGGGGAGACAGCAAATCTGCGTTCGGCAGCCGGCCGGGAGTTGTACATGGACGATCTCGCCAATATTGCCGACGACAAACTCGGCAGGCTCAGGAGTCTCGCGAGCGAGCTGCTCGCAGCGGAGACGGTAGAGCTGCCGCTGCTGGAGAGCGTCGCATCGCTCGCCGGCGACATCGCGGCGCGCTGGCGCGACAATGCGCGGCGGCGTTCGCTCGCCGCAATCGCCGAGGTGGCGGCGGCGCTGTTTGCGCCGCCGCTCGACGATCCGGCGTCGCGCCTGGCCGATCGGCCGCTGGATGAGCTGGAGAGCCTCGAACAATTGCTCGGCGCCGCTGGGGCGGCTCGCGATGCGTTCGCCGAGGCCGATCAGGCGCTGATGGCGGCGCATGAGAGGGGCGATTTCGCCGCAATGGCGCCCTTGGCGCTCGAAGCCGACCGCCAGAAGAGCGCGCTGGCCGCAGCCGTGGCGCAGTTCGCGAGCCGCAGCGGCATCGACGCGAGCTTACGGACGGAGCCGTGGGATACCCCGGCGGCGGCGCCCGCGGAGGCGCGACCCGCTACCGATGCCGTTGCTGCCGACGAGCCCCTGCCGCCGACGGACGCCGCCGCTGCGACGAGTGCACAGGCTGGCGAACTTTCGTCGCCGCCGCCACCCGCCGGTGCGCCGCCTGAGGTGCATCCGGAAGCGGAACGGCAGTCGGCGTTACCCGAACGACGACGCATCCGCGACCTGATCCGCCAGGTGCGACCGGTCGCCGACGAGGCGGCCTGACCGCAACCAACCGGCGTTTGGTGCTCGCTTTCGGCTAATCGAGCGGGCGGTGGAGGCCGGTTGCGACATCGAGATATTCCGGGTCGTCGACCGCGATCAGCCCGTGGCGGAGCGCAAAATCAAGAATGACGAGGTTGACGTTGAACTTGAAATCGTCGCTCGTCCGCACCCGCGCGATGACGCGCTCGGCTTCCATCAGCTCGAATTGCACGATCTCGCCGTCGCTGTTGTGCGGCATGAAATCCGCGGGCAGATCGAGATCGTAGATAAAAAGCACATCGTCACGGATGCCGAGTTTGGTCTCCATGCAATAGCTGACCGCGCCGACCGGCACCGCGCGATCGACGAGTTGCGCCGGGATCGTCGCCTCTTCCGCAGCTTCCTTGTAGAGCGTCGCAAGGATGCCATGGCCGTTGCCGATGCCGCCGGCAACGATGTTGTCGAGCTTGTCGGGCGATACGCGCTTGTCGGGCGCCCGCCGGCCGATCCACAGCTTGAGGCCGCCGGTCTCGCGGCAGCAGCCATTGAGGTGCACGCCGTAGGCGCGGGTGCCGAAAAATGGCACGGCGCCGCGATCGAGGCGAAAGATCGGCTTCTCGCCCCAGCGCGCCATCACGTCGAATGTCTCGTTGCGCCATTTCGGCACCCGATTCTCGGCGACGAGCGCCTCGACGACGGCATCGACGGCGGCGCTGACCCGATCGACATCGCCCGCCGCGACGAGCCGCACCGCGTCGCTGCCCACCGCGAACACGTGCCGGTACGGCGCCAAGGCGGCGGCGTTGTCGTGGCGCAGCCAGCCGATGCGCCGGCCATCGGCGATCAGCGGCACGACGCGCGCGCGGTCGAAGCTGTTGCACGCGCGGATATGGTCGATGAAGGACATTGATCTCAGCGGCTGATCTCGCTCATCAGCACGCTCTCGACCCCGGCAATCTGGCGCATTGCGCGGCCGATGTAATCGGCCATGCCGCGGTCGAGCCCGGCAATCTGCACCTCGATCGCCAGCGCCTCGGGCGAGGCGGTGCTGCGCCAATGGTGCGGGACGAGACCGCGCTTGGCAAACAATTCCAATACGCGCGGCATGATGCCCGGTTCCGCGCGGGCCCGCACGGCATAGCAGGCCGTAACGGTGGCGGCGCCGTCAGGTTCGGGCGGCGTGACAAACGGGGTCGGAGACGACATCGCGGCAGTCCTCGGCAAGATTTCGGCGAATCGACAGCGCCCGGGCCCCTGGGGGACCCGGGCGGCTAATTCGCCGCCTGAGGGCGCGATGCGTCGCCCGCTGCATGCCTCAACTGTGTGCCTCCGTGCGGTCAGCGTCAACCGGCGACCCGCCCGAGCTGTCGCACCGCGCGCCGGGATTGCGCTGCTCCGGGCGCAATGCCAGAACAGGGCCATTGCGACGAGCGAAGTCCATTTCGCTGCTTCTAATCCGGCAACAGTTAACAGAAGGAGAGCGCCATGACCGGAATCGTGCTCGGAACCGACGGCTACCGTTACGAGGTCGACGATCATTGGGCGAAGCTGCCGCCGGGCATGGAATTCAACGCCGATGTCGCGGCGGTCGGCGTCGACAAGCATGACAATGTCTATGCCTTCAACCGCGGCAAGCACCCGATGTGCGTGTTCGACCGCGACGGCAATTTCCTGCGCTCATGGGGCGAAAGCGTGTTCGTGCGGCCGCACGGCGTCTTTATGGCGCCGGATGAGACGATCTGGCTGACCGACGATGGCGACCACACGGTCCGCCAATGCGCGCTCGACGGCAAGGTGCTGCTGACGATCGGCATCCCCGGCAAGCCCGCACCCTACATGTCGGGCGAGCCGTTCCACCGCTGCACGCATACCGCGATGTCGCCCCAGGGCGAGCTTTATATCTCCGACGGTTACGGCAATTCGCGCGTTCACAAATACACGCCCGACGGCAAGCTCCTGTTCTCGTGGGGCGAACCCGGCACCGATCCGGGCCAGTTCAACATCGCCCACAACATCTGCTGCGATCCGGACGGCTGGATTTATGTCGCCGACCGCGAGAACCACCGGGTGCAGGTATTCGACAGAAACGGCAAGTACGAAGCGCAGTGGAACAACATGCACCGCCCATCGGGCCTCTATATGGAGAGCGGCACAAAGACGCCGCGTTTTTTCATCGGCGAAATCGGCCCCGACATGGCGGTCAACATCGACATCCCGAATTGCGGGCCGCGCGTCAG
>JASIAN010000351.1 GCA_030042035.1 Alphaproteobacteria bacterium | reverse complement strand
GCGCGACTGGTAGTCGAGGGCGCAGCGCGGCGCGCGGCCGCAGGCGCGCCCCGGCTCTGCCAGATAACCGCAGCGGCACGGGTTCATCGCCGCAACCAGCTGGACGCGCGCCGGAAAGGTCACGTGGCTGTTGGCGCGGGCGATGCTGATGCGCCCGGTTTCGAGCGGCTGGCGCAGCGCTTCGAGAGCGGCGCGGTTGAATTCGGGCAATTCGTCCAAAAACAAGACGCCATGATGGGCGAGCGAGATTTCACCCGGGCGCGTGCGCAGCCCGCCGCCGACCAACGCCGGCAGCGAGGCGGAATGGTGCGGGTCGCGAAACGGCCGCTCGCGCAGCAGGCCGCCGCCGCGCAAGCCGCCGGCGACCGACTGGATCATGCCGAGTTCCAAGGCCTCGGCCGGTTCGAGCGGCGGCAGGATGCCGGGCAGGCGAGCCGCCAGCATCGACTTGCCGGAGCCGGGCGGCCCGACCATCAACAGGTTGTGGCCGCCGGCCGCGGCGATTTCGAGGGCACGCTTGGCGCTCTCCTGCCCCTTTACGTCGGCAAGATCGAGGCCGGCATTACGCGACGGCGCGACATGCGCCTCGGGTGGCGGCAATAGCTGCGTGCCCTTGAAGTGGTTGACAATCGCCAGAAGGCTCGGCGCGGCGATGATTTCGACGTTACCCGCCCACGCGGCCTCGCCGCCGCAGTCCGCCGGGCAGATGACGCCGCTCTCGCGTGCGGCGGCGGCGAGCGCGGCGAGCAGGACGCCCGGCACGGCGGTCAGCGAACCGTCGAGTGCTACCTCGCCCAGCGCCGTGTAGCCCTGCAGCTCGTCTTGTGGCAGCACCGCCATCTCGCCGAGCAGGCCCAGCGCGATCGGCAGATCGAAATGGCTGCCTTCCTTCACGACATCGGCCGGCGCGAGGTTGACCGTAATGCGCCGCGGCGGCAGCGCCAGCCCAAGCGCCGCGAGCGCCGCGCGCACCCGCTCGCGCGACTCGGCGACTGCCTTGTCCGGCAGCCCGACGATCGTAAACGCCGGCAAGCCCGCGGCAATCGTCACCTGGGTTTCGACATCGACGACCTCGACCCCATGGAACGCAACGGTGCGGACGCGCGCGACCATCTCTTCGGCCCGCCTTTTGGTTCGCGCTCCAGTTTAAGACGCCCGGCGCAACGGCGCCACCCTATGCCGCCCGGGCGGGGCGCGTTGCGCGCCGGGCGGCCGCTCACTACAGTGCGCCGCCGGGATAGGTGCGGAGGGGTGGCCGAGTGGTTGAAGGCGCACGCCTGGAGAGCGTGTATGGGGGCAACTCCATCGCGGGTTCGAATCCCGCTCCCTCCGCCAGCGTGTATATTTTTCAATGGCTTATAAAATCATTTGGATTCTGTCCCTAATGATGTCCCTGCTCTCACGAGCATCATCGCGCCGCCCCGCGGACGACGAATCAACGTCAGCGACGCCGCAACCCGGCTGCCAAAGGTGTTGCCCGCAATCAGGTGGGAAAGGAGCCGAACGATGGCACTGTACGAAATGAGAACCTATACGCTCCGCGTCGGCGCAATGGCTGAGGCTGTCAAGCTCTACCAGGAATTGGGGTATCCGGCGCTGCAGAAGGGCGGACACGACAAACACCTGGTCGGCTATTTCCAGGCAGACACCGGGACGATCAACCAGCTCGTCCATCTCTGGAAGTTCGATGACGACGCCGACCGCCGCGCCCATTGGGCCGCGGTCTTTGCTAATAAGGACTTCGTCGAGGGCTTTGCCGCCAAATTCCGGCCGCTCGTGATGAGCCAGGAGGTCAAGCTGCTGCAGGCCGCGCCGTGGGGGCCGCATCCCTGACCCGTTCGGCTTCAGGGCGCAATGTGCTTCGTATTCGGAGTTATTGCGCCGGCGTGCTACCTGATGACCACAGTCCGAACGGACGATACTGCGCACAGCCGGCGCACCGAAGCCAAGCGCTGCTTCATTATGCGGCCGAGCCAAGTCTCGCCAGCACCCCAAGCTCGTACGCGTGCAGTGCCGGCAGGAAGCCCGGCTCGTCACTCTGAAATTGGCATGCCGCCGTCGCGCCGACAGTGATCGCAAATGACGGCACCGATCATCGAGGTTTGCGATCTCGTCAAGCGCTTCGACGGTTTCACCGCCGTCGATCACATCTCGTTTGCGGTGCCGGAAGGCGTCGTTTTCGCCTTCCTCGGTCCCAACGGCGCCGGCAAGACGACGACGATCAAGATGCTGACGACCGTGCTCGCGCCGAGCGAGGGGCGGCTCATGATCGCCGGCCACGACCCGGTCGCAGCGCCGCTATTGGTGCGCCGCGCGTTTGGCATTGTGTTCCAGGACCCGAGCCTCGACGACGAATTGACGGCGGCCGAGAACATGGAATTGCACGGCGTTCTTTATCGCGTGCCGCGGGTGGACCGCCGCCGTCGCATTGACGCGCTGCTGCATTTCGTCGGCCTGTGGGAGCGCCGCCACGATTACGTTAAACGGTTCTCGGGTGGCATGAAGCGCCGGCTGGAAATCGCCCGTGCGCTGCTGCACCGACCGCGCATCCTGTTTCTCGACGAGCCGACCAGCGGGCTCGACCCCCAGACCCGCAACCAGATCTGGGAATTCATCCGCAACCTGTGCCGTGACGAGCGCGTGACCGTGTTTTTCACGACCCACTACATGGAGGAGGCAGAGCGCGTCGCCGACCAGATCGCAATTATCGACCACGGCCGGATCGTTGCCGAAGGCACGGCTGCAACGCTGCGGCAGCGGACGCACGGCCGCACGCTTGAGGATGCCTTCATCGCCCTGACCGGCCACGGCATCCGCGAGGCTGATGCGGCGCCGCTCGACCGCATGCGCATGATGCGCCGGGCGTGGCGTCGGTGAGCGCCGTCTTCATCCTGTGGCTGCGGCAATTGAAGCGCTATTTCCGCTCGCGCGCCCGCATGATCGGCTCGCTCGGCCAGCCGATTCTGTTCCTCCTGGCGCTCGGCTTCGGGCTTGGTCCGATATTCGCCCGCGCCGGACGCGGCAACTACGTGCAGTTTCTGGCGCCCGGCATCGTCACAATGGCCATCCTGTTCACCGCCGTGTTCGGCGGCATCGAGATCATCTGGGACCGCCAGCTCGGCTTTCTGAAGGAAACTCTCGTCGCGCCGGTGTCGCGGTTCGCGATCGTGCTGGGGCGCACGCTCGGCGGCGCGACGGTCGCTCTGATCCAGGGCGGCATCGTCTTCCTCGTCTGTGTTGCCGCCGGGTTCTGGCCGGCGCATCCGCTGCTGCTGCCGCTGGCGCTGCTGTTCATGACGCTGATTGCCGTCATGTGCACGGCGATCGGCACCGCCCTCGGTTCGGTCTTGCAGGACATGCAGGGCTTTCAGTTGATCATGAACTTCATCGTGCTGCCGCTCTTCTTCTTTTCGAGCGCATTGTTCCCGGTGCCGGACCGGGCTGGGGCGGTGCGGCTCGCCGTGCGGCTCAACCCGCTGAGTTACGGCGTCGACGGCCTGCGCGGCGCGCTGAACGGCGGTTTCGCGTTCGGCGTCGCCACCGACTTTGCGGTCCTGGGCACCCTTGCCGCCCTCCTGCTCGCGCTTGGCGCCTGGCTGTTCGCGAGGATCGAGGCGTAGCGATTGTGGGGGCGCGGCTGCGGGGCGGTAATGTTTCCTGCCTCCGACGGGTTCGCGCTAGGTAACCGCCAGCACACGGTAACCGCGGATGGCGGCTATCTGCGATCCGAGGAGGCGCAAATCACCGCGGAGCGCGAAGTTTATTGATTTTGGCCTCTTGAAAGACTGACTGCAGCACGGCCTCAGATCAGATCGGCAAAGCTTTTTTCGGTCTTGCGAAAACCGCGGATGCCGAACCACAGAAAGAACAACGCCACCGCAAGGCTAACCCCGAGACCCGGCAGGTTGAGGCCGCTTTGCCCACCCAGAATGCACCAGCGAAACCCGTCGATGACCCCGACCATCGGGTTGAGCGCATATAGGAGCCGCCACTGCGGCGGCACCACATGCGACGTGAACCCGACCGGCGATATGTAAAGCCCCAGCTGCACAAGAAACGGGATCACGTAGCGGAAGTCGCGGTACTTGACATTGAGCGCCGTAACCCACAAGCCCGGCCCGATGCTGGCAACAAAAGCGAGCAACACAAAACCCGGAAGCATCAGGATCTGCCACCCAGGCAGGAAGCGATACCACGCCATCATCGCAACCAGGATCGCAAAAGAGATCATAAAATCGGCGAAGGCGACGACCGCCGTCGCAGTCGGCACGATCATCCGCGGAAAGTAGACCTTGCTGATCAGACTCGAATTGCTGATCAGGCTTCCCGAGGCATCGCTGAGCGTCGTCGAGAAGAAGGTCCACGGTAATATTCCGGCAAACACCATCAGCGGATAGGGCGCACTGCCGTCCGACGGCAATTTCGCGATGCGACCAAAGATCACAGTGAACACGACCATCGTCAAAAACGGCCGGATCACCGCCCACGCCGCGCCGATCACCGTCTGCTTGTAGCGCACGGCGAGGTCTCGCCACGCCAGCACGAAGAACAGCTCTCGATAACGCCACAAGTCGCGCCAATAGTTGCGCTCCCGCCGGCCCGGCTCGATGATCGTGATGTTGGTCATTCGGGATTGTTAATTGCGGCGCTCTGCAAAGACGCGACATATATATCGACGCGACATACATATCAAAGAAGGCTTAAGAAATCAAGTTTGTCCCCCTCACCACGGCAAGAGTGACTGATTGTAACCGGATTCTCCAGATTTGACGGCCGCTATCGGGTGCCGGCTTCGATGCCGATGAGCGGATGGGCGAGGCGCCAGCCCTTAGAGCCGGAGCAGGCGCTCGGCATTGCGGAAGCACACCGCCTCGCGCTCACCGTCGCTCAACGGTGACGTCTCGATGAACCGGGCGGCCTCGTCGCTGTCCTCGAGCGGGTAGTCGACTGAGAACAGCACGCGGTCGAGGCCCATCGCGTCGATCGTGCAGCGCAGCGGCTCGGGCGAAAAGGTGCCGGCTGTCGTGACGGCGATGTTGCGGCGGATGTAGGCGGATGGCAACTGCCGGAGCGATACCTTTGGTTCGCTGATCTTGAAGCGGCTGTCGATGCGCCAGAGGTAGAAGGGCAGCGCTTCGCCCATATGGCCGAGGATCACCGTCAGCGACGGGAACCGGTCGAAGAGCCCGGAGAGCACCAGCCGCAGCGCATGACCGCCGGTCTCCGCCGCCCAGCCGAAGATCGCCCCCGCCAGGCCGGGATAGCCCTCGAACGCCGCCGGGATCGTCATCGGGTTCGCCGGGTGGAGATAGATCGGCACGTCGAGCGCGGCGACGCGTTCCCAGAACGGCAGGCAGCGCGGATCATCGAGATAGACGCCCTGGGTGTGGCCGTTGATCAGCGCGCCCTTGAACCCGAGCTCTTTCACCGCGCGCTCCAGTTCGTCGGCGGCTGCCTGCGGGTCCTGCATCGGCACCGCGGCGAAACCGCGAAAGCGTGCGGGATGCCGAGCGATCCGTTGGGCCAGCGTGTCATTGACCGTCTTCGCCTTGCGGATCGCCGTCGCGGTGTCGCGCTCGCCTTGGATCCCGGGCTGGAACAGCGACAGCACCGCGATGTCGATGCCGGCCTTGTCCATTGCGTCGAGGCGCAGCGCGTCGATCTCCGGCAGCCGCTCGGCCGCCTGACGGCGGAACACCGCCGCCGGCCCGCTGCCTTCCGTGCGGCCCATATTGGCGAACCCTTCGACGAGGAAATGCTCCTCGAGTGCGATCTTCCTGGTCATCCCTCTCTCCCTTTTGCCGTCTAGGCAATGGCCTACCCGGTCGATTTTAACGCAGGTGCTGCCGATCTGAGGACCCTGCGTTCGGTTGGGCGCAGCGGCGATGCGGCGGCACGATGGCTGTAAAAGGGACCGACCACGGCGCCATGCAATCGGCCTCGTCGAGCGCGCCGCCAAGGAGCATGCCGCACCTCATATGCCGTGGTTTTGGCGTACGGCACGGCAAGGCGGCGGGACCTTGCTCGACATCGGCTGCCAGGGACTATGTCGGCGCCGGGGTGCGCGCTACAATGGATGTGATCCGGAATACGCGATGGCGGAAGATGACGATGCTGCCACTGGTGCTCTCGTCCGACTCGCACGTGTTCGAGCCGCCCGATCTCTGGCAGACCCGCATCGATCGAGCGTTCCGGGATCGCGCGCCGCGGATCGAGCGGATCGGCGGCGCCGACCAGATCGTGATTGAGAAGGATCAGCTCCTCTCCGGGATCGGCCTCATTTCCAATGCCGGCGCGCGCTTTGAGGCCCCCGAGACGATCTCCGCCGAGGGGCGCTTCGAAGACGTACTCGTTGGCGGCTACGACCCCGAGCAGCACCTGAAGGACATGGCGATCGACGGAGTAGCTGGCGAAGTCCTTTATCCGTCGCAAGGGCTCTTCTACTTCAAGATCGCGGACACCGCGCTGATGTCCGCGATCTTTCGCGCCTACAACGACTGGCTCGCCGAGTTCTGCCGTGCCGATCCGGCGCGGCTCAAGGGCATCGCGATGATCAACCTCGACGATGTCGAGGACGGGATCAGGGAGCTGGAGCGCGCCGCCCGCCTCGGCCTTTCCGGCGCGATGATCACCGAATACCCGCGCGAGGAGCGGCGCTACGACCAGCCCGAGTACGCGAATTTCTGGGCCGCCGCCGCTTCGCTCCAAATGCCGCTCTCACTGCACACGGCGACGCGGCGGCAGGGCAAGATCCGCGGCGTCGGCGACAAGACATTGCGCGATGCCAGCAGCCGCGCAACGAAGGCGTTCTATCCGGCGTTGTCGCTATGCGACATGATCTTCTCCGGCGTCTTCGAGCGGCATCCGCGCCTCATCCTCGCCATCGTCGAGTTCGAACTGGCCTGGGCGCCGCACCTGCTCGCGACGATGGACTA
>JASIAN010000350.1 GCA_030042035.1 Alphaproteobacteria bacterium | reverse complement strand
ATCCTCGGCGCCCTCGGCGCCACCGCGATCGCCTCATTCGAAGGTGTTATCTAACAAAAAATTAACTGCCCGCCGTCAGGGTAAAAATCGGCTCGCATTGCGAGGTCTGGCGACGTGCATCTAGGGCTCGGCCGATCACCGGCGATGTCGCGCGGTCGCGCGCCGCGCGTCGCCGCACCGCCAGCAAGGGCCAAGCCGGCCGGAAGTCTGCCGTGGCTGTTGACGCTCGCCGGCTTGCTGCTGCTCCTCGCCGCCGGCGTGATCGGCTTCACGCCGGCGCCGAAGGGCGTTCATGAGCTGGTGCTGGCGATCATCGCCGCCGTCTTTGTCTGCCTGACGCTGAGAGCGCGCGGGGTGCAGGAGCGCACGGTCGCCGCATTGCGCGCTCGCGAACGGCAGTTGAATGAACAAAGCGAGCTGTTGCAGAGCACACTGGAAAACATGGGCGAAGGACTGAGCGTGTTCGATCGCGAGGGGCGATTGATCGCTTGGAACAGCCGGTTTGCCTCGCTGCTGCAGTTGCCTGGCGAACTGGCCGGCGCCAACCTGCACGAGATCCTGCTGATGCAGGCGAAGCGCGGCGATTTCGGGCCGGTGGCAGCGCCCGACCGCGAGGCGGGCGAGCGCTTCGATCGCTTTTTCCGCAATTTACCGGCGGTCATCGAGCGGACGACGGCAGACGGAAGCGTGCTGCAGATCCGCCGTCGGGCGATGCCGGATGGTGCCGTCGTCTCGCTCTATTCCGACATCACCGAGCAAAAGGCGGCGGCAGCCAAAATGGAGCAGGCGCGCATCCAGGCCGAATTTGCCAATCGCGCCAAATCCGAATTCCTCGCCAACATGAGCCACGAGCTGCGCACGCCGCTCAACGCCATCATCGGCTTTTCCGATGCGATTTCGAGCGAGCTCCTGGGCCCGGTGACCGACAAGAAGCAGCTCGAATACATCAAGGACATTCATGGCAGCGGGCTCTTGCTGCTGTCGATCATCAGCGATGTCCTCGACATGTCAAAGATTGAGGCGGGCAAACTCGAACTCGAACTGGAACGGGTCAGCATCAAGGCCGTCATCGCCGAGGGCCTGCGGCTCCTCGGTGAACAGGCCCGCGCCCGCAATGTGCAGATGGCGGCGCGGCTGGCCGAAGACGACATCGCCGTATGGGGCGACCGGCGGGCCATCAGGCAGACGCTGCTGAACCTGTTATCTAACGCCGTAAAATTCTCGCACGAACGCGGCCGTATCGACATCCGCGCGGTGCCTCACGGCGACGGCGGGATCCTGCTCGAGGTCGAGGATTGCGGCATCGGCATGAGCGCGGCCGAGATCGAACGGGCGCTGCAGCCGTTCGGCCAAGCGACGTCGGCGACGACCCGCACGCACGGCGGCACCGGCCTCGGCCTGCCGATCGCCAAAGGCCTTGTCGAGGCGCACGGCGGCAGCCTGACGATTGTGAGCAGTCCCGGCGCGGGCACGCTGGTGCGGGTCATGCTGCCGCCATTGCCTCCGGTCGCCGGCAAGCGGCTCGAAGCGTCACCAGGTCCCCCGGCGGCCGAGGCCGCTGCCGCGGCTGCCCGGCAACGCGCGCCGGCAACCGCCTGACCCGCGGCGTCATTCGGCCGCGGGCGCCCGCCGCGCCGAGCCGAACAGCAATACTCCGGGGGTGACGACGAGCGCGGCGAGCGCGATGATCGCAAAGCAGCCGGCATAGGCGTGCAGCGTGGTTGCATCGGCAAGCGAGGCAGGCAGGCGAGCGGCACGGCCGATCGCCGCCGTCACTTGTGTCGTCATCCGCGCCCGCAGCACCGCGCTCATGACCGCAAGGCCGCCGGCGCAGCCGAGCTGCCGCAGCAGGCTGTAGAGGCCGGCGGCATCGGTGCGCATTCTTGTCGGCAGCGTCAGAAACGCGACGGTGCTGAGCGGCATCAGCATCATGCCGGCGCCGATCGCCTGCACAACGCTGCCCGCGATGATCGGCACAAGGCCGCCGGTCTGCAGCGTCGCGATAATGCCGGCGCCGAGCCCCATCAAACAGGCGCCGGCGAACAGCACGATGCGATAATCGACCCGCTCGATGATGCGGCCCGTTGCCAGCACTGCCAGCATCATCATCACGGCGCGCGGTACGATCGTGAAGCCGGCGGCCGTCGGGCGGTAGCCGAGCGGCCCTTCGACGACGAGCGGCACGAAAACGATCGCGGTGAACAACAGCGCGCTCGTCGTGAAGTTGAAAAAAGCGGCGGCGGCAAAGTTGCGGTCGCCGAACACGTCGAGGCGCAGCAGCGCCCGGTCGGATCGCGTCGCGCGCAGGATCGTCGCGGCGGTCGCCGCCGCAGCGATCGCCGCCTCGGCGAACAGTTCGGGATGCTCGAGGAAAGTGCGGCCGATGCTGCGCTCAAGGCACAGCTGCAGCGCGCCGACCCCGACGACCAACAGCAGCACGCCCGTCACATCCAACCGTGCCGCCGGCACCGCATCGCTGTCGGGCAGCAGCCTACCCATCCGCCAAGTAGCCAGCACGCCGAGCGGCAGGTTGATCAGAAATACCCAGCGCCACGACGCCAGATCGGTAATCGCGCCGCCCAGCGCCGGGCCGAAAATCGGTCCCGCCATCGCAACGGCGCCCCAGATCGCAAGAATGCGCGGGTGCCGCTCACGGGGATGCAAATCGTGCACCGCCGCCTGCGTCAGCGCCGGGATTACGCCGCCGCCGGCACCCTGCAGCGCGCGACAAAGGATCACGAGGATCCCGGACGGTGCGGCAGCACAGAGCAGCGAGGCGGCGACAAACAATGCGACGGCCCCGAGATAAAGCCGCCGCGGCCCGAGCCGGCGGCGCAGCCAGCCGGTCAGCGGCACGACGATCGCGGCGGCGCACAAATAGCTGGTCAAGACCCACGAGCCGAGTTCGAGGCTGCCGCCGAGATCGCGCTCGAGCCGCGGCAGCGCGACATTGACGATTGTCGCGTCGGCCGCCTGCATCGCCGTCGCCAGCATCAGCGCCATCGTCGCCCAGCGCCGCTCCCAAGGGCGCAGGTCAATCCCCGCCGCATGGCTGATGTCGGCGCTCGACCGCGGCGATCCGATCCGGTTGTTCATGAGCTCGCATCTACCATTTATTTACATTTCTTTGCCAGCGTACGGGCGTATGGCTGTTGACGCCGCCGCACGGCTTTGCGGCGCGGAGGGTTCGGTGAAGCGACTGACAATGTTGATCACGCCGGAAGGCGAATGGGTGTTGCCCGGCTCAAGCGAGCTCCTCCGACACCTGGGCGACCCGCAGCCCGATT
>JASIAN010000044.1 GCA_030042035.1 Alphaproteobacteria bacterium | reverse complement strand
CCGGAAATATGGTCGCCGTGCGGCTCGGTGTTGATCAGGTAGCGGATTGGCGCCTTTTCTTCGAGCCGCTCGCGCCAGCGCACGGCGTCGATCGGCTGCTGCGGCGAATCGATCATCACGTAGCCGTCATTCGTTTCAACAAAGCTGGGGTTGCAGCCGGCGAAATAGACTTCGGTAAAGCTGTTGCGTCCGATCCTACGCATGATTTTCCTCCAGCCAATCGGGAATGCTTCGCGTCGCTCGCAATGACACAGGAAACGCGCGTCATTGCGAGGAGCGGAGCGACGAAGCAATCCCGGAAACGCCCATCGAGCCGCTTTTAGGCGCCCTATGCGGGCAGGTTGTAGCCGACCTTGGCCTCCACCTCCAGCGTCCGCTCCACGGCCGGCCGCGCCAGCATGCGCCGGTAATGGCGGTCGAGGCTTGGATAGTCAGTTGCAGCCGGATGGAGGCTCGTTGCAAACCGCCAGTAGAGGCGGAACAGGTGGATGTCGGCGATCGAATAGCGGCCGACCGCCCAGTCGGCGGCACCGAGCCGCCGGTCGGCCAGTGCGAAGACCTCGCGCCAGCGCTCGCCGCCCATCCGCCGCGCCGGGTGGATCGTCGCAGCGATGAACGACATCCACGAGATGACCTGCGCCTCGGCCTCGATGTCGCCCAGCTGCGGCAAGAGGCCGGCTTCAGGGTAGCGGCGCGCCAGATACCACAGCGTCGCGGCGACCTCGGTCAACGGGCGCCCGTCGATGACGAGCGTCGGCACCTTGCCTTCGGGGTTGACCGCCAGATAGCCGGGCGTCCGGTTCGCCCGTGCGTGCAGCGGCACCAGAACCAATTCGAACGGCGCGCCAACTTCGTGAAGGGCGATGTGCGTCGCCATCGCGCTCGATCCCGGCGAATAGTACAGCGTCAGCATCGTAGAGCCTCCTCGGCCGCCCGCCGTCCGATCGCTGGCGCGGCCTCGCCTAGCGCAGCGCAACCGTCCACCGGTGTGCGCGGCGCGACAATTGCCGGAGCGGGGCCGCCGGCCGCTACGGACGCAAGAGGCCAGTGATCTCCTGGGCGGCGCGCAGCACCGGCATCGAGATTGCGGCGGCGCGCTCGGCGCCGTGCCGCAGCACCGTGTCGATATGGCCGGGATCGGCCATCAGCCGTCGCATCTCGCCGCCGACCTTGCCCAGCACCTCGACCGCCAGCTCCGACAGCGCGTCCTTGAACGTCGAGAAATTCTGCCCGGCGAAACGGCGTAGCGCCGCTTCCTGGCTTTCGCCGGCGAGCGCCGCATAGATGCCGACTAGGTTATCGGCTTCGGGGCGCTCTTCGAGGGCGGCGAGCGTGTCGGGCAGCGGCTCGGGGTCGGTCTTGGCGCGGCGGATTTTGAGGGCGATCGCATCGGCGTCATCGGTCATGTTGATGCGCGAATAATCCGATGTATCAGATTTCGACATCTTCTTCATGCCGTCGCGCAGGCTCATGACGCGCGTCGCCGGCCCGAAAATCTGCGGCTCCGGCAATGGGAAAAAGTCCTGCTCGTAGCGCCGGTTGAACGCACCGGCGATGTCGCGCGCCAGTTCCAAATGCTGCTTCTGGTCCTCGCCGACCGGCACATGCGTCGCCTTGTAGGCAAGGATGTCGGCCGCCATCAGCACCGGATAGGCGTAGAGGCCGAGGCCGGCGTTGCTGCGGTCTTTCGGGGCTTTTTCCTTGAACTGGGTCATGCGGTTGAGCCAGCCCAAGGGGGTCAGGCAGCCGAGCAGCCAGGCGAGCTCGGCATGCGCCGAGACCATGCTTTGGTTGAAGATGATGCAATGCTCGGCATCGATGCCGGCGGCGAGATAGGCGGCCGTCACCTCGCGGGTGGAATGGCGCAGCTGCAGGGGATCCTGCGGCAGCGTCAGCGCGTGCAGGTCGACAATGCAGAAGATGCACTCGTAATCGTGCTGCAGCTGCACCCAGTTGCGGATCGCGCCGAGGTAATTGCCGAGATGCAGGTTGCCGGTCGGCTGGATGCCGGAAAAAATGCGATTTTTCGTCATAGCGCCTCGGTATCGCCGGGCGGCGCTTCGCCGTCAAGCCGGCAGACCGCGCAGGCGGGTGCGCAGCTCGCGCCAGTCGGCGACGCCGAGGGCGAGGCCGAATAGCGCGAACGAGAGGAGCCCCGCGGCAGTGAGCGCGGCGAGCGCGGCGAGCCGCAGCGCCGGCGGCCCGGCAATGTCAGGCGCGAGCACGTCGCGCAGGCCCCACAACAGCAGCGCCATGCCCGCCGTTGCCGCGGCGATGCGCGGGATTTTGGTCGCGGCGCGGCGGTCGAGATGGAAATGGCCGTGGCGCCGCAAGAGCGCGTGGAGCGTCAGGGCCTGCATCCAGCCCGATGCCGACAGCGCAATCGCGATGCCGACATGCGCAAGGAACTGCATCAAGACGAGGGTCAGCCCGAGGTTCAGCGCCAGCGCCGCGACCGCCACCTTGACCGGCGTTTTGGTGTTGCGGTGCGCGAAAAACCCGGGCGCCAGCACCTTGACAAGCACAAAGGCGGGCAAGCCCGCGGCATAGGCGGCGAGCGCCGCTGCCGTCGCCCGCGCCTGCACCGGGCCGAAGGCGCCGCGCTCGAACAGGGCGGTGAGGATCGGCAGAGCCAACACGATCAGCGCCGCCGCTGCCGGCAGAGTCAGTAACAGCGCCAATTCCACTCCCCGGTTTTGCGTCGCGACGGCGCCGGCCGCGTCGCCCGTCCGCACCTGGCGTGACAAGGACGGCAGGATCGCGGTGCCGACCGCGATGCCGACAACGCCGAGCGGCAACTGATTGAGCCGATCGGCGTAGTAGAGATACGACACCGAACCGCCCGGCAACAGCGATGCGAGCGCCGTCGAGATCACCAGATTGAGCTGCGTGACGCCGGCGCCGACGATGCCTGGCCCCATGATGCGCAGCGTTTCCCGAACCCGCGGCGTCAGACGCGGCCGCCGCAGCCGCAGCCGCACGCCGGCGCGGCGGCACGATGCCATAAGCCAGAAAAACTGCGCGATGCCCGCCGCCGTCAGGGCCGCCGCCAGCAGATGCCCGCCGGTCCAGCCGTAATGCGCCATCGCGATGAGGGCAGCGATCAGGAACAGATTGAGCAGAATCGGCGTCGCGGCCGGCGCCGCGAAGCGCTCGACCGTATTCAACAGGCCGCCCTGCAGCGCGGTCAGCGAAATGAACAGAAGATAGGGAAACGTGATGCGCGTCAGATCGACGACGAGGCGGAACTTGGCCGGGTCGCGCTCGAACCCGGGTGCGATGACGCGCAACACCCACGGCATGAAGATTTCGCCCGCCGCGACAAACACCAGCAGCGCCGCGAACAAGACCGAGAAGGCTTCCTCGGCGAACTCGCGCACCGCGGCGTCGCCGCCGTCGGCCAGCGCACCCGAGGCGAGCGGCACAAACGCGGCGCTGAACGCACCCTCGGCAAACAGGCTGCGGAACAGGTTAGGCAGGCGCTGCGCGACAAAGAACGCGTCCGCGACCGGCCCGGCCCCGAGGATCGCCGCCGTCAGGATGTCGCGGACAAAGCCGAGAATGCGGCTGACGAGCGTATAGGAGCCGACCGTTGCGGCCGAACGGAGCAATGCCATGGCGTCATCGATTAGCCGAAAACGGCGCCGGGCGGAATGGCTCGCGCCGCGGAGGAAGGCGCCAACCGCGTGACATTCAAGACGGCCGCTTAACCGCTCGATACCACTCCAATATTTCGCGACCCTGCCAATGCAGGACGCCGGCGAAGCGGTTTACATAATCGTACACCGCTTCGAGGTATTTGATCCGGTGCGGTTGCCCGGAAATATAGGGGTGGATCGCGATCGCCATGATCTTGGCGCGTTCCTTCCCTTCCAGATAGAGACGATCGAAGGTGTCGATGCAGCGGCGCGTGAAATATTCCGATTCGTGGTGCTGCACGAGCATCATCGGGATGTCGTTGAGTTCCACCGAGTAGGGCAGCGTGACGAGCGGGCCATTGGCGGTGTGGATTTCGGCCGGCTCGTCGTCCCACACCCAGTCGCCAATATATTTGACGCCGGCGGCGGCGAGGAGTTCCGGCGTCTCCTCGGTCTCGGTCAGGCCGGGGCCGAGCCAGCCGACCGGCTTCTCGCCGGTGAAGCGCTCGATGACGCCGACCGCGCGCGCGATCATCGCCCGCTGGTCTTCGACCCGGTGGATCGGCATCTGCTCCCAGGCATGGCCCATGAATTCCCAGCCGGCGTCGCGCGCCGCCTCGGCGACGCGTGCGTAATCCTCGCAGACCCGCGCATTGATCGACAATGTCGGGCGAATCCCGAGCCGGCCGAACAGCTCGAAAAACCGCCAGACGCCAACCCGCATGCCGTATTCGTGCCACGCCCAGTTTGGCACGTCCGGCAACAAGACCTGGCCGGTCGGCGCCGGCAGCACTTGACGCGCCATCGGCCGCGCAATGTCCCAGAATTCGAGGTTGACGATCGGCCACACGACGAGCCGGGCGCCGCCGGACAGCTGCAAGGGCGGGCGGTCGACGATGGCCGAGAACGGCGCCCGTTCGCGCGGGATCATGGCGTTCTCCTGGGCGTTAGCCTCCGGCATGCTGCCTTGCAGGCTGCGCCGACGCAATGGCCGGCCGTTTCGCCCGCGCTGTTCGGTCGCTGACGGGTCTCATTTGCAATGCAGCATTGCGGCCCCATATCGGCGGTGTCGGTTGACGGGGCGCCGAGGTGCGGCGCAACGTTGCGGAAAAACCAGAGGGGGTGCCGCGACAAGCGGAATTCATGTGGGTGCGCAACAACAAGGGCAATGTGTTCGTCGGCAACCTGCCGCCCGACTTTCCGGACGAGCGGCTCGCCGAAGCGTTCGATCCTTTCGGCATCGTCCTCAGCGCGGTCGTCGCACGCGATCCGGAAACGGGCACGCGGTTGCGCTACGGCTTTGTCGATATCGCCACCGAGCGCGCCGCCAGCCATGCAATCTCGGCGCTCAACGGCAGCGAGATTGACGGCTGCAAGCTCAACGTCAAGCCGCGCGAAAAGGGCGCGGCGAAAAAGTCGGGTGCGCTGTCGAAGCGCCCGCCGCACCGCACTGCCCGGCCGCCCGCCGGCCCGCGCGCGTACCCGGAAGCTGCCGCGCCGCGGGCGTTTGCAGAGCCCTCCGTGCCGCGTCGCCCGATCCCGCCTGCCGCATCGCATCCGCCGGAACCAGTGTCAGTGGCACGCCGCCCTTCGCAGACCGAGCGGGCGATGGAAGCGCTGCCCGAAATCGAGCCGCCGCCGCGCCGCGACTTCGAGGTCGTGCGCCGGCCGATCCGCCGGTCGGCAACCCCGACGTTTCAGGTCGAGCGCCGCTCCCTGCCGCGCCGCGTCTGATCCGCCCTAGCCGACCGCGTTGAGCAGGCGGCCGCCCGCGGTCACCGGGCGGGCGTCGATCAGCACGAAGGCGATGACGCACGGCGCAGTGCCACGATTGATCCAGTTGTGGATCGTGCCGCGCTGTACGATGACGTCGCCGGCCTTCACGTGCACCTCGCTGCCGTCCAAATCCATGTCGATCTCGCCCGCCAGCACGACCGCGTAATCGAGCGAGTCGGTGCGGTGGTTGCGGCCGCCATTGCCGGGCGCGAACTCGATGATGCGGAACACCGTGCCGTTCGGGTGCCAGGTGCCGACCGCGCGGCGCGCTTCATCGGCGTTGCCGTCGTTGCTGATCGGAAACCCCTCGCTCGTCCACACGAGGCTCGTCGTGACCCCGGGCCGTGCCGAGCCGGTTTTCGCCAACTCGTCGATCGTCACGATCGCCTTGCCGTTCCGGTCATGGCCGGTCACAACCCGGCGCACCTGCAATGTCATCTGCCGATCTCCTTCGCTCACGTCGCACCGCCGCGCCGTATGAGGTCGATATAGCCGAAGCGGTCGATGCGGGCGTCGAAGTTGTTTGTGACAACGGTCGAGGTCTCGTCCTCGATGATGATCGCCGGGCCGGCGATGACGGCGCCGGGTGCCAGTGCGGCACGTTCGTAGATCGCAACTTCGACGAAATCGGCACGGTCGGCGTCGAACACGGCGCGGCGGCGGGCGGGCGGCGGATGCGACGGCGGCGGCTCCGGCGGCGGCACCGTTTCGGCGTGCGGCGCCGGCGCCGACAGCAGCAGCACCCAGCTCAACACCTCGACCTCGACGCCAGGGATGACCCGGCTGTAGAGCCGGCGATAGGCGGCTGCGAAGGCCGCCATCAGCTCGGCCGCATCGCCCGCGTGATATGACCGCACCGGCAACGGCACGGCGATCTCGTGGCCCTGGCCGCGATAGCGCATGAAGGCGGAGCGGCTCTCGCTCAATGGCGCATCGGGCGCGCCGCGCCTCACGATCGCGTCGGCTTCGGCGCGCATCGCCGCGAAGAGCGCGTTGGCGGCGTCGGCGTCGAAGGCGTCGAGCCGCTGCAATTGCGAGCGCACGATCTCATAGGCGATCGGCGCGCGCAGAAAGCCGACGGCCGAGCCGACGCCGGCATTCTTCGGCACCAGCACGCGGTCGAGGCCGAGCTTGTCGGCGAGGCGCGCCGCGTGCAGCGGCGCCGCGCCGCCGAATGCGACGAGGGTGCGGCCGCGCGCATCCTTGCCGCTTTCGATCGCATGCACGCGCGCCGCGTTCGCCATGTTCTCGTCGACGATCTCACTGACGCCGAAGGCGGCGAGCGGCAGCGCCAGGTCGAGCGGGGCGGCGATATCGCGCTGCATGGCGCCTTCCGCCGCGGCGAAATCGAGCGCCATGCGGCCGCCGGAAAACCCGGAGGGGTCGATGCGGCCGAGCAGGAGATCGGCATCGGTGACGGTCGCTTGCGCGCCGCCGCGGCCGTAGCAGGCGGGGCCGGGGTCGGCGCCGGCGCTGTCCGGGCCGACCGAAATGCGGTGAAGACGATCGACGCGGGTGATCGAGCCACCGCCGGCGCCGATCTCGACCATCTCGATGACCGGGATGCGCAGCGGCAGGCCGCTCCCCTTTTTGAAGCGGTAAATGCGGGCAACCTCGAAGGCGCGGCTCGATTGCGGCTGATAGTCGTCGATCAGGCAGATTTTCGCAGTCGTGCCGCCCATGTCGTAGGACAGCACCTTCTCCAGGCCGCACTCGCGCGCGAGATGGCTGGCGAAGATCGCGCCGCCGGCC
Organism: Alphaproteobacteria bacterium; assembly: GCA_030042035.1. Classification (GTDB taxonomy): domain Bacteria; phylum Pseudomonadota; class Alphaproteobacteria; order ATCC43930; family CGMCC-115725; genus DATARH01. The sequence goes on along the minus strand of JASIAN010000044.1, from coordinate 1,925 downwards.
GGGCCGCTCTCGACCAGGCGCACCGGAAAGCGGATCGCCGTCTCGACGGTCGTCAACCCGCCGCCCGACAGCATCAGAAAGAGCGGGCAGATGAGGCCCTCGGCGCGCAGCAGCGCTTCAAGATTGGCCAGGTAGCGACCCATCATCGGCTGCACATAGGCGTTGGCGCAGGCGGTCGAGAAGCGCTCGTATTCGCGCATCTCGGGCGAGACTTCCGAGGACAGCGTAAACGTGACGCCGGCGAGGCGCGCCGCGAGGATGTCGCGCGTCCGCTCCTCGTGCGCCGGGTTCATGAAGCTGTGCAGAAACCCGATCGCGACGCTTTCGATGCCGCCGGCCGCAAGCCGCTCGGCCACGGCCGCGACCGCCGCTTCATCGAGTGCCCTGACGACGCGGCCCTTGGCGTCCATCCGCTCCGGCACGACCAGGCGCCAGCGGCGCGGCACCAGCGGCGGCGGCAGGTCGATATTGACATCATACTGTTCGAAGCGGTTCTCGTGGCGGATTTCGATCGTGTCGCGGAAGCCTTCGGTCGTGACCAGCGCGGTCTTGGCGCCCTTTCGTTCGATCAGTGCGTTGGTCGCCAGCGTCGTGCCGTGGATCGCGATCGACAATTCGTCGGGCGCGAGGCCCGCATCGGCCAGCACCGCCCGGATCGCGTCGATGACGGCGCGCTCCGGCGCTTCGGGCGTCGTCAGCACCTTGGCGCTGAACAGATGGCCGGCGGCCTCCAGTGCGACATCGGTGAACGTGCCGCCGATATCGACCCCGAGCCGCCCGCCTGTCACGCCGCCCGCTGCCACATCTGCCCCCGCCAAAGACGGCAGAACATCGATGCGGCCCATCCGGCTGTCAACCGGCGCCCGGGTTCGCTAATGTCGCGAGCAACCGTGGAGGCATTGAAGGGCATGCCGATTGACGAAATTCTGGCCGAACGCCTGCGCGGCGCTCTCGCCGCGGCGGGCGACATCCGCGAAGTCCGGATGTTCGGCGGGCTGTGCTTCATGCTGAACGGCAACATGCTCGCCGGCACCTCGAAGCGCGGCCTCTTGCTGCGCGTCGGCAAGGAGCAAGAGGCGAAGAGCTTGGCGCGAGCCAATGCCAAGCCGATGGAGATGGCGGGATGCCCGATGAGAGGATATGTCTTTGTCGATCCGCCGCCCGCAGATGATGACGAATTGAACGATTGGCTGCGGTTCGCTGTGGATTTCGTCGGCGCGCTGCCGCCCAAGCGGCGGAAATCGAGGCCGCGGCGCACGCGGAAGGTATGGCAGCAATGAGCATCCCCGACAGCCTCGTTCACGATCTCGTCATCGCCAACCGGGTGCTGGCGCGCGAGGAGGTCGTCGATGCCTACGGCCATGTCAGCGTGCGCCACCCAGACGATCCCAAGCGCTTTCTGATTTCACGTTCTTTGGCGCCGGAACTGGTCGGGCCCGACGATTTCGTCGAACTGGGCCTCGACGGCCAGCCGGTGCATTCCGGCGAAGCCCGGCCGCTCTATCTCGAGCGGTTCATCCACGCCGCGATCTTCGAGGCGCGGCCTGACGTCATGGCGGTCGTGCATGCCCACGCCGAGGACACGCTGCCGTTCGGCATCGCCGACGGCACCCAATTGCGGCCGGTCATCCATGCCGGCAGCTTTATCGGCGGCGCGGTGCCGGTGTGGGACATCGCCGACCGCTTCGGCGAGACGAACCTGCTCGTCACGAATATCGAGCAGGGGCGCGACCTGGCGCGCTGTCTTGGTGAGGGCAGCGTCGCGCTGATGCGCGGCCATGGCTTTGCAGCGGCGGCACGCTCGGTGATCGAAGTCGTGCGCATGTCGGTCTACCTGCCGCGCAACGCCCGCGCCTTGATGCGCGCAAAGCAACTCGGCGGCGACATCAGATATCTGTCGGAAGGCGAGATTGCGGCGCGCAACC
>JASIAN010000349.1 GCA_030042035.1 Alphaproteobacteria bacterium | reverse complement strand
ATCATGCTGCTGGCGGCGCTGGCGCGTCCCGAGCGCATCGCGGCGCTGATCGGCATCGCCGCGGCGCCCGATTTTACGGCGGACCTGCTGCCGCAACGGCTGTCGGCCGAAGAGCGCCGCGCGCTCGACGCGGAGGGCCGCGTCGTCCTGCCGTCGCAATACGATCCGGCCGGCTACCTTTATACAAAGGCGCTCATAGAGGACGGCAACCGCCAGCTGCTGCTCGACCGGCCGATCCCCCTCGAGGTGCCGGTGCGGCTGCTGCACGGCTTCGCCGACGCGTCGGTGCCGTGGCACAGGAGCCTCAAGCTCGCCGAGCGGCTGACGAGCAACGATGTCACATTGACGCTCGTCAAGGGCGGCGACCATCGCCTCTCGTCCCCCGCCGACCTCGCCCGTTTGGCGCAGACGCTTGACGTGCTTATCGAGACGCTCGCCGGGTAGATGCTGCTCACGCCGGTGGCGCGCCGTTCGCGTGCAATTTGAGAGCGGCGTAGACAAATGCATTGACCGGCGTCGGAATGTTGTGACGGCGGCCGAGTTCGACGACCTTGCCGGCAAACCACGGCAGTTCGAGGCGGTTGCCGCGCAGCAGATCGTTGCACATCGAGGTCATGTGGTGGTCGGGCATCGAGCGCAGCATTGCAAGGCCCTGTCGTTCGGCGTCCGGCGGCAGGCGCACCCCCTCGGCGCGGCCGACCGCCAAGGTCTCGCCGAGGCTCTGTTCGACCAGCGCCCAGCTGTCGGGATCGGCGCGATAGCGGCCGAGCGGCACGCGCGTCAGCGCGTTGACATTGGCGAGCGGCACCAGCACGAGGAATTTTTCCCAGATCGGCACCAAGACATCGCGGCTGAAGACGCCCTCGATGCCGGCCGCCGCGCAGGCATCGGCGAGCGCCGCGCCGCGCCGGCTCATGCTGCCGTCGAGTTCGCCGAAGGTCATGCGCATATACGTGCCGGTCTGGCGCACGACGCCCGGCGCGACAATCGAGCCAGTCACAAACGCGGTGCCGGCCATGACCGCCGCGCGCCCGAGGATCGGGATCAAGCGCTCGTGCGCATCGACGCCGTTCTGCAACGTCACGACGGCCGTGTCGGGGCCGACGAGCGGCCGCAGCCGTTCGCCGGCGCTCTCGACATCCCACAATTTGACGCATAAGAGCGCGTAATCGACGGGGCCTATCGCGGCAATATCGTCGGTCGCTAGCGCCGGCCGGATCACGGTCCCGCCGCGGTCGCCCTCGATGCTGAGGCCCTGCTGCTGCATCGCGTGCAGATGGGCGCCGCGCGCGACGAAAATCACCTCAACGCCGGCCTTGGCCAGCGCCGCGCCGTAAATCGCGCCGATGCCGCCGGCGCCGACGATCGCAATGCGCATGCCGCCTCCAGGCCGGTTCAGGCGAAATCGCGCGCCAGTTTCGACAGGTGATGCCCGGCGTCGCCGAAACTGTGCTCGATGACCATGCAGCGGCGGAAGTAATGGCCGACGGCATATTCTTCGGTCATGCCGATGCCGCCGTGCAGTTGCACCGCGTTTTGCGACACGAAGCGGGCGGCTTGGCCGACCCCGACCTTGACGGTCGAAACGGTACGGGCGCGCTCGGCGGCATCCGCTTCATCGACCGTCATTGCCGCCAGCATCGCCAGGCTGCGGCCCTGCTCCAATGACATGAACATCTCGCTGGCGCGGTGCTGCAAGGCCTGATTGTCGCCGATCTTGCGGCCAAACTGCACGCGCGTCTTCAGATATTCGAGGGTCATCGCCTGCATCGCCTCCATCGCGCCGACCGCCTCCGCAGCGGTCGCGGCGATGCCGGCTTCGACGACCCGCGCGACGACCGGAAACGCTTCGCCGACGTGGCCGAGCACCGCATCGCCGCCGACCTCGACGCCGGCCAGCGCGATCTCGGCAGCGCGGGTGCCGTCGCGCAACGTGTAGGAGCGGCGGGCGATGCCATTGGCCGTGCCGTCGACGAGGAACAGCGTCATGCCTGATGTGTCGTCGCGATTACCTGACGTACGAGCGCTGACGACGAGCTTGTCGGCGCCGTCACCGTGCGACACGACGCTCTTCGCGCCGTCGATGACCCAGCCGGCGCCTTTCGGTTTGGCTGTTGTCAACACGTCGGAGAGGTCGTAGCGCGCCTGCCGCTCGCCGTGCGCAAACGCGAAGAGGAGCTTGCCCTCGGCGATCTTTGGCACCAGGCCTGCAAGCTGCGCCTCGCTGCCGGCGAGCCGCAGCGCCGTGCCGGCCAGCACGACCGTCGCCAGATAGGGCTCGAGCGCCAGCCCACGCCCCAAGGCCTGCATGACCAGCATCGTCTCGATGCCGCCGCCGCCGAAGCCGCCGTGCCGTTCGGCAAACGGCAGGCCGAGAATGCCCAATTCGGCATACTGCGCCCACAGCGCGCGGCTCCAGCCGTCCGGCTCGGCGAGATAGGCCTTGCGCTTTTCGAACGTGTACTGGTCGGCGATCAGCCGGTCGATGCTGTCGCGCAACAGCCGCTGCTCTTCGGTCAGGTCAAAATCCATGCGTAATGTTCCCGATTGTCCTCAGTCATGCCCGGCTTTATGCTGGGCATCCACACTGTTCCCTTTGGGCAGGGCCGGGATAAGCCTGGACACGCCCGGCCACGACGAATTCTCAGATTTACAGGCCCAGCACGGCCTTCGACACGATGTTCTTCATGATCTCGTTGGTGCCGCCGTAGATCGAGGCGGCGCGCAGGAAGAGGTAGCTGCGTGTCGCTTCGGTGGCCCATTGCGGCCCGACCTCCGGCTCGTTGGTGAGCGCCTCCAGCTCCTCTTCCCAGTCCGGCATCGACAGCGGCCCGCCGACATCCATCGCCAGCTCGGTCGAGGCCTGCAACAGTTCGGTGCCTTTCACCTTCAGCACCGACGACAACGGATCGGGCTTGTTGCCGCCTTCCTTGTCATAGGCCGAGATGACGCGCAGCTGTGTGATTTCCAAGGCCTTCGCCTCGGTTTCGAGCTGCGCGACGCGGCGGCGGAATTCCGGGTCCTCGGACAGCGGCCGGCCGCCCTCGCGCATCTCCTTCGCCTTTTCCTTGGCGAACTGGATGCGCTCCTTCGATTTGCCGATGCGGGCGATGCCGGTGCGCTCGTTGCCGAGCAGGAATTTGGCGACGTCCCAGCCTTTGTTCTCTTCGTAGACCCGCATGTTGACCGGCACCTTGACGTCGTCCAAGAAGACTTCGTTGAGGTGATGGTGGCCATCGATCGAGATGATCGGCCGCACCGTGATACCGGGGGTCTTCATGTCGATGAGCAGGAACGAGATGCCCTCCTGGCGCTTCTGCGCCTGCGGGTTGGTGCGCACGAGACAGAAGCACCAGTCGGCCATGTGCGCGGTCGAGGTCCAGATTTTCTGGCCGTTGACGATGTAGTGGTCGCCCTCGCGCTTGGCCGCGGTTTTTAAGGCGGCGAGGTCGGAGCCTGCGCCGGGTTCGGAGAAGCCCTGGCACCACCAATCGTCGAGGTTGCGCATGCGCGGCAGAAACCGCTCCTTCTGCTCCTTTGTGCCGAACTGGATCAGTACCGGCCCCAGCATCGTGATGTTGAACGGGTTGACCTCCGGCGCCGGGCAGGTCTGGATTTCTTCGAGAAAGATCATCCGCTGCACCGCGGTCCAGCCCGGCCCGCCGTACTCCTTCGGCCAGCTATAGGCGGCCCAGCCGTTGTTGTTGAGAATGCGCTGCCAGGTGACGATGTCCTCTTTCGAGGCCGAATCGCCGTCCTGCAGGCGCTCCTTGATATCGGCCGGCAGGTGGCTGCGGATAAAGGCGCGCACCTCGTCGCGGAACGCCACTTCCTCCGGGCTGAAACGCAGATCCATGTCGGGCCTCCAATTCGTGCTGACAAAGTTTTTAGCACGCGATCCCGCCCCCGCCCACAGCAAAACCCCGGCTCGCGCTGCCATGGCCCGGCAGGGCCCTACCCTCTTCGCTCCGCCACCGCAGCAACTTGAAGTTTCTTCGTTCGCCATTCGCCACGTTATAATAATACAGGCGAAAAACAGGCGGTTGCCCGCTGCGGTTGAACACCGCAATTCAGCAAGGGCATCGCCTGCAACCGCGTTCCGCCGCATCGCCGCGGTCCATTCGCGCTTGCGACAGATGGGGCGCGCCGCTCGCCGTTCAAAGAACAAATTGGAAACATACGCACGGCCGGCTGCCGCCCGCCCGCCGTTTTTCGCTTGTGTCGCGAGGCGCCGCAGCGCGATGCTCCGGCTCGGACATCCGGAGGGACAATGG
>JASIAN010000348.1 GCA_030042035.1 Alphaproteobacteria bacterium | reverse complement strand
GGCTGCGCCCATCTGTGGGGCGGCGAAGCGGCCCTTGCCGCCGATCTCGCGCGGCGGCTCTTGCGCCAGCAGATCGGCCATCGCATCGCGGTCGCCGGCAGTCTCGGCGCCGCCTGGGCTCTGGCGCGCTTCGCGGGCGACGGCCGGCCGGCGCTGCCGGGACCGGACGAGGAGCGAGCGGCGCTGGCGCCGCTGCCGGTCGAGGCGCTCAGGCTCGATCCCGCGATCGCGACCGGGTTGCGTCGGGTCGGGCTGAAGCGGATCGGCGAACTCGCCGTGATGCCGCGCGATGCGCTCGCCCGCCGTTTCGGCGAACAGGTGGCGCGCCGTCTCGATCAGGCGCAGGGGGATCTGCCGGAGCCGCTGTCGCCGCTGGGCGAGGCGCCCTCCCGGCGGGTGCGGCTCAGCTTTGCCGAGCCGATCGCCGATCCCGCCGATCTCGCCCGCGCCACCGAGCGGCTGACGGGCGATCTCGCGGCGCGGCTGGCGCGCGAAGGGCAGGGTGCGCGCCGCCTCGCCCTTGCGTTCCACCGCATCGACGGCCGGGTCGAGGAGCTGCATATCGGCACGGCGCGGCCGAGCCGCGATTCGCAACATCTCGCCGCGCTCTTCATCGCGAAGCTCGACACGATTGACCCCGGCCTCGGGGTCGAGGACATGATCCTCGCGCTGTTCGCCGCCGAACCCCTGCTCCCAAAGCAGATTGCGATCGATCGCCAATCCGATCCGGCGGCGAGCGGCCTTGCGCCGCTGTTCGATCGCCTCGGCGCCCGTCTCGGCCTCGCTGCGATCAGCCGCCTCGAAGCCCGCGACAGCCACATTCCGGAGCGCGCCTCGGTTTGCGTGCCGTTCGACGCGGCTCGACGCAACCGGCCCGGCGCGCGCAACGTCGGCAGGCCGCCGCGCCCCGTTCGGCTGTTCGCGTCGCCCGAGCCGATCGAGGCCTCCTGGCTGTTGCCCGACGACCCGCCGTTCCGTTTCACCTGGCGCCGCCGCCCCTATCGCGTGCGGCGCGCCGATGGCCCCGAGCGCATCGCCGACGAATGGTGGACCGCGGGCGGCTCCGCCGCGGTCGATGCGATTCGCGATTATTACCGGGTCGAGGACGAGGAGGGTCGGCGCTTCTGGCTGTTCCGCGCCGGGCTGCCCGGCGCGCCGCCGCCGCGCTGGTTCGTCCATGGCGTCTTCGCCTGAGGCCATGCGATGCCCGAATTGCCGCCGCAAGCCTTCCTCCGACTGTCGCGTACGATCGGCTCCGACAATCCCGGACCGCCAGGCAAGGCGAGGGCGCCCAATTTCGGCGACCATCGCCGATCGCGCGACGGCGCTGCACCGGCTTATGCAGAATTGCAGATCACCAGCAATTTCTCGTTTCTGTGCGGCGCCTCGCACCCGGACGAACTGGTATTGACCGCGGCGGCGCTCGGCCTTGCGGCGATCGCGATGACCGACCGCAACACCGTCGCCGGGCTGGTGCGGGCGCATCAGGCGGCAAAGACCATCGGCATCCGGCTCGTCGTCGGCGTCCGCCTCGATTTGCGCGACGGCGTGAGCCTTCTCGCCTATCCGCAGGATCGTGCCGCCTATGGCCGCCTCACGCGCCTGTTGACCCTTGGCAGGCGGCGCGCGCCGAAGGGCGAATGCCATCTCGATTACGCCGATGTCGCGGCGCACGGCGCCGGACAGATCGTCGTCGTCTTGCCGCCCGTGGATTCCGAGGCGGCAGCCGAATTCGCCGCCCATCGTTCCTTTGTCGAACGGGTCGCGGCGGATTTCCGGGGCCGCGCCTATCTCGCGGCGCATCATTTCTACCGCGGCGACGATGCGCGCCGCCTCGCCCGCACCGCGGCACTCGCCGACGCGATCGGGCTGCCGCTTGTCGCGACCGGCGACGTGCTCTACCACGCGCCCGAGCGGCGGGCGCTGCAGGATGTCGTGACCTGCATCCGCGAGCATTGCACGATCCATGAGGCCGGGTTTCGCCTCATGCCCAATGCCGAGCGCCATCTGAAGCCAGCCGCCGAGATGGCGCGGCTGTTCCGCGGCCATGAGGAAGCGCTCGCCCGCACGCTCGACATCGTCGAACGCTGCCATTTCAGCCTCGACGAACTGCGTTACGAATATCCCGAGGAGCCGGTGCCGGACGGCATGACGGCGCAAGAGCGCCTCGCGCAATTGACCTGGGAAGGCGCCGCCGTGCGGTTTTCATCCTTCGAGACGGCTGCTGCGCAGCCTCCTCAGGATGAGGAAACTTCGGTGGATGGCATCGAAAGCCTCCCTCAACCTGAGGAGCGCCCGCAGGACGCGCCGCGAAGGATGCCCGACGTTGATCCATCGCGCGTCCCCGAACGCATCCGCGGCCTCATCGCGCATGAGCTCGAGCTGATCGAGCAGCTCGATTTCGCCCGCTATTTTCTGACCGTGCACGACATCGTCACGTTCGCCCGCGGGCGCGGCATCCTGTGTCAGGGGCGCGGCTCGGCGGCCAATTCGGTCGTCTGTTACTGCCTCGGCATCACCGCGGTTGATCCGGCGAAGATCGACGTGTTGTTCGAGCGCTTCATCAGCGCCGCGCGCGGCGAGCCGCCCGATATCGACGTCGATTTCGAGCACGAGCGGCGCGAGGAGGTGATCCAGTACATCTACGAGAAATACGGCCGCGACCGCGCCGGGCTGGCCGCCACCGTGATCTGCTACCGCGCCCGCGGCGCGATCCGCGAAGTCGGCAAGACGCTCGGCCTGTCGGGCGATGTCGTCGCGGCCTTGGCCGGCATCGTGTGGGGCTGGTCGAGTGAGGCCATCGCCGACCGGCGCGTGCGCGAAGCGGGGCTCGATCCCGCGGACCCGACGCTGCGCCTGGCGCTCGATCTCGCCGGCGAATTGATCGGTTTTCCACGCCACCTGTCGCAGCATGTCGGCGGTTTCGTGATCACCCGTGGCCCCTTGTCCGAATTGGTGCCGATCGAGAACGCGGCGATGGACGGCCGCACCGTCATCGAATGGGACAAGGACGATCTCGACGCGCTCCAAATCCTGAAGATCGACATCCTCGCGCTCGGCATGCTGACCTGCATCCGCAAGGCGTTTGACCTGATCGCACGCCATTACGGCCGTCGCTACGACCTTGCCAGCGTTCCGCCCGAGCGGCCGGAGGTCTACGCGATGCTGAGCCGGGCCGATTCGTTGGG
>JASIAN010000347.1 GCA_030042035.1 Alphaproteobacteria bacterium | reverse complement strand
GCTGCATCCAGGGTTTCAACATGCCGCACCGCCTCGTGCTCGGCGACAATATCGTGCATCCGGGCGAGCGCTACGAGGTCGCGGTATTTGCGATCAACGGGCCGCTCTCGGCCGGCCCGGCCAATTTCCTGTGGTTTCGCGAGGCGAAGGTCGAGTTCTATCGCTGACCCTAAGCTTCCGGATCGTTCACGATATCTTGGCGGGTCAGCCGGCGTTGAGCCGGGTGAAGCCGTCGGCGCTCCAGGCTTCGCTGCCGACGCCGTGGTGGACGAAAAACAGCCCGTCCGGATCGTATTTCGCTTTAACCGCCCGCAGCCGCGGATAGTTGTCGCCCCAGAACGCGCGCTGCCAGTCTTTCTCAAAGAAATCGCTCTCCGCGAGGTAGGAGCCGGGGTTCGGCACGATGCTGCGCAGTTCGGCGGTCGCCCGCGCGATCGCCTTGGCGTGGCCGCGGGCGCGGGCGAGATCGGGCGCATGGCCGGCGATGCCGGGATAGGCCGGCGGACCGGCGCTGGCGATGATTGCCAGCGCAAAGGCGTCGAGCACAGCGGGGTTGGTCGCGGTGTCCTTGGCCGCGGCTATGACCTCGGCACGGGCGCCGGCGAGGCCCTTGCTGAATTGAACCTCAACGCCCCAGTGGCGGCTCGCGGCAAACAGCGCGTCGGCCAAGCGCTGCGCCTGATTGCCGGCGAGCAGCGACGCGGGCAGCCAGGTTGAGCTAAACCCGTGCCAGAAAGCGCCCGCACCGTCGCCCTTCCACCAATAATCTCCCGCCGCCGCGCCTGGACGATCGTCGGACACAATCGCGTCCGACGCGTGGTCGCGTAAGAAATCGGCGTTCCACCATTCGCGCGCCGGCATGCTGGCGATCGTCGGTGGTGCCTTGAGCCGGTAATCCTGCGGCGAGGCTGCCATCCAATCGAGAAACGGCGCCCAGGTCGATCGCGCTGACCGGATGTCCCACAGCGCGGCCGGCCATTCGAAGAACGGCCGCGACACCGGCCCCGCCGGCAACGGGTCCAGCCCCTGCGACTCCATTGAGATCACCAGCGTGTTGTCCCGGCGGATTTCGTTGCGTTCGCCGCCCCAATGCGGATTGAACAGCCGTTCGCGATAGAATCCGATAAAATGCCGGATCAGGCGGCGGAACGCCTCGTCCGAAGCGGCCTCGACCGTCAACTGCGCGGCGCCGAACGCCTCGGGCAAGTCGTGGGTCTTGAGGACAAGCCGCGTCACGACGCCGAGGCTGCCGCCGCCACCGCCTTTGATGCCCCAGAACAGGTCGGGGTTGGTGCAGCGATTGGCGATGCGGGCTTTGCCGTCGGCGGTGACGATCTCGGCTTCGAGCAGCGACGCGGCGGCAGTGCCGTATTGTTTCGAAAAGCTGCCGAAGCCGCCGCTTTGCACGAGGCCGGCGACGCCGACCGTCGTGCAGCCGCCGCCCTGCACGTAGCGGCCGGCGTTTCCCGTGACAGCCTCGTAGACGTGCAGCCAGATCGCACCGGCGCCGACCTCGACGGCCGGCTGCGGCGCCATCTCGCCGGCGCAGCCCTGCGCGACAAAATCATCTTTGAGGACGATTTGGTTCATTCGGCGCGTCCAGATCAACAGCGAGTCGGGCGCGCAGGAGGTGCCCTGATAGCCGTGGCCGCCGCCCTTGACGACAAGCCGCAGATTGCGCTCGCGCGCGAAATTGACCGCGGCGACAACATCGGCGCTGCTCTCGGCGGCGACGGCATGGGCGCTCGGCGCCGACATCCAGGCATCAAGCCAGCCCGAGCTTTGCGTCGCGCCCGGCTGGTCGCCGACGTAAAACGGATTGCGCAGGTCTTTCAGCGCGTCGTGGCAGGCGGCGCCGTCGATCGCTGGTGTGCAGGCGGCGAGCGGCGACTGCACCTTGATCAGACGCCCGCCGACCGCTTCGTTCAGTCGTGCCCAATCCGCCTCGCCCGGCCAGCCCGGCTCGCCCGGCCGCACCCGCCGGAGCGCGCTACCCGCCGGCGCGGCGAAGGCGCGGCGGGGCGCGACAAGCGCCGACAGTGGGAGGGTTCCCCCAAGCTTAAGGAATGCCCGCCGATCCACGCGTCCGCCTTGCCGTTGCGCCTAACGGTATTCGTCGCCGCAATCGCCGATCAGGCGCATCAGGTCGCGCGACTTGGCGAGGACCGGCGCCAGCGCGGCCTGATCGGTGTCATCGAGCGCGATATCGAACGCGCGGGCGTTGTCAGCGATGTGGTCGGCGAGGCCGAGCCGGGCGCCGACGATGACACCGGCGACGGCGGGTCGGTCGAGCACCCACCGCGTTCCGACATTGGCGATCGAGGCGCCGCGGCGGTCGGCAATTGCCTTGAGCGTCGCGAGCAATTCCTGGAACAGCGCCCAGCCGCCCCACGCGTCGATCATCTGTTTGTATTTGCGCAGGGAAGCGGTGCCGAGTTCGCCGCGGGCCGGCTCCGGCCGGCCAAGATATTTCACAGATAGCAGGCCGCCGAGCAGCGTCCCGTAGGTCAACAGCACGACGTCGTGCGCCGCGCACCATGGTTCCATGCGCTCGCCGGGCCGACGATCGACAAGCGAATACTGGACCTGATTGGAAACGATCCGGATGCCGGCGTCGGCGATGATCTGCAGCCGCTCGGTATCGAAATTGGTCAGCGCGAGATGGCGGATTTTGCCGGCGTCGCAGAGATCGGCAAGATGGCGGAGCGCATCGAGATAGCGCTTGTCGGCATAATCCCACCAGTGGAATTGCAACAGGTCGAGGCGATCCACGCCCATACGCCGGCACGACACATCGATTGCCGCCTCGACGACCGGCCGTGTCATCGGCCCCGGCGACGGCACCCATTTTGTGAAGGTCTGGATGTCGCCGAGCCGATCTTCGCCGCGCTCGGCCGCCAGGCGGCGCCGGAACTCGCCGATGAAATCCTCGGCCGGGCCGTAATGGTCGGCAAGGTCCCACGTCGTAAAGCCGGCGTCATGGTAGGCGAACATCGCCGGGATCGCGCGCGCCGGGTCGATTGCGCCATGCGCCCCCGACACCTGCCACATGCCGTTGAGGATGCGGCAGATCGTCATGTCGCCGGCAAACGGCAGCCGGCTGGCCGCGGGCAGCATCATCCCCTTCGTCCCGCTTCCGTCATTGCGAGGAGCGCAACGACGAAGCAATCTCCATTACGGGATTGCTTCGCTTCGCTGGCAATGATGGTCTCGGTCTTCACGCCGTTGCCGCGACGATCGCCTCGCGCAAAATCTGGGGGATGCGGTCGAGGATTTCGACCGGCGTCGACAGCGGCGGCGACAGGCAGATCGTGTCGCCCATCGGCGGCTCGGCGCTGCCGGCCCGCGCCCGCGCCAGGAGGCCGCGGGCGATGATCTCGCGCGTCACCTTGGGCGCGAGACCGAGCGCCGGCGCCTTTGTCGCCTTGTCGGCAACGAGCTCGACGGCGCACATCAGGCCTAGGCCGCGCACGTCGCCGACCTGCGGCAAGTCGCGCAACGTTTCGAGGCCGGCCAAGAGGCGCTTGCCCATCATCGCCGAGCGCTCGACAAGGCCCTCCGCCTCGATGATCTCGACATTGCGCAATCCGACCGCGCAGCACACCGGATGGCCGCTATAGGTCGCCGCGTGCATGTAACGCTGGTCCAAAGGCGCCGCGAGGATCGCCTCGTGCACTTTTTTCGACAAAATCAGCCCGCCCAGCGGCAGATAGCCGCTCGTGACGCCCTTCGCAAACGACACGATATCCGGCTCGACGCCCCAATGCCCCAACGCGAACCAGCGGCCGGTGCGACCGAAGCCGGTGATGACTTCGTCGGCCAAGAGCAGCACGCCATAGCGGTCGCAGATCTCGCGCAATTTCGGGAAGTAGGTATCGGGCGGCACGATGACGCCGCCGGCGCCCATGACCGGTTCGCAGATAACCGCGGCGACCGTGTCCGGCCCTTCCTCCTGGATCGCCTTCTCCACCGCCTCGGCAGCGCCGATGCCGCATTCGGTGTTGCCTTGCCAGCGATAGGCGTAAGGTGGCGCGACCTGGATAAATCCCGGCACGAGCGGCCCGAACATCTTGTGGTAGGCCGCCATGCCGGTCGCGCTCATCGCCGCCAGCGTGACGCCGTGATAGGCGTGCCAGCGCGAGATGATCTTGGTCTTGTTCGGATGGCCGTTGACCTTCCAGTAATAGCGCGCGGTCTTGAACGCGCTCTCGTTGGTTTCGGCGCCCGAGGTCGTGTAATACACTGCCGAACTGTTGCTGTAGGCGTGCTTGACGATCTTTTCGCCCAAGCGGATCGCCGGCTCGTTGGTCGAGCCGACATAGGCCGAGGCATAGGCGATCTGGCGCATCTGCGCCGCTGCCGCGTCCGCCAGCTCGCCGCGCCCGTGCCCGACATTGACGTTCCACAGGCCCGCCAGCCCGTCGATCAATTGCCGCCCGTCGGCGAGATGCAAGATCGACCCCACGCCCTTTGTGACGAGCAGCGGCGCCGCATGCTCGGCCGGGTGATGCAGCGGGTGAACAAGGTATTGCCGGTCGGTCTCCAGCAACTGCTCGGCGGTGGCGTCCATGCCTCTCTCCTTATGGAATCTTTATGAGCGCTACCCTACCCGGTGCGGCCCCGCCTGCCAACGCCGCCGCACTATGACGCAGTCTGCACCCGGCAGCTATCTCAGGAGGACGGCGACGCCGCTGAGCAAAACCAGAGTGCCCACGAAGAAGCTGAACAGCCGCGGGTTGAGGTTGCGGACGAGCCGGTCGCCCGCCCAGGAGCCGATGATTGCCAGCGGCAATCCGACCGCCAACAGCGCGAGGGGCCCGCCGCGATAGAACCCGAAACTTGCATAGCCGGCGACGCGTGCCGTGCCGCTGACCAGCATTCCCGCCGTCATGGTCACCCGGAAAACTTCGCGCTCCAGGCGCAACGAGTTGAAATAAATGATGTAGATCGGTCCAACTCCGCCGCCGAACAGAGCACCGAGAAAGCCCCCGGAGACGCCGGCGCACGCGGCCAGTGCACCCTGCCACCGCGCCGGCGGCATGATTGGGCGCCCGCCACTAAATAAGACATGCAGCGAATACAGGATTAAAAACGCACCCAGGCCGCGCCGCAGCGTCTTCTCGTCGAGAATTCTTATGAAATAAAACCCTAATCCAATACCGAGCATTGTATAGAGAGTTACGATGATAAACTGCTTCCATGCGATGCGATGCCAGTCGCGGTGGACATGGCGAGCCGACATGGCAACCGTGAGAGCGGTTGCAACCGATACCGCGGTTGGCACCGGCAGCACGAACGAAAGCATCGGCACGGCGACGAGCACCGCGCCAAATCCTGCCGCGCTGCGGACTGCGAATGCGCCAATCAGCACCAGCGCGTAGAACGCGAGGCCGAGAAGCGACAAGGGCAACATCGTCGGAGTTACCCAACCTCCTGGACGCAATGTCCGCCTCGGCGACGCGCACCGTAAACCGCCGGGCGGTGCTGGCTCCGGATGCTCTGGGCCCTAGCGGTTTGGCAGGTCGACCGGGTAGAGCGGCCGGCGGACGTTGCGGCACGTCGAGTTGGCTGCAATCCGAGGCGGCTCGAGCGCGCCCTCGCACGGGCGGGGGTGGCGGAAAGCGATGTTTCCGATCCCTGTCGCGTCAGCTTGTTTTGTATTTGATGCTGCAGCCGTAGGCCTGCGTCGCCGGGACGGCCACCACTTTGCCCGCGGCGAGTTCGTCGAGCGCGGCCACGACGTAGTTTTTCGCTGTCTTGACGTCGCCCAGATCGACCGAAGCCTTGTCGTCGATTGCACCGATATAGGCGAGCGTGCCGTCGGGCTTGATCACCACCATTGTCGGCGTCGCCTTTGCCCCGTAGAGGTGACCCACGACACCATCCGGGTCGAGCAGAAAATCGCTCGGCGCTGCGTGCCAACGCGCGATATCGGCGCGGGCCTTGGCCGGCGTCACATAGCCTTGTTCCCCCGGCGCCGACGATGCGATGGTCAACCATATGTCGCCCACCGCGGTAAAGCGCCGTTGCAACGCCTGCATGTTGCCGCTGTTGTAATGCTTTCCGACAAACGGGCACCCGTCGTTGGTCCACTCCAGGATGACCGTCTTGCCGCGATAATCGTGCAGGCTCACCGCGCGGCCGCTGATGTCTTTTGCGGTGAACGCCGGAGCCGGCGCGCCGAGTTGGGCCGCAGGCGCGAGGGTCGCTGCGGGAAGGGGCGACATTTTCAAACCGATTGCGAGGGCCGATGCAATTGCGACGGCCGCCGCGAGGCGTGCATAAGGCTTAGCCATGACCATTGCTCCCACGATGCCGGGCAGCGGGCGGCGCTATCATACGCCGATGGCCGCGGCGGCGCGACGACAGTGTTGGACGTTTGCCTCGCTGATGCGCCGAGCGCGGATAGCCGGTCGGGGCGGCGGCGGGCGGACAGCGCGGCTGGCGCCGCTAATTTCGCCACAATAGTTTGTTCGTCATGCCCGGACTTGATCCGGGCATCCACGGAAACCGGTACGCCTGCGCGGCTCGGCGTGGATGGTCGGGACAAGCCCGGCCATGCCGATGGATCTTGGGTCTGTGTCTGAGCGCTAGCGGTTTGGCAGGTCGAGCGGGTAGATCGGGCGGAGGACGTTCTTGAAGGAGAGCTGCGAGTAGTCGGAGGTGCAGACGCCGTAGCCGGCGCATTCGACGACCGCCCGTGCCATCTTGCCCAAGCCGGCGCGCCAGTGGATGCGGCTCTTCAGCATGACATAGCGCTTTTGCAGCGGGTCGATGCCGAGCGTGAGAAAGCAGTTGAGATCGCTCGGCTCGACATGCCGCGAGATCAGCGCGATCTCGACCTTGCCGGTGTCGATGACGACGCTCGGCCCCA
>JASIAN010000346.1 GCA_030042035.1 Alphaproteobacteria bacterium | reverse complement strand
GCTCTACGGCGCCTTTGCGGTCATGGTGGCGTTGCGGCGGGTCGAGGTCGAAGGCGGCGGCGGCCAGGTCATCGACCTGCCGCTGCTCGATCCCTTGTTCTCGTTCATCGCGGTCGAGGCGCCGATCTACCGGCTGACCGGCGAGGTCCGGCCGCGCACCGGCAGCCGCTCCGACATCACGACGCCGCGCAACGTCTTCCGCACACGGGAGGGCCGCTATATCGGCATCTCGGCCTCGATGCAGGCGATGGCGGAGCGGCTGTTCCGCGCCATCGGCCGGCCGGACATGATCGAGGATCCGCGCTTTCGCACGAACTCCGACCGCGTGGCGAACGCCGAAGAGTGCGAGGCCCCGATCGCGGCCTTTATCGCCGCCCGGACGCTCGATGAAAATATGGCGGTGTTCGAGGCCGCGGAGATCACCGCCGCCCCGGTCTACGACATCGACCAGTTTCTCGATGATCCGCACGTGCGGGCGCGCGGCATCGTCGTCGAGGTGCCCGACAGCGAGCGCGGCCGGCTCGCGATGCATAATGTCATTCCCGGTCTTTCCGCCACGCCCGGCCGCCTGCGCCGGCCGGCGCCGCGTCTCGGCGAACATACCGCGGAAATCCTCGGGCAGTTTGGCATCGATCGCGCGACGCTCGGCGCGCTCGCCCGCCATGGCGTCATCGGCCTCGGATCGACGATCGGCAACGAATAGGGGCCCGGGGCGTTTGCTGCGGGTGCGGCGCCATCGTTAACGAGGCGTTTGCTTGTCAGGGGAAAAATGCCTGTGGCAATAGTATCGCCATCGCAGCCCCGCAGTGCGACCGAGGAACGCGATGCCAAAACCTGTACGCAAGGCGGTCTTCCCGGTGGCGGGGCTCGGCACCCGCACGCTGCCGGCGACGAAGGCGGTGCCGAAGGAGATGCTGACCGTTGTCGATCGGCCGCTCATCCATTACGCGATCGAAGAGGCCAAGGCGGCCGGCATCGAAGAGTTTTATTTCGTGACCGGCCGCGCCAAAAGCGCGATCGAAGACCATTTCGACATCGCCTTCGAACTCGAACAGACATTGCGCGAACGCGGCCACGGCGAATTGCTCGACGAATTGAACGAGTGGCTGCCGGCGGCCGGTCAGTTCGCCTTCACCCGCCAGCAGCGGCCGTTGGGCCTCGGGCACGCCGTATGGTGCGCCCGCAATCTGGTCGGGGACGAGCCGTTTGCGGTCATGCTGGTCGATGATCTGATGGTCGGTGAGCCGCCGTGCCTCGCGCAGATGATCGACGCCTACCGGGAAACCGGCGGCAACCTCGTCGCGGTCGTCGAGGTGCCGCGCGAGCATGTCAGACGCTACGGCGTCCTCGACGTGGTCGGCGATGACGGGCGCCTCGCGCGCGCCCGCGGCGTCGTCGAAAAACCGGAGCCGGCGGAAGCGCCCTCGACCTTGACGATCATCGGCCGTTACATCATCCAGCCGGAGATTTTCGATCACCTCGCCGCGCTGAAGCCGGGCAGCGGCAACGAAATCCAACTGACCGACGGGTTGCAGCAGCTGATCTCCACCGGCCAGCCATTCCACGGCCTGCGCCCGAAGGCCAGGCGCTATGATTGCGGCGACAAGCTCGGCTATCTCGAAGCGAACGTCGCGCTCGGCCTCGCGCACCCGCAGCTCGGGGCGCAGTTCCGCCGGCTCATTCAATCCTACCTGTGAGCAGCCGCCGATGGCGCACCGTTTTGACCCGACAATCCTGCGTGAATACGACATCCGCGGAATCGTCGGCGAGACTCTGTTCGCGGCTGACGCGCATGCGCTCGGTCGCGTTTTTGCCGACGCAGCGGCGGCAGCGGGGGGCGGGCGGGTCGCAGTCGGCTATGACGGGCGGCTGACCTCGCCGGAGCTCGAGGCGGCGCTCGTCGAAGGCCTTGCCGCGGGCGGCGTCGATGTCGTGCGCATCGGCCGCGGCCCGACCCCGATGCTGTACTACGCAGCGGCGACGCTTGACGTCGATGGCGGCATCATGGTCACCGGATCGCACAATCCGCCCGATCACAACGGCTTCAAGCTGGTGCTGCAGGGCAGGCCGTTTTTCGGCGACGCGATCCAGCGGCTGGGCGAAAGGGCGCTGGCGCTCGGGCCCGTCACCGGGCCGCACGGCGCGGTCCGGGAACGCAGCGTCTTCGATGACTACGTGGCACGGCTGGCGCAGGATTACGACGGCCGCAGCGGCCTTGTCGTCGCGTGGGATTGCGGCAACGGCGCGACCGGCGAGGTTGTAGCCGCGCTCGTGCAGAGATTGCCCGGCCGCCATGCGCTGCTCAACGCGACGATCGACGGCACCTTTCCGGCGCACCACCCCGATCCGACCGTCGCCGAGAACCTCGTGCAGTTGCAGCAGGCGGTGGCCGCGCAGCGGTGCGACATCGGCATCGGCTTCGATGGCGACGGCGACCGCATCGGCGTCGTCGATGCCGCGGGCCGCATTCTGTGGGGCGACCAGATTCTTCTGGTGCTGGCGCGCGATGTGCTTGCCCGCCATCCCGGCGCGCCGATCCTCGCCGACGTGAAGGCGAGCCAGGTGCTGTTTGACGAGATAGCCCGCGCCGGCGGCCGCCCGGTCATGATGCAGACCGGCCATTCGCTGATCAAGGCACGGCTCGCCGAGGAAGCGGCACCGCTCGCCGGCGAGATGAGCGGCCACATCTTTTTTGCCGAGCGCTGGTACGGCTTCGACGACGCGATCTATGTCGCGGTGCGGCTGCTGGGTGTGCTGGGACGCGCCGAGGAGAGCCTCGGCGCGATGATCGACCGCCTGCCGCCGGTTTTCAACACGCCCGAATTGCGGCTGCCGTGCGAGGAGGCGCGCAAATTCGCCATCGTCGAGGAGGTCAAGGCGCGGCTGCGGCGCGCCGGTGCCGATCTCGTCGATATCGACGGCGTGCGCGTCAAGACGCCGGACGGCTGGTGGCTGCTGCGGGCGTCGAACACCCAGGCGATCGTCGTTGTGCGCGCCGAGGCGACGAGCCGCGATGGCCTCGATCGTGTCAAACGGCAACTCGCGACAGAATTGGCGGCAAGCGGGCTGGCGCTGCCGGGATAAGATCAGCTGTTGACGCGGCTGGGCGGCAGCACGGCGCAGCCAAAACCGCGATGCCGCAGGACGGTGCAGGCCGTCTCCGCGCCGCGCTCGGTGAAATGCAGCAGGCGAGCGCGGTAGAGCGGGTGGCGCTCCGCGCGGGTGCGCAGGATCTGCGGCGGCTTGCCCCGCGCGATTGCGAGATGCGCCGCCTCGCGCACCGCATGGCGGGCTGCCGCCGGCGCGTGAAAGGCGCCGATCTGGATTGCCCAGTCCTTCTTGCGCGCCGCGGCCTCCTCGCGCGCCCTTTCCTCACGCAGCCTAGCCTCCTCGCGGACCCTCTCGTCGCGCCGCGTGGCTTTCACCATTGCCGCTTTGGCCTGGCTGATTGGGGTGAGATGCTGCAGCGCGGCATGCAGCAGATCGGGCTTCCGCGCGGGCGCCGCTGCCGGTGGGATTGCCGCCGCGACGGCCTGCGGCCGCGCCGCCGCAACCTGGGTCGCGTCCGCGACGTAGCCCGGTTGGCGGTGATCGAGAATCGCGAAGCCCTGATCGAGCAGCGAGGCCATCTCGAGGTCGCGGCTGCGTGCCGTGCGGCCGCCCAAGACGACGCCGATCAACCGATGGCCGTCGCGCACCGCCGAACTTGCGAGGTTGAACCCCGATGCGTCGATAAACCCGGTCTTGATGCCATCGGCGCCGGGGTACCAGTCGAGCAGATGGTCGTGCCCGCGCACGACGCGGCCGCGGAACACGAATTCCTTCGTGTCGAAATAGCGGTATTCGCGGGGAAACTGGTGATAAAGCGCAAGCGCCAGCCGGGCAATATCGCGCGCCGTTGTGCGCTGCAACGGATCGGGCAGACCGGACGCGTTGTCGTAATAGGTATGGTCCATCCCGAGCTGCCGTGCCGTCCAGTTCATGTAGCGGCAGAAGGTCTGTTCGCTGCCGTCGCCGAAACCCTCGGCCAGCACGGCGGCGGCGTCGTTGGCCGATTTGGTTACAATCGCGAGGATCAGGCTGCGCACCGACACGCTGTCGCCCGGTCTCAGCCCGAGCTTGGTCGGCGCCATGCTGGCGGCATGGGGCGACACGTAAAAGCGCGTATTGAGCGTGATGCGTCCCTGGTTGAGCGCCTCGAACGTCAGATAAAGCGTCATCATCTTGGTCAGCGACGCTGGATAGGTAAGTTCGTCAGCGTTGTGCTCGCCAAGGACCTGGCCGGTTTCGGCGTTGATGACGATCCATTCGGAGACGGGCGTCGTGGATGCCGGCGATTGCTCCACCCGATGCCGATAATGCGCCCGATGCCAATGGTGCACGCGATAGTGTGCTGCCGCCGGCGTCGGGCTGCACAGCCCCAGTGTCACGACCGCGCCAACCATCGCGACACCAAACCGCGCTCGCCGCGCGCAGGCAGCGCCGTTGCGCAACGCTTTCGACATCGACAGGCGCACGCCATCCCCCCGTGATGATCGCGAAACGGCCCCTCGCTTCGCATTCAGCGGGCTGACGGTAAAAAAAAGTTGAAGAAGTGTCAAAGAGCCGGCGCCACACGCGCCCCATAGTCACGGACGGCGGCACCGACGTTGCGACATCGCAGGCGGCAGCAGGGCAGCGTGCCAGCAGCGCGTCACCGCAGCGCTTTGCGTCACGATCCGGTTTCCGGCGAATCGCCTCATTCACCGCACCCGTCGGACGATGCGCCGCACGCTTGCGCTCTCTTGTGCGGCGCACAATGACGGTCTATGTTGCGGTTGTGCAACGCACTAATCCCGGCGATGATCGAAGCGAGGATTGATGATGAGCGATGCGAAGGCAAAGCGCTCGGCGCGCGATTTGGCGCGCGGCGAGGCGGCCGTGACAGAGCGGACGGCGGCGGTGGCCGAACCGGCGGCCGACCTGGCCGCACAGCCGACGGACAACACAAGTCCGGCCGCGACCGCAGAAGCGCCAGCATCGGTCGCAGTAACCGCATCGCCGCAGCCCGTGCTCGGGGCCGAACCGGCGCCGGGCAAATCGACACCCGCAGCCGCCGACGAGGTGTGGACGGCGCTGACCGAGGCGCAGTCGGTGCTGGCGCGCGCCTGCGAAGAGATGGCCGCGGAGGTCGGCGGCATCACCCGATCCAGCATTGCCGCCGGCACCGGTGCTGCGCTGGCGCTGCTCGAGGCGCGGACGTTCGCCGAGGCAATCGAGATCAACGCCGGGTTGGCGCAACGCGGCTTCGACGCGATCGTCGAAGGCGCGGCCAGGCTCTCCGAGATCGGCCTCAAAGCCATGACCGGGGCATCGCGACCGCTGGTCGCTCCGCTGTCGGCCGGCTGGCACGCCGAAGGCCGCTGACGTCGGCGCAACCGGCGGGCGTAAATTCTGCGCCGCTTTCCCCCTTGCCGCCGGCGAGGCGTAGTGTCAAATTTCGAAGGTCGTCAACTCGGCAGGAGGGTG
>JASIAN010000345.1 GCA_030042035.1 Alphaproteobacteria bacterium | reverse complement strand
CCGCAACCCGCCGCCGGCAATGTTCCGGAACCGCCTGCGCCGCCGCCCGCCGCTGCGCCGCCGCGCGCGCCGGCGCGGCTTGTCAGCGAGCCGGTGCGCTCCGGCACGCAAATCTATGCCCGCGGCACCGATCTTGTCGTGACCGCCGCGGTCAGCCCGGGGGCCGAACTGGTCGCCGACGGCAACATCCACGTCTACGGTGCGCTGCGCGGCCGGGCGCTGGCCGGCGCCGCCGGCGATACGAGGGCGCGCATCTTCTGCGCACGATTCGAGGCCGAGCTCGTCAGCATTGCCGGGCATTACCTCGTCAGCGACCAGTTTCCGGCCGAGTTGCGCGGCGCGGCGGTGCAGATCGCGCTCGACGATGACCGGTTGACGGTGACCCGAAATTAACGCCCGACCGGCGATTAAGGGTTGCGAATCGGTCGCCTGCCGCCGGACAATGGATGCGCGGGGGCCGGGGGAAGGATTTTGGCGAAGGTCATTGTCATTACGTCGGGGAAGGGCGGCGTCGGCAAGACGACGACGGCCGCTGCCTTCGCCGCCGGTCTCGCGCTGCGCGGCCATCGCACGGTCGTCATCGATTTCGACGTGGGCCTGCGCAATCTCGACCTGATTATGGGTTGCGAACGCCGCGTCGTGTTCGACTTCATCAACGTCATCAACGGCGACGCCAACCTTAACCAGGCGCTGATCAAGGACAAGCGCAACGACAACCTCTACATCTTCCCAACCTCGCAGACGCGCGACAAGGACGCGCTGAAGCGCGACGGCGTCGAGCGCGTGCTGGCGGAATTGACGCAGCAGTTCGATTACATCATCTGCGACAGCCCGGCGGGGATCGAGCACGGCGCGATCACGGCGCTGTATTTCGCCGACAGCGCCATCATCGTGACCAACCCGGAAGTCTCGTCGGTGCGCGACAGCGACCGCATCATCGGCATCCTGTCGTCGCGCTCGCGCCGTGCCGAGCGCAACGAACCGCCCGTCGATATCCACCTGCTGTTGACCCGCTACGACCCGGCGCGCGTCGCGAAGGGCGAGATGCTGACGGTCGAAGATGTGAAGGAGATTCTGTCGATCCCGCTCCTCGGCGTCATCCCCGAATCGGAATCGGTGCTGCGCGCGTCGAACACCGGCACGCCGGTCACGTTCGATCCGGAAAGCGCCGCAGGGCGCGCCTATCTCGATGCGGTTGCGCGGTTTTTAGGCGAGCAGCGCGAGATGCGCTTTGTGAAGCCGGAGCGCCGCAGTTTCATCCGCGTTTTGTTCGGCAGGGCGTAATGCGTTTGTGGAATCTGTTTTCGCCAAACCGGCACAGCGCCGCGATCGCCAAGGAGCGGCTCAAGATCGTCTTGGCGCATGAGCGGGCAGGGCGCGGCGCCCCCGATTTCCTGCCGCGGCTGCAGAAAGAGCTGATCGACGTCGTCGGCCGCTATGTCGAGATCCGCGACGACATGATCCGCGTCAATCTCGGCAAGCAGGGCGAGACCTCGCTCCTCGAAATCAACATCGAGATCGACCCCGCAAAGCCGCGCCCGCCCGCGCCGCGCCCGGCGATGGCCGCCAACCCCGGCTGACCCGCTTACCTCCCGGTCAGCATGTTCGCGGTGCCGGTCAGCGTGCCGGTGGCGACACCGACCGCTCCGCCGACGACTGCGCCGACCGGGCCGGCGACGGCATTGCCGCGGGCGGCTCCATTCGCTTCGCCGCTCACCGCGCCTGAAACGGGGTTTCCGTAGCCGTAAACGCCGATCGGCCGGCAAATGCCGCGATACGGCGCAAATCCCGGCGCGCACGGATACTCGGCGAACGCCGCGCCCGACATTCCCGCGACCAGCGCGACGGCCATCATCGCAACCTTGACCTTTATGGGCATCATTCCCTCCTGCAAGCCCGCATCCAGTGCGGCGGCACTTCGCTGCCGACTTAAACGGCGCGTTTCGCGATCGCGTTCCGCGCACGACGCTCACGACGGCTGGCGCGGCCGGGCGAGTACGACCGGCTTGCGGGCGAGGACGCAGCGATCGAGCGGGATGTGCTGATCTTTTGCAATCGCCCCTCTTCCCCGTCATTGTCACCGTGGGGGGATTGACAGGACCTCAGAGGGAAGACGGCCATGACCCAGATCGGTACCGGCGACTACAAATACGAATTGATCCCGGATTTTCTGAAATTGCCGAATGGCGAACAATTCGGTCTGGTGAGCCGGGTGGCGGCGGATGGCCGAGACCGGATTTATGTGTTCCAGCGCAAGGACCCGCCGGTCGTCGTGTTCGACCGCGACGGCAGCTATCTCGGCGCGTGGGGCGCGGGCGAGGTCGCCGACCCGCATGGCCTGAAGATCGTCGGCGATACGGTCTACACGACCGACCGTTCCGATTCGGTCGCCAAATCCTTCTCGCTCGACGGCACGCCGCGCCTCGCGCTCGGGACGCG
The DNA here is from genome assembly GCA_030042035.1 of Alphaproteobacteria bacterium. GTDB lineage: Bacteria > Pseudomonadota > Alphaproteobacteria > ATCC43930 > CGMCC-115725 > DATARH01. Next base: position 6,284 of record JASIAN010000345.1, on the reverse strand, counting down.
CGGGCAGCACGCCGATACGGGCCATGTCGAAAACTGGCTCGTCGAGCGCGCCGCCGGGCCGTTCAACCATCCAACCGAGATGATCCGCCACCCGAACGGTGATATTTATGTGACGGACGGCTACCGCAACGCCCGCGTGCACCGTTTCGCGGGGGACGGCCGGCTCAAGGCGTCGTGGGGCGAACCGGGCAACGGGCCCGGCCAGTTCCACCTGCCGCACTCGATCGCGATCGACGCCGAGGGCCGCCTTCTCGTCGCCGACCGCGCCAACCGGCGTATCCAGATTTTCGGCGACGATGGCCGCTACCTCGGCGAATGGACCGGTATGGGCGGCCCCAACGACATCACCCGCGGCCAGGATGGCAATTACTACATCGCCGAACAGGAAGCCGACGGCAACCCGAGCTATGTCTGCGTCCGCGACGCCCAGGGCCGCGTGCTTGCGCGCCTCGCAAGCCGGCACGTGCACGGCGTCGGCGTCGATTCGAAGGGCGACATCTATGCCGGCCTGACGCAGGACCGCAGCGTCGACAAGTTCATCCGTATCCAGTGAACGCCGAGGCCGCTACAGGACGGCGGCGCTGCGGCCGAGATAGGCGCGGATCACTTCCGGGTCCTGCCGCACCGCGGCGGGCGAGCCTTCGGCGATCTTCTCGCCGTGGTCGAGCACGACGACGGTCTCGGCGAGGTTCACAACGACATCGAGCTTGTGTTCGATCAGCACGATCGACAGGCCGCGGCGGGCGAGGCTCTTGATCTGGTCGGCCAATTCCAATGTTTCGGCCGGGTTCATGCCGGCGGTCGGCTCGTCGAGCAGCAAGAGCCGCGGCCGCGAGGCGAGGGCGCGGGCGATCTCGACCCGCCGCCGGTTGGCGTAGGAGAGGCTGGAGACGACGTGATCGACCCGCGGCAGGAGCCGGTTGCCGAACACCGCGAGGATTTCGATCGCGCGCTCTCTTGCCGCGCGTTCCTCGCGCGCGGTCGGCGGCAGGCGCACAAGGGCGCCCAGCGCCCCGGTATGGAGCCGCGCATGCATGCCGATCAGCACGTTTTCCATGACCGTCAGGTTCGGGAACAGGCGGATGTTCTGGAATGTGCGGGCGATGCCGCGCTCCAGCACGACATGCGGCGGCCGGCCGGTGATCTGGCGGCCGGCAAAGTGGATCTGCCCGTCATCGGACCGCACGAGGCCCGTTACGGCGTTGAACAGGGTCGATTTGCCCGAGCCGTTCGGGCCGATCACGGCGACGACCCCATACGCCGGCACGGCGAGCGAAACGCCGCGCAACGCGACGAGACCGCCAAACCTTACCGTCAGGTTGTCGATGTCGAGTAACGGGCCGGCGCAGCGCTCATCGACCCCACCGAGGCTTTCGAGACCGGCGAAGCCGCCGCGCGCGACCGCCGCGCTCTGCTGCTCCAGCGACAACGCCGCAACGCGCCGCGTCGCCGGGATCAACCCCTCGCGGCGATAGAGCATCATGACGACGAGGATGATGCCGAAGATCAGCTCGATCGATGATACCAGCTGCACGTGCTGCAGCCAGCCGATATCAACGAGCCGGCCGAAGGCGTTCACCCAGCCCGACAAATCCTGCAGAAACCATGATTGCAGCAGCTGCAGGATCAATGCGCCGACAACGACACCCCAGACATTGCCCATGCCGCCGAACACGACCATGACGAGGATCATGACCGACACCGGAAACATGAACATTTCAGGGGTCGCGGTCTGCAATTTCGCGACATAGAGCGTGCCGGTCGCCCCGGCAAAGGCGGCGCCGATTGCAAACGCCAAGAGCTTGTAGCGCACCCGGTTGACGCCCATTGCCGCGGCGGCGATCTCGTCCTCGCGGATCGCCATCCAGGCGCGGCCGACGCGCGATACCTTGAGCCGCTGGCTCGCAAACATCAGAAAGGCGACGAGCGCCAGCCCGACATAGTAATAGGGCGTCGCGCTGACCCCGAAATCGTAGCCGAAAAGCTGCGGCGGGAGGACGCCGTTGAGGCCTTGCGCGCCATTTGTGACGGTGGGCCAGTTGCGGGCGACGATCGGCACGATCTCGCCAAAACCCAGGGTCACGATCGCCAGATAATCGCCCTTGAGGCGCAGAGTCGGGGCGCCGAACAGGATGCCGAACGTCGCAGCGATCGCCGCCGCGATCGGCAGCATCAGCCAGAACGACACCTGAAAATGCACGCTGCCGTTGACCTGCGCGACGAGGCCGAGCCATGCGAATGGCTGCCAGAACCCGCTCCACGCGGGATGCAATTGCCACGACGCCAATGCGCCGTAGGCATAGGCGCCGATCGCGAAAAACGCGGCATAGCCGAGATCGAGCAGGCCGGCGAAGCCGACGACGATGTTGAGGCCGAGCGCCAGCGCGGCAAATGACAAGGCGTTGGCCATCGCGTCGATGTCGCCGTCATTGTGGATGAGCGGCGGAAAGAGCACCGCCGCCAGCAGCACGAGCGCGATGCCGGCGGCGCGCATCGGCGGCGTCGCGAGGCCGCGCAGCGCTGGCAGTGCCCGGGCGTGGGTCGCCGGCGGGACGACCCCCCCGGCTTTCTCCTCGACCTGCTCGCTCATTGCGTCAGGATTTGGTCGGCGCCGCGCGGCCGAACAGGCCGGACGGCACGAAGACAAGCACCAGCACGAGGATTGAGAAGATGATGACGTCGGTCCAGCGCACTGCGATCAATTGCCCGCCCAGCGTCTCGATGAGGCCGATGATCAGGCCGCCGACCATCGCGCCGGTGACGCTGCCGATGCCGCCCAGAACCGCCGCGGTGAAGGCCCTGAGCCCCGCCGTGTAGCCGATCAGAAAGCTCGTATAGTTGTAATAAAGGCCGAAGATCAGCGCCGCCGCGCCGGCCAGCGCCGAACCGAGAAAGAACGCAGCGACGACGACCCGGTCGACATCGACCCCCATCATGCGCGCCGCTTCGGCGTCCTGCGCGGTCGCCCGCATCGCCTTGCCGAGCCTCGTGCGGCTGACAAACAGCTGCAACCCGACCATCAGCACCAGCGCGATACCCCAGATCAGCACTTCGCGCAGATCGATGACGGCGCCCGCCACCTGCCAGCGCCGCGTCGGCAGCGGGTTCGGGAAATTCTTCGCGTCGGCGCCGGCGGCCAACAGGATCACGTTGAACAGGATGTAGGAGACGCCAATCGTCGTGATCATGCCGGTCGTGCCGGGGATGCCGCGCAACGGCCGCAGCGCGATGCGCTCGATCGCGACGCCGAGCACGCCCGATCCCAGCATCGCGATGGCAAACGCAAACGCCAGCGCGCCGGCCAGCGCAAGGCCGGTCAACACCTGGCTCTGGCCTGACAGACCCAATGCTTCGAGCGCCCACATGCCGAAAAACGAGCCGATCATGAACACGTTGAAATGGGCGAAGTTGATCAGCTCGAGGATGCCGTATACCAGCGTGAAGCCGATCGCCAACAGCGCATACATCGCGCCGAGGCTCACCCCGTTGATGACCTGCTGCAGCAGAACCGTGTAATCGACCATGAACGGCGTCGCGGATGGGAACTATGCGGTCTGCGGCGCGACGCCGAGATACCGGAGCTGGTGCAGCACGTCGCCGACCGGATATTTCGGGTCGCGCTGCGGCAGAACCTGGAAGACGCTGACGACGCGGTTCTCGATGTCGCCGTTCTTGTCGAAGTTGACCATGCCCTGCAATGTCTCGAGACGCGTCGATTGAACAGCGTCGCGCACGGCGCTGCGCGTCACCGGCTTGCCGGACGCGGCGACCCGCTTCACCGCGTCGAAGATGACGAGCGCCGCATCATACGCGGTCACCGAATAGCCGCTCGGCGCGCGGCCGTATTTCGCCTGGAAGCGCTTTGACCACTCCTGCACCCTCGGCTGGTTGAAGACATAGGGCGCCGCGATCGTCGCATACCAATTGGCGAATGCCGGAAAGCCGGCGCCCGACAGCACCGACGAGCTGTACATGCCGTCGCCGCCGCCTTTGACGATCTTTGGCAGGATGTCATAGCACTGCTTGGCAAGCTTGACGCCGGCCTGCGCCACGCCGCCGTAATAGAGGCCGTCGGGGTTGAGGCCTTTGATTTTCGTCAGGATCGTCGTGTAGTCGGCCTCGCGCGGGTCGAGCTGATCATGCCCCAGCACGTCCATGCCGACCTTTTTGCCCTGGGCGGCGAACGCGTTGGCCATGCCGACGCCGTAGGCGCCGCTGTCGTCGAGCACGTAGACGCGCTTCACCTTCAGCGTCTGCGCGAAGTAATTCGCCATGTTCGGGCCTTGGAAGGCGTCGGTCGTCACTGTGCGGAAATAGATCGGCTTGCCGCCGGGGTCGAACTGCGCGGCAAATTTCGGATCCGTGATGTCGGGGTTGGTCGAAGATGGGGTAATCGTCGCCAGATTCCCCTCGCTGAGAATCGGCGCCATCGCCTTGCCCGAGCCGCTCATCTGCGGTCCGATCGCAGCGACGACCTTGTCGTCAGCCACCATCTTGCGCGCGTTTGTCGCGGCCTGCGCAGGGTCGTACTGGCCGGCCGTCGCAGTGCCGTCGTCCAGCACCATGACGTCGATGTTGTAGCCGGCGACGCCGCCCTTGGCATTGGCCTCGTCAATCGCCAGCATCGCGCCGTCCTTGATCAGATTGGCATCGTCAGCGTCGGCGCCGGTCAGCGGCAAGCTGATGCCGACCGTGATGCGCTTGCTGGCGGCAAGCGTCCTCCCCGCCCAGCTGGCCGCAAGCGCGACGGCCGGCAGTTGGATTACCAGAGCGCGACGCGACAGCATGTTGGGCCTCCCATTCGCCTCGTTGATCCCGCAAGTTTCGCGCCAACCCGCCGCGGCGGCAAGCGCCGCGACACCCAGCGCGGCACAGGATCGATGAGCGAGCGTTGCCGATCGGCAACGCCGTGTTGCCCAAATGCCTCCCTGGTTTCCCAACTTTTCAGAAATTCGCCGGCCGCACCACTGCGCCGCCACCGCCGCGTCAATACATCCGCAATATTCTCGCTCGTCCAATCCTTGTAGAGAAATCGCCGCGCCAGGCGACAAGTTTTATGCTTGTTTCATTTATTTTCACTGGATTGAATCCTTAATGCGATCAAACGGGGCCGTCTCGGATATACAGAACGGCGATGAGCAGATAGGGTCATTTGCTGTTGCATCACCTGCATTGAGCCGTTAGGGTTACCCGGTATGGGGGTTGCCGCTGGCCGGCGGCAGGGGCGGGAGAGCGGTCGTCGATCGGCCGGCCCCTGAAGCACTCGGTGGCGGCATCGTTCCGGTCTCGGCGTCTCGGGTTCGGAGCTCGGGGCGGAGCGCGGGGGGGTTGCGGATTGACGGATCTGTTGCGCTGGGGAGGCGCGCGCTTCCCTCAACCGGCAAGGCTCAACCTTTATATCGGCGGCATCGCGGCGCCGTTCCGGGGCCGGCGGAACGCACTGCTGGCTGCGACGGCGGCGATCGGGATATTCGCCTCGCTGGGGGTCGGCATCGCCTATGTCGATCACGAGCGCTCTGCGGCGCGGGCAATGGCCGCGCGCGAACAACGGGCAAATGCCGATCTGCAGGACGCGCTGGCGCAACTGCGCGACGATGTCGGCGCGACAAGTCAGGCGTTGCACCAGGCGCAGGGGCAAATCGCGGCGCTGAGCCGGCAAGTCAAGCAGCAGGCGGCTGCCTCGCAGCGAGCGGCGAGCTGGAAAACCGACCAGATCGCTCAACTGGCGGAGGCGCTCGACAAGGCGCAGCACGAATTGCACCTCACCGAGGCACAGCGTGCGACGCTGCTGGCGCGGCTCAGCATGGCCGAGACGAGGAAGGCGCGGGCGCAGCGATCGGTCGCGGAACAATGGCAGCAGAAAGTCGAGGCGTTGGCGGCCGACCGCGATCAGGCGGCGCGCGAGCGCGATGCGCTGCGCGCCCGGCTCGACGCGCTGCGGCAAAAGCTGTCGCTGTCGGGATCCGGAGCGGCGGCACGGTTGGCGGCGGAGAGACAAGCTGTGCCGACGGCGCGCACCGCGGCGTCCACCGATGCGGCGCAGCAGCGGCAGGTCGCGGTCGTCATGCCGCGCCGGTCGCCGATCATTGCCAGCGAGCAGCCGGCGCTGCCCGGCGAGAATAGCGAGCGCTCGAGCGCTTCCGTCGCGACCGGGCGGCTGGCGGAAATCGAACGGGTGCTCGCGTCCGCCGGCGTCGATGTCAAGCGCATGTTTGCCGGTTTCGGCAATCCCTCGGGGCTCGGCGGACCGTTTGTGCCAATATCGCGCGCCGCGATGGCAGCCA
>JASIAN010000344.1 GCA_030042035.1 Alphaproteobacteria bacterium | reverse complement strand
GTTTGGTCTCACACAACGCCGCGGGCGTGCAGATCGGCGATCGCAGCCTCGGTGTAGCCGAGCTCCTTCAGGACATCGGCCGTGTGCTGGCCGAGATCGGGGGTCGCGTAGCGCATGCGCGCCGGCTCCGGCGTCTTCATCATGTTGATCGCCTGGCCGACGACGCTGAGTTCGCCGAGACGCGGGTGGTCCATCGGCCGCGCCATTTCGAGATGCACGACCTGCGGATCGCCAAACGTCTGGTCGATCGTATAGAGCGGACCGCACGGCACGCCGACCTCGTTCAACAGTTCGACCCAATAATTGCTCGGCCGCTTTCTCGTGATCTCGGCGATTTTCTCGTTGAGCGCCTTCCTGTTTTTCGAGCGCTGCACGCTCGTCGCGTAATCGGGGTCGCTCAGCAGGAACTGCGCGTCGGCCGCCTCGCAGAAGCGGCGAAACATATGGTCGCCCGAGGCGGCGATGTTGATCTGCCCGTCGGCGGTCGGAAAGAGGCCGGTCGGGATGCCAGTCGGATGATCGTTGCCGGCCTGCTTCGGCACCTCGTGCGCCTGCAGCCAGCGCGACGCCTGGAAATCGAGCATGAAAATCTGCGCTTCCAAGAGCGAGGTGTGCACCCACTGCCCCTCGCCCGATTGCTCGCGCTCGATCAGCGCCATCAGGATGCCCTGGGCGAGCAGAATGCCAGCGCACAGATCGTCGATCGGGATGCCGACGCGCACCGGCCCCTGGCCCGGCAGCCCGGTGATCGACATGAGGCCGCCCATTCCCTGCGCGATCTGATCGACCCCGGGCCGCTTCGCATACGGCCCCGATTGGCCAAAGCCCGAGATCGAACCGTAGACGATGCGCCGGTTGATCTTCTTCACCGAGTCGTAATCGACGCCGAGGCGGTATTTCACCTCCGAGCGGAAATTCTCGACGATGACATCGGCCTTTTCGGCCAATTTGAAAAAGATCGCCTTGCCCTCGGGGCTCTTCAGGTTGAGGGCGAGGCTGCGCTTGTTGCGATGCAGGTTCTGGAAGTCAAAGCCATCGCGGCGCGTGCCGGTCACGTCGCGGTCATCGCCGGCGGGCGGCTCGATCTTGATGACATTGGCGCCCCAATCGGCGAGTTGGCGCACCGCCGTCGGGCCGGCGCGGGCATGCGTCAGATCGAGGACGGTGAGGCGAGACAGCGGCAGGCTCATCGTAGGGCTTCCTTCCCATGGGCGGCGTCACCGCAACTTTCCCCCGCGGCCAGCGCCGGCGTCAAGGATCGGGGCGCAGGATCAGCCCCGCAGAAACGCCAAAACATGTTCGGCGAACCGTTCCGGCTGCTCGAGCTCGGGGTGATGACCGGCCTCCCCGATCATTTCGAAGCGGGCGTCCGGGATCAGTGCAGCATAGGCGCGGCCGTAATCGGGCGCGACGATGCGGTCGCTCTGGCCCCACAGCACAAGCGTCGGCACGCGGACGCGGGGCAGCCACTGTTTCAGCTGCGGGTTGTAGAGGCACGGATGCCAGGCATAAAGACACAGCGCCTCGCGGTTCCTCGCATGGATGACCAGCGCCTCGTCGCTCAGCGCGTTGAGGTCGGGCGCGTTGGCAGGGTCGTGCCAGGCGCGGCGGCGAACCTCGGCCGGGTTGAAGTTGAACACGTCGAGGATGTCGCGGCTTTCGCGGTCGCCCAATTTGATGCCGACGGGATCGACCAGCACCAGTTTGCGCAGCTTGTGACAGCAGGCGACGGCCACCTCGGCGGCGAGCCAGCCGCCGAACGACAGCCCGATCAGGTCGAGCCGCTCATCGGGCAACTCGTCGATCACCGCGAGCCACAGGTGCACGAGATCATAGATCGTATCGAAATCCGGCGGGCGCAGCGTGTTGCCGAAGCCCGGCGCCGACGGCGCGATGATCTCGGCGTCGCGGCCGAGCAGGTCGAGAAACCGCGCGCCGGGCGGCACTGTATCCATGCCGTGCAGCAACAGTGCCGGCGCGCCGGCGCCGCGCCGCAATACCTCGAGCTCAATGCCGTTGACGGTGATCCGCTGGTCCGCCATGCCTATGCGCCTCTGTTCCATACGGCGGCATCATCACACGACCGGGCGATTCGCACTGCGGCGCATCGCCGCGCCGCGCGGCGCCCTTGCGTAGCATCGCCAGGATGGCGCAGCGCAGCGGTTTCCAACGCCTCTCGCGCAGGAGATGCCTGCCCCTTGCCGCCCACCGGCCGTGGCCGTACATTATGGGCATTGGCCCAACAACAGAAAGGAGGTGATCCTGTGTCTTACGATCAACCGCGGTCTTCCGCTGCCGTGACCAGGATCCCTGCAGTCGCGGAGGTCCTCGCCTAAAGAGGCGCCGGCACGGCCGCAAGGGCCGCCGGTTTTCGTAGAAAGGCCGCCCGCGAGGGCGGCCTTTCCATTCTTGCGGCCGGCGCCGCCTGCGCCTCCTTAAAAGAGGGACGGCGGTCGCGGCGGCTCCGGCGCCGGCAGCAAGCATTGCAGCGAGCCGATAGGATGACCAGGCGCCAGCTGCGGGATTTCGGCGGGCGCCTGGTAATCGCCCATGAAGCCGGTGAAAACCGGCTGCGAGAAGAAGCGCCACGTGCCGTAAACGACTTTTGCCGACATCGCCTGGTGCTGCCATGCCGCGGACAAATCGTCGGTATCGGCGCGAACCGGCAGCGCGACCCCCTTCATGTCGGGCAGATCATAGAGATAAACCAGGCAGCCGGGACCGCTGTACGAATGGGGTCCGGAGCAGCCGCCGGCCAGCGCGGCGAGACCGAGCGCAATCGCGCAGTGCACGACGGTTTTCAATCGCATCTGATGAATGCCCCCCGGCGCCGAAACCCTCGAGCGAAGCTAACAGACTATCGCGCGACCGACTAGATTGCGACCGGCCGTTTGCCTGCCTATCATATCGGCGAACGCTGCGTAGGAGCCGCATATGGCAGAACTCGCCGAATTGGACGCCGCGCCCGACGCGATCGAAGCCGAACTCAGCTATCTGGCGAATGACGGCGAGGGGCTCGTGACGCTCGTTGCGCGGCCCGGCGGCCGCGACCGGCGAATCGGCGGCGGCGACGGCGAAACTCACCGGGTCGTGCTGCATAACGGCCGCCCGCTCGCCGATCGCTTCGAGTTCGAGCGCGAAGGCTTCCGCTTTGTGTCGCACCACAGCCAGGTGACCGACTTTTTCGACGACGACCAAGTCCGCCGCATCTATTACCCGGAATGCGAAACGCTGATAAAGCTGGTCAGCGGCGCCAGGCGCGTCGTCGTGTTCGACCACACGCTGCGCACCGCCAGCGAGGAGGAACGCGAGGCACGGCAGATCCGCGATATCGTCAGCCGCGTCCACAACGACTACACCGAATGGTCGGGACCGCAGCGGGTGCGCGACATCATGGGTGACGAGGCCGAAGAGTTGCTGTGCGGCCGCTTTGCGATCATCCAGGTGTGGCGGCCGATCAACCACCCCGTCGAAAGCCACCCGCTGGCGATCTGCGACGCGCAAACCGTCAAGCCCGACGCGCTCGTCGTCAACGAGCGGCGCTATCAGAACCGCACCGGGCAGACCTATGCGATCACCTACGATCCCGGCCAACGCTGGTACTGGTTTCCCAAGATGCGGCCGGACGAGGCGCTGGTCTTCAAGGTCTACGAGTCGCTGCGCGACGGCCGCGCCCGCTGGACCGCGCACACCGCCTTCGCCGATCCCACCGCGCCGCCGCACGCGCGGCCGCGCGAAAGCATCGAGATCCGAACGCTCGCGTTTTTTTGAGCCGATTTCGCGTCACACTCGATCAGGATCGATGGCCTGCTGGGCTCGCATCGCGCGTCTCAGCGCGGGCGGCGATGCGCGACGGGTGGGCCGGGTAGACGCCGAGAATCCTGACTTCGGTTGAGAAGAATTCGAGTTCTTCGAGCGCCAATTTCAATGGCCGGTCATCGGGATGCGCCTCGACATCGGCGTAGAACTGCGTCGCGGTGAATTGCCCGCCGACCATGTAGCTTTCGAGCTTTGTCATGTTGACGCCGTTGGTCGCAAACCCGCCCAGCGCCTTGTAGAGGGCGGCCGGCACGTTGCGCACGCTGAACACGAACGTAGTGACGGTCGGCCCGCCGGACGCCGGCCATTGCGGCGCCTTCGCCATGATGAGAAACCGGGTCGTGTTGTGCGCGGCATCCTCGATGTTCCGCGCCAATGACACGAGACCGTAGATCTCGCCCGCCAGTTCCGAGGCGATCGCCGCGACCGCGGGATCGCCGAGTTCCTTGACCTCGACGGCGCTACCGGCGGTGTCGGCGCGCACGACCGGCTGCAGCCCGTGCGCGCGGATGAAGTTGCGGCACTGCGACAAGGCGTGCACGTGGCTGCGCACGATGCGCACGCAGTCGAGCCGCGCGCCCGGCACGGCCAAGAGATGATGGCTCACCCGCTCGAAATGCTCGCCGATGATGTGCAGCCCGGAATCGGGCATCAGGTGGTGAATGTCGGCGACGCGGCCGGCGACCGAATTCTCGATCGGGATCATCGCCAGCGCCGCCCGCCCCTCGCGCACCGCGGCGAAGGCATCCTCGAAGGCGGCGCACGGCAACGTCTTCATCGCCGGAAAAACCCGCCGGCAGGCGAGGTCGGAATAGGCGCCGGACGCGCCTTGAAACGCGATTGTCTGCGCCGGATCGGAGGTCTTCGACATTCGTTCACTGTTCCATCAATGCGAGGGCGCGGGCGAGATCGTCCGGCGTGTCGACCTGGACGCCGAGCCAGGCGAGGTCGATCAGGCTGACCGCGATATGCATGCCGGCTTCGAGCGCGCGCAGTTGCTCCAATCGCTCGCGCTGCTCGAGGACCCCGCGCGGCAGGCCGACAAAGCGGTCGAGCGAGCCGCGGCGGTAGGCGTAGAGCCCGATATGCTCGTAATGCGGCCCGGCGCCCCACGGCACCGCCGCTTTCGAAAAATAAAGCGCGCGCGCCGGCCGCGCCGGATCGGCAAAGCCGGCCGCGACCTTGTTGACGCTCAATTCGAACAGCATCACCGGATCGGCGATTTCGGCGGCGAGCGTGGCGATATCGGCGCCGGTCTCGGCGAGGGCGGCAAGCGCGATGCCGATCGCGCGGGGATCGAGCATCGGCATGTCGCCCTGGACGTTGACGACGGCGTCGTGGGCGCGTTCGGGATCGAGCAGCGTGACGGCCGCGTGAATGCGGTCGGAGCCGGTCGGCAGCGCCGGATCGGTCAACACCGCGCGGCCGCCTTCGCGCTCGATGACGTCGGCGATCGCGGCATCGCCGCAGGCGACGACGACGGGCCCCGCGCCGGCCGCAACGGCGCGGCGCCAGACATGCACGATCATCGGCGCCCCGGCGATCATTGCCAGCGGCTTGTTGGGCAGCCGCGTCGCGGCGAGCCGCGCCGGGATCACGACGATCGGATTGTGCAGGGCGGGCGTGGTCATCGTGCCGTCTCGCATTGCGACGCCGCAGCAATAGCCGTCCCGGGCGAGGTTGGGCAAGAATATGCGTCACGAGACCGCGGGGCTGGCGGCCGCAAACCGTGACGCCGCCGGACGGGCGCGCTATGATCTGCTATTGCTGCTGTACCTCGAGTGCGACGATGATCGGTCCGCCGGGTTTGCCGAAGATCGGGCGTCGCGTGTCCCGTTTCCGCAGCCCGCCCCCGCGCCCTTTGCGTGTGCCGTGCCTGGCGTTCAAATGGGCGCTGGTGCTTTACACCGCCGGGGCAGTGGCGCATTTCGCGCATCATATGGCGTTCGACCTGCCGGCCGGGACCGACCCCTCATTTCATGTCGCGCTGGCCAGCGCACCGGTGGCGTTGACGTGGCCGGCCGACCTGATCGGCACGCTGCTGACATTGGGCTGAGCGCAGCGCGCCGCCCGCCGGCGGAGCGGATCGCGGCGGCCTACGGTGCGGCGCGGCTGGTGCTGCGCCTGACGTGGGGCGCACTGGCATGGCGGCCGGCGCCGCAGAGCGCGGCCCAGCGGCTGGCGAGCTTGCCACGCCGCGGATTGCCGGTCAGCGCGCCCGTCGAGGTGCGCTGGAACGACCATCTCGTGGCGTTCATCGCCGCGCAGAGCGACCGCGATCTGGCGACCGCACTCGGCCTCTTTCACGCGCATCTGCGGCTGGCACAAATGGAGATGATGCGCCGCGCCGCCTATGGCCGCCTGGCGGAAGTCGCCGGTCCCGTCGCCGTCGCGCTCGACCATTTCATGCGCCTCCTCGATCCGACCCGCGCCGTGCCGGCGATCCTCGCCCAGTTGCCGGCGACGACGCGCGACTGGCTCGACGGCTTCGTCGCCGGCATCAACCACCATCTCGCCTCCGACGTCGCGCCGCCGGTCGAATTTCGCCTGCTCGGCATCGCCCCCGAACGATGGCGGATCGCCGACGTTTTGGCGATTGCCCGGCTTGCCGCGGCCGATGTCAACTGGCTGGTGTGGCGGCGTCTGCTGCCTCTGCCGCGCGGCACCGATTGGCCGGACCTGTGGGCCCGGCTCGTCGCCGACGGCGGCGAGGGACTGCCCGCCGGCAGCAACGCCGTCGCGGTCGCCGGCGCGCGCAGCGCCAGCTTCCGGCCGTGGCTTGCCGGCGACCCGCATCTTCCGCTGACCCTGCCGGGGCCGTGGCTCGCCGCGGCGTGGCATTCGCTTTCTTTCAATGTCGCCGGGCTGATGATTCCAGGGCTGCCGGTCATTGCGATCGGTCGCAACCGGGCGCTCGCTTGGGGTGGCACCAATCTGCACGCCGCCAGCAGCGACCTCTTTGACGTCTCGCACATGGCCGAGGATCAGATCGGCGCGCGCCGCGCCGGCATCGCGGTGCGCTGGTCGCACCCGCGCGACATCGTGCTGCGCGAGACCCCTTACGGCCCGATCCTGACGGACCATCCGTGGTTTCACGATGCCGGCGGCCGCACGCTGGCGCTGCGCTGGGTCGGGCACGCGGCGTCGGATGAAATCTCGGCGCTGCTGGCGATCGGCCGGGCGAGCGATGCCGCCGCGTTCCGCCGCGCCGCAGAGGGCATTGCGGTGCCGGGGCAGACCCTCGTTGTTGCCGAGCGCGACGGCGGGATCGGCCGCGTTACCGCTGCCTGGCTGCCGCACCGCCCGCCGCTGCGGCCGGCCGATCCGGTCTCGCCGCTCGCCGCTGCCGCCGCCTGGACCCGTCTCGCCACCGCGGCCGACCTGCCGGCGGAGAGCAATCCGCCAGGCGGTTTCATCGTATCGGCCAATGAACGGCCGCCGCCCGCCGATATCGTCATCGGCTGGTTTTTCTCGCCGCCCGATCGCGCCAGGCGCCTCGCCGCACGACTGTCCGCCCTGGGGGTTGTCGGGTTCGCCGAACTGGCCGATCTCCTGCGCGATGTCGCGGCGCCGGCGGCACGCGATTTCCGCGACCGGCTGTGCGCCCTCATCAACCCACCAGCGAATAGCAAGCTGTGGGACGCGCTCTACGCATGGGACGGAAATTATGAGGCGGAATCGCCGGGCGCGCTGGCCTTCGAGCTCGTGTTCGCGAGGCTGATGGAGAGGCTCATCCCGGCCCGCCGTCGCGCCTTCTTCGACGCCGCATGGCAGAACCAGCGCCTCCTGATCGAGGATTTCGAGAAGCTGCCGGTCGCCGACCGCGCCGCCGCGTTGCGTGAAGCCCTCGCTGCCGC
>JASIAN010000343.1 GCA_030042035.1 Alphaproteobacteria bacterium | reverse complement strand
GGCGATCTCGGCCGGCGCATGCGGCGGGCGCTCGCGTCATGCCCGCCCGGCCCGGCGGTGCTGGTCGGCGCCGATATCCCCGGCCTCGCAGCGCATCACATCGCCACGGCGTTCCGCCTGCTGGGGCGCCACGATGTCGTGTTCGGCCCGGCCGAAGACGGCGGCTTCTGGCTGGTCGGCGCACGCCGCTGTCCGCGCTTGCCGCCGCTATTTGGGCGCGTGCGCTGGTCGGGGCCGCACGCGCTCGCCGACGCGCTGGCGGCGCTGCCGCCGCTGGTCTCCGTCGGCTTTGCCGCGCGCCTCGCCGATGTCGACGACGGTGACGCCTACCGCCGCCTCGCGCCGCGCCGCGGTTTCTGATCTAGGGTTCGCCGCCGGGCGCGGCTATAAAGGGGAACGGCGTGTGGGGAGGAGTTGCGTTTGATGCAAAGGTTGTTTGTCATTGCCGCGGCGATCGGCGTCGCCGGCATTGCGTTCAGTGGCGGCAGCGCGCTCGCCGACAACTTGGTGCCGGGCGGCTGGCTCGAACCGATCCAGTTGCCGAAACCGCCGCCGCCGCCGCCCGTTGTCCGCCCGGTCGACGCAGCGCCGCATCGCGTCGAGCATCGGCGTGCGCGGGCACGGGAACGACGCCCGGTGCCGCAGGGTGCTCCGGTCACCGAAGGTCAGGTCCGCTTCTAGGCTGCGGGCGATCGATCGTGATCGCGGTCGGAAGGATGGGGCGAAGGGTCCGGGTTTCTGCTAGGTCTGCACCGCAGCAGTCAATCGCAAAAAGGAACGAACCATGCAGCTCGGCGCCTCATTGCCGATCGGCGACATCGGCACCTCGCCCGCGGTCATCCGCGACTACGCGCAGGCCGCTGAAGAACTCGGCTTCGACCATCTCATCGCGCCCGATCATGTGCTCGGCGCCAACCCAGCCGGCGCGCATGGCCACAACCGCGTCGGCACGACTGAAAGCGCCTATCACGACCCGTTTGTGTTGTTCGGCTTTCTCGCCGGCTGCACAAAGAGGATCGGCTTTGCCACCGGCGTCCTGATCCTCGCGCAGCGCCAGACGGTGCTGGTCGCCAAGCAGGCCGCCTCGCTCGACCGGCTGTGCGGCGGCGGAGGGCGCTTCCGGCTCGGCATCGGCGTCGGCTGGAACGAGGTGGAATTCACCGGCCTCAACGAGAATTTCCACAACCGCGGCAGGCGCTCGGCCGAGCAGGTGCGCGTCATGCAGGCGCTGTGGGCCGAGCCGCATGTGACATTCGACGGCGAATTCCACAAGATCATCGACGCCGGCATCAACCCGCGGCCGCAATCGGGGCATATCCCGATCTGGTTCGGCGGCCATGCCGAGGCGACGTTCCGCCGCACCGCACGCTATGGCGACGGCTTTATGCCGCTCGCCTACGGGCCGGACGACAAGGCGCTCGCCGCGTTTGACAAACTGCGCCGCCTCGTGCGTGAAGCTGGCCGCGACCCCGCTGCGGTCGGCATCGAAGTGTGGGCCTCACCCGGGCTCGGCGACGAGGACGACTGGCGGCGTGAGTTCCTGTTCTGGAAAGAGGCCGGCGTCACCCACATCACCGCCAACACGACATTTGCCGGCGCCAACCACAAGCGCATCGCCGGCCGCGCCGCCGCCGACCATCTGGCGGCGATCACCCGTTACCGCGCCGCCGTCAAGGACCTGCTGTAAAGCCCTGAGGGCCGGTCGATGGCGAAACTGCGGTCCGACATCACGAAATGGGGGCTGAACCGCACGCCGCACCGCGCGTTCATGCGGGCGATGGGCCTCGACGATGATGCGATCGCGCGGCCGATGGTCGGCGTCGTGAGCCAGAAGGGCGAGCAGACGCCGTGCAACATGACGCACGGCTTCCAGGTCGAGGCGGCGAAGGAAGGGATCGCCGAGGCGGGCGGGTGCCCGCGCGAGTTCACGACCGTCTCGGTGTCGGACGGCATCAGCATGAACCACGAGGGCATGAAGTTCTCGCTGGTGTCGCGCGAACTCATCGCCGACTCGATCGAGGCGGTCGTGCACGGCCTCGCGTATGACGGGGTCGTCGGCTTCGGCGGCTGCGACAAGACCTTGCCCGGCGTCATGATGGGTATGGTGCGCTGCAATGTGCCGGCGGTCTTCGTTTATGGCGGCGCGGCCTTGCCCGGCCGCTTCCAGGGGCGCGACGTGACGATCCTCGATTCCTACGAGGGGGTCGGCGCGGTCGAGATCGGCGCGATGGATGAAGCGGAACTCGCCAAGCTCGAACGCGCCTGCCTGCCGTCGGTCGGCGCCTGCGCCGGGCAGTTCACCGCCAACACGATGGCGATGGTGTCGGAGGCGCTGGGTCTCTCGGCGCCGAACGTGTCGATGGTGCCCGGCGTCTACGCCGAGCGCGCCGCCCACGCGCGCCACGCCGGAGCGGTCGTCATGGCGGCGATCGCGCGCGGCGGGCCCTTGCCGCGCGACATCGTGACCCGTAAGGCGCTGGAAAACGCCTGCGCGATCGTCGCGGCGACCGGCGGCTCGACCAACGCCGCCTTGCACATCCCGGCGATCGCGCACGAAGCCGGCATCCAATTCGATGTCGATGACGTGGCGCGCGTCGCGTCGCGGACCCCGGTCATCGCCGATCTGCGGCCCGGCGGCCGCTTCACGGCAAAGGATGTGCACGATATCGGCGGCACCGCCGTCATCATCCGTGCCTTGCTCGAAGCCGGTCATATCGACGGCACGTGCCTCTGCGTCACCGGGCAGACAATGGCCCAAACCTATGGCGGCGCCGCGTCGCCCGATGGCGCGGTCGTGCGGGAGGCCGGCAATCCGCTCCTCGCTGACAGCGGCCTTGTCGTCCTGCGCGGCAACCTCGCCCCCGACGGCGCCGTGATCAAAGTGGCGGCCGCGAAGATCACGAGGCATGAGGGGCCGGCGCGGGTGTTCGAATGCGAGGAGGATTGCGCCCGCGCGGTCGAGGCGCGCCAATATCGCGCGGGCGAGGTGTTGCTTATCCGCAACGAGGGGCCGGCCGGCGGCCCCGGCATGCGCGAGATGCTCGGGGTCACGGCGCTGATCGCGGGCCAGCAGATGGGCGAGAAGGTCGCGCTCGTCACCGACGGCCGCTTCTCGGGCGCGACGCGCGGCCTCTGCGTCGGCCATGTCGCGCCGGAAGCCGCGGTCGGCGGCCCGCTGGCGCTGGTGCAGGACGGCGACCGCGTGCGTATCGACATCGCCGCATGCCGCATCGACGTGCTGATCCCGGACGCGGAGCTGGCAGCGCGCCGTGCCCAATGGCAGCCGCGCCCGCCGCGCCACAGGGCCGGTCTCCTGGCGAAATACGCCCGCCT
>JASIAN010000342.1 GCA_030042035.1 Alphaproteobacteria bacterium | reverse complement strand
ATACCGCCGGCGAGCAGATCGTGTCGGCGACGGTCGTCAGCTGCAATCCGGCGACCGCGACGATATCGCCGGCCCGCGCCTCCTCGATCGGCCGCCGTTCGAGGCCGCGAAACGCGAGGAGCTTTGTCAGGCGCGCCTGCTCGACAATCTGGCCGGCGCGGCCGAGCGATTTGACCGGCATGTTGATGTGCGCGACGCCCGAATGAATGCGGCCGGTCAGGACGCGCCCGAGGAACGGGTCGTAATCGAGCGTCGTCGCCAGCATCGCGAACGGCGCCTCGGCGTCGCCCGCCGGCGGCATCACATGCGCGACGATCGTCGCGAACAGCGGCGCGAGATCGCGGCGCGGCGCGGCGAGGTCGGTGACCGCCCAGCCGTCGCGGCCGGACGCGAACAGCGTCGGGAAATCGAGCTGTTCCTCGTTGGCGCCAAGCAGCGCAAACAGGTCGAAAATCTCGTTGTGCACCTCAATGGGCCGCGCGTCCGGCCGATCGACCTTGTTGATGACGACGATCGGCCGGAGGCCGCGGGCCAAGGCCTTGCCGACGACAAACTTGGTCTGCGGCATCGGTCCCTCGGCGGCATCGACCAATACGAGGACGCCATCGACCATGCCGAGGATGCGCTCGACCTCGCCGCCGAAATCGGCGTGGCCTGGCGTATCGACGATATTGATGCGCACATCATTGCCCGCGCGGCGCCATTCGACCGACGTGCATTTGGCGAGAATCGTGATGCCGCGCTCGCGTTCGAGCTCGTTCGAATCGAGGGCGCGCTCCTGAACCTGCTGGTTGGCGCGGAACGCGCCCGACTGCCGCAGCAGTTGATCGACCAGCGTCGTCTTGCCGTGATCGACATGCGCGATGATCGCGATATTGCGGATGTCCATAAATTCCCAAACCGATCGGCCGCCCGAATGCGTGCCCGATCCTGTCGTCCGATTTTTACAGCATCATGGCCGGGTTCAGCCCGGCCATCCCATGCCGACCCGCAGGGTGCCGGCCGCTTCACATGGATGGCCGGAACAAGTCCGGCCATGACCATCAGATAAGATCGACCTCGCAAGAGCGAAAGGGAGGGAGATCAGATCAGCCCGGCACGCGAGGCGAGTTCCCTGAGGCTCACTTCCGGCCGCGCGCCGATGTGGCTGATGATTTCGGCCGCACACAGGCTGGCGAGCGCGCCGCACAGGGCGAGCGGCATCTCGTGTGTCAGGCCGTAGAGAAAGCCGGAGGCGTAAAGGTCGCCGGCGCCGGTCGTATCGACGACGCGGGCGACGGGCGCCGCGTCGATCCTGTGGCTGTCGCCGCCGGCCAGCACGAGGCTGCCCTTTTCGCTGCGGGTCAGCGCCGCGATGCCGACATGCCCGCGCACTGCCGCCGCCGCCGCGTCGAAACTCTCGGTCTCATAGAGCGAGCAGATTTCGTGCTCATTGGCGAACAGGATGTCCACCTCGCCCATGACCAGCTCGCGGAAGGCGGCGCGGTGGCGGCCGACACAGAACGGATCTGACAGGGACAGCGCGACCTGGCGGCCGGTGGCGTGCGCGGCGCGGGCGGCGGTGCGGAACGCGTCCTGCGCGCGTGGCGGGTCGAACAGGTAGCCTTCGAGATAGGTGACCTGGGCGCTGCCGATCATTAAGGGATCAATGTCCTCGGAGCCAAGCTCGACGCAGGCGCCGAGGTAGGTCGCCATCGTGCGCTGCCCGTCGGGCGTCACGAGGATCAGGCAGCGCGCCGTGCCCGGCCCGTCGGCCGCCGCCCTTGTCGCGAATCGCACGCCGATCGAGGTGATGTCATGGCGGAAGACGGCGCCGAGGAGGTCGTCGCGCACCTTGCCGACATAGCCGCCCTTGCCGCCCAATGAAGCGATGCCCGCCATCGTATTGCCGGCCGAACCGCCCGAGCTTTCGATCGCCGGCCCCATCCTGTCATAGAGCGCCTCGGCGCGCGCGGCGTCGATCAGCGTCATCGCCCCCTTTGGCAGACCCTCTCGGCCGATAAAGCCTTCGTCCGCATGCGCGATGACATCGACGATCGCGTTGCCAATACCGATCACATCAAGCGCGGCTCCGACAGTCATGCGCGTCTTCCCGGTTTGTCGAACGGCAGCGGAATATACGGCCACCGCACACATCGGCAAGCACCCGCCCGCCGGCGCATTGACTGTCGGGAGTGGCAGGCGGGTGCCGAACTCCTATTTTTGGTTGTCATGGAAACCCGATCGTTGAACCCGAACGACCCGGCCGCCCAACTCGCCGAACTGGCGCTCGATCTGCGCTGGACCTGGAGCCACGAGGCCGACCAGCTGTGGCAGCGGATCGACGCCGATGGCTGGGCGCAGTCGCACAACCCGTGGACGCTGCTGCAGGACCGCTCGCCCGAGCACCTGCGCGCGGTGGCGCAGGAGCCGGGCTTTGCCGCGGAATTGCGGCGCCTGGCAGAGGCGCGCCAGGCCTATCTCGCGGCGCCCGGCTGGTTTGCCGCGAATTACGGCGCCGACGCCTTGCACAGTGTCGCCTATTTCAGCATGGAGTTCGGCCTCGGCACGGCGCTGCCGCTCTATGCCGGCGGGCTTGGCGTCCTGGCCGGCGACTATCTCAAGACCGCAAGCGATTTCGGTCTGCCGGCGATCGGCATCGGCCTCTTATATCAGGAAGGCTATTTCCGTCAGACAATCGATGCGGCCGGCTGGCAACGCGAGGCCTATCCCTACAACGATCCGGGTTCCTTGCCGATCCGCCCGGCGCTGACGGCCGACGGCGAGCGGCTGCGCATCCGCCTCGACCTGCCGGGCCGGGTGCTGACGCTGCGTGTATGGCAGGCGCAGGTCGGGCGCGTGTCATTGTATCTGCTCGACGCCAACGACACGAACAATGACCCGACCGACCGGGCGATCACCGAGCGCCTCTACAACGCCGATCCGGAAGCGCGCCTCCTGCAGGAAATCGTGCTGGGTGTCGCCGGCTGGCGCGTCGTCGATGCGGTCGCGCCCGATACCGAATTGTGCCACATGAACGAGGGGCACGCCGCGTTCGCCGTTGTCGAGCGGGCGCGGCAGGCGCGTCACCGGCTGGGGCGGTCGTTTCGCGAGGCGCTGTGGGCGACGCGCGCCGGCAACATCTTCACGACGCACACGCCGGTGGCGGCCGGGTTCGATCGCTTCGCACCGGAGCTGATCGACGCCTACCTGCGCAATCCGCTGGCCGAGATCGGCATTTCGGGCGACGAGTTTCTGGCGCTCGGGCGGGCCGACCCGAGCGACCGGAAGGAGCCGTTCAACATGGCCTACCTCGCGATGCGCGGCGCGGGCCTGACGATCGGCGTCAGCCGGCAGCACGGGACGGTGAGTCGGGCGATCTTCCAGCCGCTGTTCCGCCGCTGGCCCGAGGCCGAGGTGCCGGTCGGGCATATCACCAACGGCGTGCATGTCCCGACCTGGGATTCCGAGGACGCCGACCGGTTGTGGACGGCGGCCTGCGGCAAGGAGCGCTGGCGCTGCGCGCCGGCCAGCATGGCCGAACAGCTGGCCGCGCTGTCGGACGAGGAGTTGTGGGCGATGCGCGGCAAGGGGCGGCAGGGTCTTGTCGCGTATGCTCGCGCGCGGCTGGGCCGCCAGCTCGCAACCCGCGGTCATGCGCCCGATGTCGTGGCCGCGGCGGCGCAGGCGCTTGATCCGAACATCCTGACGATCGGCTTTGCCCGCCGCTTCACCGGCTACAAGCGCCCCAACCTGCTGCTGCATTATCCCGATCGGCTGCGCCGGCTGCTGCTCGATCCATTGCGGCCGGCGCAGATCATCCTCGCCGGCAAGGCGCATCCCGCCGACAGCGAGGGCAAGCGCATGATCCAGGAATGGATTGCGCTGACCCGAGAGGACCCGGCGCTGCGCCAGCGCATCGCATTTCTCGAAGACTACAATCTGACGACGGCGCAGGAACTGGTGCAGGGGGTCGACCTGTGGACCAACCTGCCGCGCCGGCCGTGGGAGGCGTGCGGCACCAGCGGCATGAAGGTTCTGGTCAATGGCGGCCTCAACCTGTCGGTGCTCGACGGCTGGTGGGAGGAGGCCTATCACCCGGAAATCGGCTGGGCGGTCGGCGACGGCATCGGCGGCGATGACGCGGCAGGCGACGCCCGCGACGCGGCCGAGGTCTACGATCTGCTCGAACGCGAGGTCGTGCCGGAATTCTACGGGCGCGACGAGCGCGGGCTGCCGCGGCGCTGGCTCGAGCGCATCCGCCGCAGCCTCGCCGAGCTGACGCCGGCTTACAGCACCGGCCGCATGCTGCTCGACTATATCGAACAGTTGTATGTGCCGGCAGCCGGCGAATACCGCCGCCGCATGGCCGACCGCAGCGTGCCGACGGCGATGGCGGCGTGGGAGGAGCAGCTGCGCCGCGGCTGGCCGCAGCTGCATATCGGCGAGTCGCGGGTCGCCGCCGAGGACGGCGGCTGGCGGTTTTCGGTCGCAGTCTATCTCGGCGACATCGCGCCCGGCGCGGTGCGAGTCGAGCTTTTTGCCGACGCCACCGACGGACAGTCCGCCGTCACGCTGGCGATGCGGCCGGGCGCAGTGATCGCCGGCAGCGCCAACGGCCATATCTATGAGGCCGCGGCTGATGCCGCCCGCCCCGCCGCCGACTACACCGTACGTGTCGTTCCGGCGCATGACGGCGTGCACGTGCCGGCCGAAGCGAACCTCATTTTGTGGCAGAAATAACGCGCTCCGCGCCGGCCCGTGCGACGGAGCGGGTCAGGTTGAAGGACAGCGCCATGAAACAGCCGATGCCCGGCGCCGCGCGCCGGCAGCCCCTGCCGCAGCACCACCCGAAGCCGAGCTCCGACGACCCGCAGGCGCCGGTGCGCATCGCCGCGATCACCGCGGGCACGACTTACCGGGAAGCCGATCGGGACCCCGATTTTCTGGCGCGCGACGACATGCGCGGGCTGCGGCTCACGCTCGATTATCAGAAGCCGCAGACTTTGCTCCGCGAGCACGATGTCGCGCATACGATCGTCGTGTTCGGCAGCACCCGCATCGCCGAACCCGCAGCGGCGCGCCGCGAAGTCGCGGCGTTGCGCGACGCGCTTGCCACCCGACCGGACGACGAGGCGCTGCGCACCCGCCTCGCGATCGCCGAGCGCATCCTGGCGAAAAGCGCCTATTACGACATGGCGCGGGAGTTTGGGCGGCTGGTCGGCGAATGCGGCGACAAGGCATTGGGCGGCCGCATCATGGTCATGACCGGAGGCGGTCCGGGCATCATGGAGGCTGCCAATCGCGGCACTTACGATTGCGGCGCGAAGTCGATCGGTCTCAACATCCACCTGCCGCACGAACAATTCCCCAATCCCTATGTCAGCCCGGAGCTGTGCTTCAGCTTTCATTACTTTGCGATGCGGAAGCTGCATTTCCTGATGCGGGCGCGGGCGTTGGTCGCCTTTCCCGGCGGCTATGGCACGATGGACGAATTATTCGAGGTGCTGACGCTGGCGCAGACCCGCAAGATCGCGCCGGTGCCGGTCATCCTTGTCGGCGAAGCCTATTGGCGACGGGCGTTCGACGTCGATTTCCTGGTTGCCGAGGGGACGATCGATCCGGAAGACCGCGACCTCTTCTGGTACGCGGAAACCGCCGCCGACATCTGGCGCGACATCCTGTTATGGTACCAGTTGAAGGGCGAACCGCTGCTGCCGCCTGGCGCGGCCGCCGCAAGCGCGGTCACGCCGTGATGTTGAATGTCGCGATTCGAGTACCGCCTGGAATACGGGGCTGAGATCGCCGCGCGAAGAATTGATGATTTGGAGGATTTCGCCGGCAGCGTCCTGCTGGGCCTGCGCCTCGGCGAGCTGGCGGCGCAATAGGGCGTTCTCGCGCGCCAGATCGTCCTCCCGGTTGTCGAGCACCGTCATCGCTGCGTTTGCCGCGCTTATCTCTCCTTCGTCATGGCCGGGCTTGACCCGGCCATCCATGCCGAGCAGCAACGATGTGCCGGCTTCCGTGGATGCCCGGATCACGTCCGGGCATGACGAATAGGGGTTGTGCCGCCACGGTGAAACGGTGGAACTCGCCAGTTACGACGCAAGGCTGGCTGCCGCGGCCCGAGCGCTCGGCATCGCGATCACCTCGCTATGACCGACGGCTGCCGCGTTGATCGGAGGGCGCCGCGTCCCTATGTTCGGCGCCGATGACCCCGCTCAGTCATATCCGCAATTTCGCGATCATCGCGCATATCGACCACGGCAAATCGACGCTCGCCGACCGCCTGATCCAGACGACGGGCGGGCTGGCCGAGCGCGAGATGCGCGAACAGGTGCTCGACACGATGGAATTGGAGCGCGAGCGCGGCATCACGATCAAGGCGCAGACCGTGCGCCTCGAATACCGGGCGCGCGACGGCGAAACCTACGTCCTCAATCTGATGGACACGCCGGGCCACGTCGATTTCGCCTATGAGGTCAGCCGCTCGCTCGCCGCCTGCGAAGGCTCGCTGCTCGTCGTCGATGCGAGCCAGGGGGTCGAGGCGCAGACCTTGGCCAATGTTTACCAGGCGGTCGCCGCGGGGCACGAAATCGTGCCGGTCCTGAACAAGATCGACTTGCCGGCCGCTGATCCGGAGCGCGTGAAGCAGCAGATCGAGGATGTGATCGGCCTCGACGCATCGGACGCATTGCTGATCTCGGCGAAGACCGGGCTCGGCATCGAGGATGTGCTGGAGGCGCTCGTCACCCGCCTGCCGCCGCCCGCGGGCGACGCGGCGGCGCCGCTCAAGGCATTGCTCGTCGACAGCTGGTACGATCCCTATCTCGGCGTCGTCATCCTCGTACGGGTGAAGGATGGGCGGCTCGCGCCGGGCCAGAAAATCCGCCTGATGGCAACGGGCGCCGCGCATCAGGTCGAGCGGGTCGGCGTGTTCACGCCGAAGGGCGTCGCCGCGCCCGAGCTTGGCCCGGGCGAAATCGGCTTTATCACCGCCGGCATCAAGACGGTTGCCGATTGCCGGGTCGGCGACACGATCACCGAGGATCGCCGCCCCGCCTTGGCGCCGCTCCCCGGCTTTCAGCCGGTACAGCCGGTCGTGTTCTGCGGCCTCTTCCCGACCGACGCGGCCGATTACGAGCGGCTGCGCGACAGCCTGGCGAAACTGCGCCTCAACGACGCCAGTTTCGTCTATGAGCCGGAGACCTCGGCGGCATTGGGCTTCGGCTTCCGCTGCGGCTTTTTGGGCCTGTTGCATCTCGAAATCATCCAGGAGCGCCTCACCCGCGAATTCGATCTCGACCTGATCGCGACGGCGCCCTCGGTCGTCTACCGCGTCTACCTGACGAACAGTCGCACGCTCGATTTGCACAACCCGGCCGACATGCCCGATCCCGTCCGCATCGACCACATCGAGGAGCCGTGGATCAAGGCGACGATTTTCGTCCCCGACGCCTATCTCGGCCCAATCCTGGCGCTGTGCCAGGAGCGGCGCGGCGAGCAGCAGAACCTGACCTATGCCGGCAGCCGCGCGATGGTCGTCTATCGGCTGCCGTTGAACGAGGTCGTGTTCGATTTTTACGACCGGCTGAAATCTGTGAGCCGCGGTTATGCCAGTTTCGATTACCAGCTCGACGGCTACGACCCCGGCGATCTCGTGCTGATGAACATCCTGATCAACGGCGAGCCGGTCGATGCCTTGTCGATCATCGTCCATCGCAGCGAGGCCGAGCGCCGCGGCCGGGCGCTGTGCGAGCGATTGAAAGAGCTTATCCCGCGACAGTTATTCCAGATTGCGATCCAGGCGGCGATCGGCGGCCGCATCATCGCCCGCGAGACCGTCAAGGCGCTGCGCAAGGACGTGCTGGCCAAATGCTACGGCGGCGATGTAACAAGAAAACGCAAGCTATTGGAAAAACAAAAAGAGGGCAAAAAGCGCATGCGCCAGTTTGGCCAGGTCGATATCCCGCAATCGGCCTTCATCGCCGCCCTCAGAATGGGCGAGAGCTGATCTGCTATCGAAAGGCGCGCTAGTCGTTCTGATCCAATCTCTTGTGGCACCTGCGCGCCATTTGTGCTATAGGTTGCACTAGAGATTGCAGTTTGGCCTTTTCGGCTGCAGCTTTCGGAAGGGCTATGTCAGCGTCGAGCTTTGTTATCGCAGCGTCTTGAGGGGGCGACGCTAGTTGGCCGTAGACGTTCGAGAAGTGGCGAATCGAGTCTTGCAGATTGCGGGAACGTGTGGCCACGAAATTACAAATATATCTCTGAATAAGATAGTCTTTTTCTCGCATGGATGGTATTTGGCATTCCATAATGAACCTTTAGT
>JASIAN010000341.1 GCA_030042035.1 Alphaproteobacteria bacterium | reverse complement strand
GGCGCGCCGTCCTCGACCAGCGCACGATGCACGACGAGATCGGCATAGCGGCGGATGGGCGAGGTAAAATGTGCATAGCGCGGCAGCGCCAGGCCGAAATGGCCGATATTGTTCGGGCTGTAGGCGGCCTGCGCCTGGGTGCGCAAAACCAGGTTGTTGATGACGGCGGCCTCGGGCGTCTCGGCGGCGCGTTGCAGGAGGCGATTGAACAGCGCCGGCCGGATCACCTGTCCCTTGGCGAGCGCGAGGCCGGGAATGCCCGCCTCGGCGAGATAATCACGCAATGCCGCAAGCTTTTCCGGGTCGGGTGCGTCATGCACGCGATAGAGACAGGCGTGCCCCCGCGCCTCCAGCTCCTCGGCCGCGGCAATATTGGCAAGGATCATGAATTCCTCGACGAGCCGATGGGCGTCGAGCCGGGGGCGCGGCACGATCGCGATCGGCCAGCCGTCGCCGGCGAGTACGACACGGTGCTCGGGCAAATCGAGATCAAGCGCGCCGCGCTGCCGCCGCGCCTGCTCGAGCGCCGCAAAGGCGCCGTAGAGCGCGTCGAGGCGCTCGGCAGCGAGCGGGAAGCCATCACTGTTACCGCTGCGTGCCGCCGCGACGGCGTCGTACGTCAGCCGCGCCGCCGAGCGCATGACCGCGCGTTCAAAACGGTGGCGGCGCCTGCGCCCTGTCGCGTCGATCCACAGATGCGCCGCAAGGCACGGCCGGTCCACGCCTGGCTTGAGCGAGCAGAGATCGTTCGATAGCGCCTCCGGCAGCATCGGCACGACGTGATCGGGGAAATAGACTGAGTTGCCGCGCCGCGCCGCCTCGGCGTCGAGCGCGCCGCCCGCCGGCACGTAATGCGCGACATCGGCGATCGCGACGACAATGTGCCAGCCGCCCGGGTTGGCCCCGTCGGGGTCGGGCTCGGCCCAGACCGCGTCGTCGAAATCGCGGGCGTCGCTGTCGTCGATCGTGACGAGCGCAAGATCGCGCCGATCGACGCGGCCGGCGAGACCGGCGGGCGGGCGCGCAGCGGCCGCCGCGGCGAGCGCATCGGCCGTAAACTCGGCCGGGATGTCGAACGCCGCGATGACGAGGCGGCTGACGGCGCCCGGCGCGTCGGCCGGCCCGAGCCGCTCGCGCAGGCGCACGCGTTTGCCGAAACGGCGCGACGGCAGCTCCTCGGCGACGACCAGCTCGTTGTCGAGAAGCCCCACGGCATCGCTCGCCGGCACCCGGTATTCGCTGCGGTCGCGGCGATCGGCAGCAACGACGATGCCGCCGTCGCGCGTCGGGTGGAAGACGCCGACGACGCGTTCCACCCGCTCGGCGAGGCGGCGGACGATCTCGGCCTCGATGTCGCCGCCCTCGCGCCGATGCAGCCGCGCCAGCGCCCGCTCGCCCGGCCGAAGTTCGTCTTCGGCGGCGCCGATCAGGCGAAAGCGCGGCCCCTCCTCGGCTCCGGCGGGCCGCACCAGCGGACAGCCGTCGGCATCGGCACCGCATGCCTCCACCGGCACGATCCCAGTAAGCGCGCCGGCGACGAACCTGCCGCCGCCGCGCCGCACGTCGCCCGACTGCTCGACGGCGCGCAGCATGCCGCGCAGCGCCTGGTAATGGGACGGGCCGAGGCCGAAAGCGCGGGCAGCCTCGCGTGCCGAGAGCGCGCCGGGATGGCTGCGCACATAGTCGGTGAGCGCTGTAAACGACGGCAGCCCGCGTCTCGACTGCCTATCGGCGGATGCCAACGGAGCGTCTCGCTTCGCCGCGACCGCAGTGTCAGGGAAGATCGAGGCGGACGGTGACCGCAGCGCTGGCGATGACTGCGCCCTCGCCGCCCGCCTCGTCCGGCACGTCGAGGCCGCCCTTGACAACCCGCACCGCGACCTCGCCATGCGGCAGCGCCGCCTTGACCCGCTCAGCCGCGACCCGCTCGGGTCGCTGCACGCCGATCGTCACGTCGACCTGCATTCTTGCCGAATCGACCCCGAGGCTGCGGATCAGCGACAAGGAACTGTGGTGGATCGCGTCCTCGACCGCGCGCACCGCCGCCTTCGTATAATCGCCGCCGTGCAGATCGTTGCCGGCGCCGAATTCGGTGATGATGCGTTTGAGGCTCATCGCGCGCCTCCCTCCGGAAGATCGAGCCGCACGACTGCCGCGGCATGGGCGACGACGCTCGCGCCGGTGCCCTCGTCGTTCGGAATTTCGAGGCCGCCGGCGACGACGTTGACCGTACCGCTGCCGTGCGGCAGTACCGCCAGCACCGCCGCCTTATCGACCTGTTCGGGACGCGGCACGCCAATCGTCACCTCGACCAGCATCGCGTCGGCCGACTGCCCGAGCGCCGCCGCTGCGGGCAGCGAGTTGTGCCACAACGCGTCGCGCAGCGCCCGCACCGCCGCGTTTGTGTAGTCGCGGCTACGGATGCTCGTGCCCATGCCGATCTCCAGCACGATACGTTTCAGCGCCATTCGCCGGCCCTCCTGGCGATCGCCGCTTCTCGGCGTTGCCGAGCGAGTTTAACCCAACCCGGCCGCGTCGTCACGGCAGCCGCCGCAAGGCGGTCGCCCTGCCGGTTCGAATAGCCGCCGAATAGTGTCACGGGGCATTGCGCTTTCCGTGGAAGCCGCATAGATCGGAGACGCGGCCCCTCGCGGGCCGCACTTTTTGTGACCGCCGCGATCGATGCCCGTCGATTTTCCTGTTCCGCGATTTGTTGCGCCGACGGCCGCCGCCCGCTCCGAGGCTGGTGGCGCCGGCCCGGCCCGGTTGTATCGCGAGCGCGCCGCCGCGGGCCTCATCAGCGCCGACCCGGAGCAGCTGCGCGCGGCGCGACGCCTGCAACAGCTTCACGAGGAATTGGCGCACTCCCAGCCGGGCGCCGGGCATGGCCTCTTGCACCGGCTGCGGCGCACCGCGCCGACGAAGGCGGCGCCGCGCGGGCTCTATCTGTGGGGGCCGGTCGGACGCGGCAAGTCGATGCTGATGGATTTGTTCTTTGCCGCGGCGCCCGTGGCCGACAAACGCCGGGTGCATTTCCATGCCTTCATGCT
>JASIAN010000340.1 GCA_030042035.1 Alphaproteobacteria bacterium | reverse complement strand
AGGCGATCTGCCGGTCGGCCGCGCTAACCCGCCGCCGCGCCCGGCGCGGCCGGCACGCCCCGTGCTGCTGCCGCCACGCGACATGCCAAAGCGGCGCCGTTTCGGATCGCGGGCCGGACGCATCGCGCTGCTGCACGCGCTCGCGCACATCGAGCTCAATGCGATCGATCTCGCCTGGGATCTCGTCGCGCGGTTCGGCGAACCCCATCTGCCGCACGCATTCTTCGACGATTGGGTCGCGGTCGCGGCCGAGGAAGCGACGCATTTCGCCTCGCTCTGCACCCGGCTGAGGGCGCTCGGCGCCCGCTACGGCGACCTGCCGGCGCATGACGGGCTGTGGGAGGCGGCAGCGGCGACGCTGCATGATCCGCTTGCCCGCCTCGCAATCGTGCCGCTCGTACTCGAAGCGCGCGGCCTCGATGTGACGCCCCTTATGGCGCAGCGCCTCGAACGCGCCGGCGATCCCGATAGCGCCGCCATCCTCGCCCGAATTTATCGCGACGAGATCGGCCATGTCGCCGCCGGCATGCGCTGGTTCGCGCATTTCTGCCGCGCCCGCGGCCGCGAGCCGCAGAGCGCATTTCACGCCGCCGTCGCGCGCCATTTCGCCGGCGCGTTGAAGCCGCCGTTCAATCGCGCGGCGCGCGATGCGGCGGGCTTTCCCGCGGACTATTACGAGGGCGCGGGTTGCATCGAGGGGCCGCGCCGGGCAAGGTGAAGGGCGGCGACGCGCCGACAACAGCGGAGGCGATATGCGGTTTCTCGTGCTCGGCGCGGGTGCGGTCGGCGGCTATTTCGGCGGAAGGCTGGCGGAGGCCGGGCGCGATGTGACGTTTCTTGTGCGCGGCGCCCGGATCGACCAGCTCGCACAGCACGGCTTGCACGTCGAGAGCCCGCTCGGCGACTTCCGGGTGCCGGCCCGCATCGCGACCGCCGACCAGCTTGGCGGGCCCTATGATGTCGTGCTGCTGACCGCAAAACATTATGACCTCGACGGTGCGATCGCGGCGATCCGCCCGGCCGTCGGCCCGCGCACGGCGGTGCTGCCGCTGCTCAATGGCCTCCTGCACCTCGACCGGCTCGACGCAGCGTTCGGGGCCGAGCATGTGCTCGGCGGCGTCGCCTATGTCGGCGCCGTGCTGCTGCCGGACGGCTCCATCCGCCATGTCAACCGGCTGTCCGGCATCGCCTTCGGCGAGCGCAGCGGCGCGGTCAGCGAACGCGCCCGCGCGATCGCGGCGGAATTCGCCGGCACCCCGGTCAGCGCTCCGGCAAGCGCCGACATCATGCTCGACATGTGGGAGAAGTTCGTCTTCATCACCGCGATGGCCGGCATGAACTGCCTCTTTCGCGGCAATATCGGCGAGATCGTCGCGACCCGCGACGGAAGCGCCCTGATGCTCGATGCGCTCGCCGAATGTCGCGCCGTTGCGACCGCGGCGGGCTTTGCACCGCGGCCCCACGCGATGGAGCCCGTGGAGAGGCTGTTGACCGAGCCGGGCGGCGTCAACAGCGCCTCGATGCGCCAGGACCTCGAGGCCGGCCGCCGCACCGAGGCCGATGCAATCATCGGCGACATGCTGCGCCGCGCCGCGGGCTTCGGCCTCGCAACGCCGCTGCTGCGCGCCGCCTATTGTGCCCTGCAGGTGCACGAAAACCGCCTGGCGCGGCGGTAATCGGCCGCTACTCCCGCAATTGCGCGGCGGCGTCGAGGGGCGGCGCGCTGCGCGGCGTGAAATCGCCGGTCGCGCGCGCCTCGCGCTCGTGATTGAGCGCCCAGCCGACCGAGGGGAAGGCCAGTTCGCCCCACGGGATCGCGTCCCAGACGAACAGGCCGACTTCGAGGCTCTCAGGCCCCGCGGCGACCGCCTCGTCGATGAGCTGCGCGCGGTAGATCAGCTGCACCTGGCTGAGCCGCGGGATGTCGTAGATCGCAAGGAGACCCTCGATGCGGATCCGGGCGCGCGCCTCTTCCCACGCCTCGCGCGCGGCCCCGGCGCTCGTCGCTTCGTTGAGTTCGAGATAGCCGGCCGGCAGAGTCCAATAGCCCTTGCGCGGGTTGATCGCGCGGCGGCACAACAGGATGCGCTCGCCCGCGCGTGCCACCGAACCGACGACAATCTTTGGATTGTCATACAGGATAAAGCCGCATTCGGCGCAGATCATGCGCTCGCGATTATCGCCCTCGGGAACGGCGCGCACCGAGGGCCCGCGCGCGCCATCCGCTCCGTTCACCGCCACGACCTGCCCGCCGGCAATTACGCCGGCACGGGGATCGCACGCTGGTTGTACATGCGCTTCCTGATCGCGGCGCGCTCTTCGTCTGAGATCGTCGCAGGATCGGGCGGCAGGTCGGCGCCGACCGCCATGCCGCGCTGCACCGCCGGGCGCGCCGCGATTTCCTCAAACCAGCGCTTGAAATATTTGAATTCGTCGATGTCCTGGCCCTGCGCCTTCCAATTGACGGTCCACGGATAACAGATCATGTCGGCGATCGTATAATTGTCGCCGGCAACGTAGCGGCTCTTGTAGAGGCGGTTGTTGAGGACGCCGTAGAGCCGATTGGCCTCGTCGGTGAAGCGGTGGATCGCATAGGAGAGATCGCCCGCTTCCGGGCCGGCACGGCGGAAATGGCCGCATTCGCCGAGCTTCGGCCCCTGATTGGCCATCTGCCACATGACCCATTCGGTCACCGCGTATTTGCCGCGCAGATCCTGCGGCCAGAACCGCCCGGCCTTTTCGGCGATGTACATCATGATCGCGCCCGATTCGAACACGACGATCGGCGCGCCGCCGCCCTTCGGCTCGTGATCGACCATGACCGGCATGCGGTGGTTCGGGTTCATCGCGAGAAATTCGGGCGTGAACTGGTCGCCGCGCTGGATGTTGCACGGCACGATCTTGTAGGGCAGACCGCATTCCTCGAGCAGGATCGTGACCTTCTTGCCGTTCGGCGTCGGCCAATAATGCAGATCGATCATCAGGGAACCCCTGTTTCGGTGGAGCGGAACCGGCCGGGCGGCAGCGTCGCCCAGCGGTTGCGCGCGACACTAGCTCAGCGGCCCATCGCTGCCTAGCACAGCTAGAATACGATCAACTCGAGTCGAAACCCATCCCGTCGCCCCCGCGCAAGCGGGGGCCCAGGGCAACCGTCGCAGCGCCTGCCCTGGGTGCCCGCTTTCGCGGGCATGACGATTCCATTTCAATCGACCCTGATCTAGGCGAAATGGCCGCCGCAAGGAGCCCTGCTCAGTCGCTGCGCCGATCGCGCCT
>JASIAN010000339.1 GCA_030042035.1 Alphaproteobacteria bacterium | reverse complement strand
CCCTCTTCCGGGTCGCCTCGTAGAGTTGCTTGTACTCGGTCGGTGAGAACCACGCGCGATGGCCAACCTTGCCCGAGGACTTATAGGGCGGGGACAGATCGGGGATGAATTTGAGCCAGCCGTGCCGCTGGGCGGTTTTGAGGACGTGACGGAGCGTCACGATCTCCTGATGCAGCGTGTTGCGCGCCGGGCGCAGCGGCTCGCCGGTCTTGGGGTGCTTTTTCGAGGTCATCCGGTGGATGCGGTATTCCTGCACGAGGCCCGGCGTGATGTCGTTGACCGACTTGTTGCCGAAGAACGGGAGGAGATGGACGCGCAGCCGGTCGCTCATGCCCTTGACGTAGACGGGGTTGCGCTCGCCGAGCGTCAGCGCCTCGTATTCGCGGACGAACTGCTCGGCGGCCGATTTGAAGCTGCGGCCGCCGCGCAATTCGCCGGAGCGGTGTTTGAGGCGGATGCCGAAATACCATTCCTCGGCGAAGGCCTTCGCGCGCTCAAGGTTGTCGGTTTTCGTGGTGGCGCGGTGGTTGCGGCCGGCGAGGTAGCTGGCGCATTGCCAGAAGCGGCTGTTCTCGCGCCGGTAGACGTGCAGCTTGCCGCCGAGCAGGTCGTGGGTCACCGTCATTCTGCAAGAATACCGCAGAAACGCTGGGGTTGTCAAGAATGTGGAAGTTTTGTGTAAGAGTTATAATTTTGTGCGTCTACGATAACATATTGATAATTCTATGTAGAAATACACTGTGTAAGGCTTTAAGCTCGATTTTAAGTCCGGTGCGTCTACCGTTTCGCCACGTCCGCTGCGCCCGCCGCAGCAAATCACGATGCTCTCGCTGCGCCGAACGATAGCCAAGCCGGGGCAGCGCGTGCCACCGGTTTGCCGACGGCGGGCCGCCTGCTGTGGGGGCCGGCAGCTGTCGTTGCGCGGACCGGCCGACTTGATCAGACTGCGCCATGGGAAACGAGGCGGTGGCCGGGCGGCGTCCGCCAGCGAGCGCCGCAAGCGCGCCTGCGCTTCCCGGCACGAGTTGTCTGCGTGGTGAGACATGTCCAGCACCAAACCGCTCTGCGGCATCGGCGTTGTCGAGATCGGCCACAGCATTGCCGCACCCTATGCCGGCATGATCCTCGGCGAATTGGGCGCCGACGTGATCAAGGTCGAGAACCCAGAGGGGGGCGATGCGTGCCGCGGCTGGGGACCGCCGTTTGCCGACGGCGCCGCAACCTGTTTCCATGCGGTCAACCGCGCGAAGCGGGGGATTGCGGTCGACCTCGCCGACCCGGCCCAGGCGGCGCGCCTGCGGGCGCTGATCCTCGAACACGCCGATGTCGTGCTGCATAACCTGAAATTCGGAGCGCTCGAGCGCTATGGCCTCGGCGCTGCAGAACTCCTCGCCGCCAAGCCGAGCCTCGTCTTCTGCAATGTCGGCGCATTCGGCGCCGTCGGACCCTTGCGCGACAAACCCGGCTACGACCCGATGATGCAGGCCTATAGCGGGCTGATGAGCCTGCTCGGCGAAGATGGCCGGCCGCCGGTGCGGGTGCCGGCCTCGATCGTCGATATGGGCGCCGGCATGTGGTCGATCATCGGCATTCTCGCGGCCTTGCAGGAGCGCAGCCGCACCGGGCGGGGCGGCATCGTCGACACCTCGCTCTACGAAACGGGTCTCGGCTGGATGGGCATTCTGCTGGCCGCCTATCTCGCCGACGGCAATATTCCGGCGCGGCACGGGTCGGGCGTCGATATGATCGTGCCGTATCAGGCCTTCGCGGCTGCCGACGGCTGGATGATGGTGGCGGCCGGCAACGACAATCTGTTCCGCCGCCTGTGCGCCGCGCTCGACCGGCCGGCGCTCGCCGAAGAGCCGCGTTTTGCCAGCAACAAGGACCGCGTCGTGCATCGCCACGAGCTGATCCCGATCCTTGCCGACATTTTTGCGACGCGCACGCGCGCCGACTGGGCGGCGCGGCTCGAGGCGGCCGCTATCCCGCACGGGCCGATCAATACGCTCGACCAGGTCGTCGCCGACCGGCAGACCGAGGCGCTCGGCATCATCCAGCGGCGGCCGGATAGCGATCTTCGGCTCCTCGGCCTGCCGCTGTCATTCGACGGAAAGCGGCCGGCTTTTGAGAAGGCGGCGCCGCAACCCGGCGAAGACAATGCGAGCGTGCTGGGCGGCGCGTGATGGCGATCGGTCGGCGCGTCGCACCGGCGCTGCTCTTGGCGCTCGCCGGCTGCGGCCTCTACGGCAGTGAGGCGCGGCGGGTTACGCCCGCGCCGGATATGGTGGAGCGCGGCAGCGTGGCGGGCGGCCGGTTTATTTCGCTGGTCGGGCCGCGTCGGCAATTTGCTCCGGCGTTCCTCGGCGTGCCCGGCACCAACTACGACCTGTTGCGCAGCTGGATCGACACGCAGAGCGGCGAGCAGGTGACTCAGCTTTATATCGAAGCCAGCTATTCCGGCGGCGAGCGGACTTACGAGGGGGCGCGTGACGGTGACGGGCAGGCGCTCAAATTCGTCGCAATCAGCCGCAATGAGATCACCTGCGACCACGGCTGCTCCTATGCCGAGGAATTCGCCGCCGATCTGCCGCAGAGAGTGCTGGAGGCGCATCGCCGCGGCTTGACCGTCATTTTCACGGCCAAATCGGGCCCCGCTCTGGCGATCGCCGTGCCGGGCGAGGTGATCGATAAACAATTCGCTGCGATTGCCGCCGCCCGCTCGACGCTGCCTGCGGCGGCGCGCCAATAGCTATCCGCGGTTGGCGATGTCGAGGCCGAGCATCAGGCAGATGTTCTGCACCGCCGCGCCGGAGGCGCCCTTGCCGAGATTGTCGAGCCGCGCCACCAGCACCGCTTGGCGCCGTGCCTCGTTGCCATAGACGTAGAGGTCGAGGCGGTTCGTATCGTTGAGCGCCTGCGGCTCCAGCTTGCCGTCGGCGGAAGGTTGCACGACCCGGACGTATTCGCAGCCGCGGTAGAAAGCGGCGAGCGCGTCGTGCAGATCCGCGGCGCTGGGCTTGCCCGGCAGCGTCTCAAGATGCAGCGGCACCGAGACCAGCATGCCCTGGCGGAAGTGACCGACCGACGGCACGAAGATCGGCCGCCGCGTCAGCCCCGAATAAAGCTGGGTCTCCGGCACATGCTTGTGTTCGAGCCCGAGCGCGTAGAGCTCGAAGGCAGGGCCGCCATCGCGGTCGTGCGCCTCGATCATCGATCGGCCGCCGCCGGAATAGCCGCTGACGGCGTTGATCGCGATCGGGTAATCGGCCGGCACCAGACGGGCCTCAACCAGCGGGCGGATGAGGCCGATCGCGCCGGTCGGATAGCAGCCGGGGTTGGCGACGCGCGGCGCCGTTGCGATTTTTTCCGGCTGCCGCGGCGCCATCTCGGGAAAGCCGTAGGTCCAATCCGGATCTGTCCGGTGCGCGGTCGAGGCGTCGAGCAGCTTCGGCGCCGCGCGTCCGAGCCCGTCGGCGAGCGCCGCCGCCTCGCGCGCCGCATCGTCCGGCAGGCACAGCACGACGAGATCGGCTTCCGCCATCGCGTCGCGGCGCGCCGCCTTGTCCTTGCGCAATGCCGCCGGCACGGTCGTCAGCGCCACCGCCGGCAGCGCGTCGAGGCGGGTGCGGATGCCGAGCCCCGTCGTGCCGGCCTCGCCGTCGATGAACACCACCGGCTTGTTGCCCGCCATCGCGCGCTCCTGCGCAGACCCACGATCAGCCGATCAGCGCTTCGAAACGAGCGGCGACCTCGTCCCACGCGAGGCCGCGCTGCATCGTCAGCGCCGCGGCATGGAAAGAATGCCATAATCCGTCGTCGCGTAAGAGCGCAATCGCCGCGGCGGCAAAGGCGGCATCGTCGGCGGCAACCATGCCGGTGCGGCGATCAACGACCCGCTCGGCGACACAGCCAATGCGCTGCACGACCGCCGGCACGCCCATCGCCTGCGCCTCGGCCAGCGCCAGGCAGAACGTCTCGCCCGGGTCGCCGCGATAGGGCATCAGCCGCGCGCCGGCGAGGACCGTGGCCAGTTTGTCATGCGGCACTGGCGCAAAACGCCGCACGCCGTGCGCCGCCAGCGCCTCGGCGCGCGCCAGCACCGCTGTCATCGGCGCCGCCTTCGCGCCGGCGCCGCCGTAAACCGCGGCGCCGCTGTAGACATGCAGCTCGGCGCCCGGTACTGCCGGGCGAATGCGCGACACCCACATATCGAGCAGCCAGTCGAGGCCGCGCAGCGGGTTCGACGTGAAGACCGCGATCGGCGGCGGCGGATCGCGTGGTACCGCGGTGCGGAACGGCTGCAAGACACCGTAGGGGATGGTCGCCTCGCCGCTCCGCGGCAGCCGGCGCGCAACGCTGGCGGCGTGATATTCGCCGCACACCACAAGGAGCGGCCGATAGCGCAAGAGCGGCCACAAATTGCGCGGCTTGTTCAGATAGCGCGCCGGGTTGTGCAGCCACAGCACGCGGCGCCCGGCGCGGCGCACCAGCCGCAACAGGCCGGCGCCGCGGTTGGCGATGTAAAGCTCGCACGCGGCCGGCGCGCCGTGCGCCAGCGGCGACCACGCGACGCCGTTATGGACGAGCGGCGCGGTGCAGCGGCTCAGCGCCGCGACCGCGTGGCCGC
>JASIAN010000005.1 GCA_030042035.1 Alphaproteobacteria bacterium | reverse complement strand
TCCTGAGGCGCCTCGCGCAGCGAGGCCTCGAAGGATGCAGGGTATCGATCCAGCATCGGCTTCATACGACCGAAATATCGGGCGCGTCGACCCGCTTCATGCCGACGACATGATAGCCGCTGTCGACGTGATGAACTTCGCCGGTGACGCCGGCCGACAGATCGCTCAGCAGGTACAGCCCGGCGCTGCCGACATCCTCGATCGTCGTGTTGCGTTGGAGCGGCGAATTGAGCCGGTTCCATTTCAAGATATAGAGAAAATCGCCGATCGCCGACGACGCCAGCGTGCGCACGGGGCCGGCCGAGATCGCGTTGACCCGGATGTTGTCGCCACCGAGATCGACCGCGAGATATTTGACGCTGGCCTCGAGCGCCGCCTTCGCGACCCCCATGACGTTGTAATGCGGCATGACCCGTTCGGCGCCGGCATAGGTCAGGGTCAAGAGACTGCCGCCGTTAGGCATCAACGGCGCGGCGCGGCGGCACATGTCGGTGAACGAGAAGCACGAGATATCGAGCGTCTTCAAAAAATTGGCGCGCGTCGTGTCGAGGTATTTGCCGGTGAGTTCCGCCTTGTCGGAAAACGCGATCGCATGCACGACGAAATCGAGCCTTCCCCAGCGCTCGGCCAGCGCCGCGAACAGCGCGTCGAGGGAAGATTCGTCCGTCACGTCGGCCTCGGCGACGAAATCACTGCCGAGGCTGTCTGCCAGCGGGCGCACGCGCTTGCCCAAGGCCTCGCCCTGATAGGTGAAGGCAAGCCGGGCGCCGTGCTCGTTGAGAGCGCGGGCGATGCCCCAGGCGAGCGAGCGCTCGTTCGCGACGCCCATGACGAGCCCCTGCTTGCCGGCCATCAGCGCCATGCCGCGATCCCCCGCTGTCCGCATCTCGGCCAAGCTTACACCCCGAACGTGAACCGGCTGCCGGTATTCGTCAGGACGGTCTCGTTCGGCATCTCGCGCAGCGCCGCCGCAATGAATCCCTTGCCGGTGCAATGCATCGGCACCAGCACGTCGGGCTTGAGCGTCTTCAGCTCCGCCACCGTATGCTCGATGTAGTCGTTCGGCGCGACGCCCAGGTGAAAGCCGCCGATGACGGCGTGCAATTTGTCGATGCCCGACACCGCCATCGCCGATTTCACCGTGTTGACGATGCCCGAATGGCCGCACGACGAAATGACGACGAGGCCGCGGCCCTGTACGATGTAGCAGGTCGCGTGCTCGTCGGGATGCTTGTCCGGGACGAGCCGGCCGCGGCGTTCCTCTTCGGTGAAATGGTCGGCCGGCGTCGGCTCGACGAGCGTGTTGGGCAAGACGTGCTCGAACGAGGTCCGCCCGATCGGCCCGCTGGTGAACGCGCCGCCGAGCGCATGAGCGTGATCGCAGCACACGGTCTCGACATGCGCCGCCTGCAACGCCGCATCGTCGAGCGCCCCCATCGACACCGGCTGTTCGCCGTCGCGGCCGCGGTTCCACTTTTCGCGGAAGGTCAGATCGCCGCCGGTGTAGAGCTTGAGATCGTCGCGCATCCGCGCTCGATGACGCGCGACGAAGCCAACGAGCCCGCCGTAATGGTCGCGGTGTGAATGACTGAGGATCAGCCCGTCGAGCTTCTCCGGTTCGAGCCCGAGCAGATCGACATTGCGGTTGACGATTTCCGGGGTAAAGCCGAAATCGAGCAGGTATTGGTGCCGCTCGGCGGCCCTTTCCGATTCGAGGTGCAGCGACAGGCCCCATTCGCAGGCGAGCGTCGAGGTCTCGTGGCCCCTGATGCGCGAGACATGCTCGATCCGGCAAAGGGGGTGGGTCGCCTTCGGCATGAACAGGTCGAAATAGGAATCGACAATGAGCCGCACCGCCAGCCATTCGACGGTTGGCGGCTGGAACGGCTGGGAAATTTCAAGGCTCATGGTGTCTTCCTGCCGATAGGATGGTGCGGAATTGGCGATCGGGAGAGCGCGATGATCGACTTCCGCAGCGATAATACCGGGCGCGCCGCGCCGGAGATACTGGACGCATTGATCGAGGCCAACAGCGGCACCGCGCTCGGCTACGGCGCGGACGATTGGACCGCGCGCCTGCAGCAGCGCTTCTCGCTATTATTCGAAACAAGTGTGCGCGTCTTCCCCGTGGCGACCGGCACGGCCGCCAACGCCTTGTCGCTGGCGGCGATCAGCCCCGGCTGGGGGCTCGTCTATTGCAGCGCGGCGGCGCATATCAATACCTCGGAAGCCAACGCCGCCGGGTTTTTCGGCGGCGGGCTGAAGCTCGTGCCGGTCGCGGGCGCCGACGGCAAAATCGACCCCGCCGCGCTTGCCGGACTGCTCGCCGCGGTGCAGCCGGGCGCAATCCACCGCGGCCAGCCGGCCGCGGTCAATCTGACGCAGGCTTCGGATCTCGGCGCCGTCTATTCGCTCGACGACATAAGCGCGATTGGCGACCTCGCAAAGCGGCACGGCCTCAAGGTGCATATGGACGGCGCGCGGTTTGCCAATGCCCTGGCGCGGCTCGGCGCCAGCCCGGCCGCCATGAGCTGGCGGGCGGGCGTCGATATCCTGTCGTTCGGCGCGACGAAGAATGGCGGCGCGCTGTGCGACGCGATCGTCGTGTTCGCACCGGAACTCACCGAAGGCCTCGCCGTGCAACTGCGCCGCGCCGGCCAGGTGTGGTCGAAGATGCGCTTCGCGTCGGCGCAGCTCCTCGCCTACATCGAAGACGGGTTGTGGCTGCGGCTGGCGCGGCAGTCGAATGCGGCGGCAGCGCGGATTGCGGCCGGCATCGCCGGGTTGCCGGGATTGCGGCTTGCGGCGCCGGTCGAGGCCAACGAACTGTTCCTCGAAGTTTCGAGTGCGGTCATGGATGGACTGGAGCGCGACGGCTTCCAGTTTTATCGCCGCAGCGCGAGCCTCGCACGGTTCGTCTGCCGCTTCGACCTGACCGAGGCCGAGGGCGACGCGCTCGTCGCCGCGCTCCGTCGCCACTGCACGGCCGCCCAGGCCGCATAGGCGGCGCTTGCGTTGCCGGCCGCGGGCTGCGACAATTTCGCAGAGGGATTCGGAGGTCTTTGCGATGGCGCCAGCGGTTTACGGCTATCACGCCCATGTCTATTTCGACGCGAACAGCGAGCCGGTCGCCGACCGGCTGAAGGCGGCGTTGATGGGGAAATTCCATGTCGAGGTCGGCCCCAACAGCGGCGGCGCCGTCGGGCCCCATCCGGTGCCGCAGTTCCAGATGATCTTCACAAACGAGCAGTTTCAGACCGTCATGCCGTGGCTGATGCTGAACCGCGAGGGGCTCGACATCCTGATCCATCCGCTGACCGACGACATGGTCGATGACCATACGGTCTATGCCTGCTGGCTCGGGAATCCGATCGAACTGTCGCTCGGCCACATGAAGCGCCGCGGCTACCCCGAGGCGCTCTTGCCGAAGGCGGCCTGACGCGCGATTACAGCGTCAGGCTCGGGTAGAGATCGACCCGGTGGGGATTGTCGCGCTCGATCAGGTTGAGCTTCCAGTCGCGCTTCCACTCTTTCATCTGTTTTTCGCGCCTGAGGGCGCCTGCCGGTGAATCGTGGACCTCATACCAGACCAAGCGGTCAACGTTGTAACGCCGCGTGAACCCCGGCACCACCTTGTTCTTGTGTTCCCAAATACGCCGCAATAGATCAGTCGTTGTTCCGATATACAGCGTGCCGTATTGTCTGCTGGCCAGAATGTAGACATAAGCTGTCATAGTGTTCGCTACCGGCATGGATCCCGGCCTTCGCCGGGATGGTCTATAAGGATGTTTCCCCCATTCGTCCACACCGGCGCAGGCCGGTGTCCATAGTGCAAGTGCAAAACCTCTTTAGGCGGCGAGGACGCTGTAGCGGCGCAACGGCTCGGGCAGGCCCTTCAATTCTCGCCGGGCGCACCGCTGGCCGGGCATGACCCGGCCGTCCACGTCTTACGGCGCGTGCAAAGAAGACGCGGAGCCCGGCTCAAGGCCAGCACGGGGCAGAGCGCGCCGGGGCAGCGTTTGTTATTGCGCTCGGCCGCGGTTCCGTCTCTTTGTAGGCCGACCTCGTTGCCTAAAGGTGCCCCGATGCCCGAGCCGGTCGGCCTTGCCCCCCATGGTTTAAGATTGGGATTGACGAATTACGGCGACCCCGATTTCGCGCTCTACCTGCGCCGCTCGTTCGCCCGCTCGATGGGCTATTCGTTGGAGATGCTGCAAAAGCCGGTGATCGGCATCGCCGACACGCGCTCCGGCTTCAACAACTGCCACCGCCATTTTCCCGAGCTGATCGAGGCCGTCAAACGCGGCGTGCTGGCGGCGGGCGGGCTGCCGCTCGTCTTTCCGACGATCTCGCTGGGCGAAGTCTTTCTCAATCCGACGAGCCTCATGTTCCGCAATCTGATGGCGATGGACACCGAAGAAATGATTCGCGCCCAGCCGATGGATGCGGTCGTTCTCGTCGGCGGCTGCGACAAGACCGTGCCGGCGCAGTTGATGGGCGCCATCTCGGCGAACCGCCCGGCGATCGGCCTCGTCGCCGGGCCGATGCTGACCGCGCGCTGGCATGGCGAGCGGCTTGGCGCCTGCACCGATTGCCGGCGCTATTGGGCGAAGTTCCGCGCCGGCGAGGTGACGCCCGCGGAGATCGACGAGGTCGAGGGCAATCTCGCGACAACCGCCGGCACCTGCGCCGTCATGGGCACCGCTTCGACGATGGCCTCGCTCGCCGAGGCCTTGGGCATGATCCTCCCGGGCAGCGCCGCAATCCCGGCCGTGCACGCTGACCGGCTGCGCGCCGCCGAGGCGACCGGCCGCGCCGCGCTGCGCCTTGCGGCCGAGCGCCTCACCCCGGACCGCATCGTGACGCCGCATGCGGTCGAGAATGCGTTGCGCGTGTTGATGGCGATCGGCGGCTCGACCAATGCCGTCCTCCACTTGACCGCCGTCGCCGGTCGCGCCGGCATCGACATTGATTTGAAGAAGCTCAACGAGATCAGCGATTCGACACCGGTCATCGTCGATCTGAAGCCGACCGGGCCACATTACATGGAGGATTTGTTCGCCGCCGGTGGCATCGGCGCCGTGTTACGCGAGCTCAAGCCGATGCTGCACCTCGAGTGCCAGACCGTCGCGGGCGAAACGCTCGGCGAGCGGCTCGCCGCGCCGCCGGGGCCGGTCGATCGCGACGTCGTCAGACCGTTGGC
The DNA here is from genome assembly GCA_030042035.1 of Alphaproteobacteria bacterium. GTDB lineage: Bacteria > Pseudomonadota > Alphaproteobacteria > ATCC43930 > CGMCC-115725 > DATARH01. The sequence continues at coordinate 13,499 of JASIAN010000005.1, read as the reverse complement.
CGAGCCGCTACAGCCGGTGGGCGGCCTCGTCGCGTTGTTCGGCTCATTGGCGCCGAAGGGGGCGATCTTCAAGCGCTCGGCCGCCGACCCGAAATTGTTCGAAAAGGAGGGCCGCGCCGTTGTGTTCACCTCGCTCGAAGATTTGTCGGCGCGCATCGACGACCCCGACCTCGACGTGACACAAGACGATTTCCTCGTGCTGCAGCATGCCGGGCCCTTGTCGCCGTCCGGTATGCCGGAGGCCGGCTATTTGCCGATCCCGCAGAAGCTGGCGCGCGCCGGCGTCCGCGACATGGTGCGCATCTCCGACGCGCGCATGAGCGGCACCGCCTACGGCTCGATCGTGCTGCACGTGACGCCGGACGCCGCCTCGGGCGGACCGCTCGCCAAGGTCAGGAACGGCGACCGCATCCGGCTGTCGGTCAAGGAGCGCCGCATCGACCTCCTGGTGGCGCCCGAGGAACTGGCGCGCCGCAAGGCGCCGCCGGCGCCGGTGCCGGAGCGCGGCTACGCCCGCCTCTACCGTCGCGAAATTCTGCAGGCCGACCGCGGCTGTGATTTCGACTTCCTGCGCAAGCACCCGCTCGGCGACAGCCGCGCGCATTAGCGGCCGGCGGGCCGGCTCAATAATAGCCGACGCCGCCGTTGACGTGGATTGTCTGGCCGGTGATGAAGCCGCCGTCCTCGCTGACGAGGAAGAGGCAGGTCGCGGCGATTTCATCGACCGTGCCCTGGCGGCCCAATGGGATGCCGGAGGCGTCGGGGGCGCGGCCGTGATACCATTCGGGGTTGTCGCGCCGCGTGGCGATGCTGCCGGGTGAGACGACATTGACGCGGATGTTGTCCTTGGCGAATTCCGAGGCCAATGCCCGCGCCATGCCGATGAGGCCCATCTTCGCCGCCGAGATGTGGACGCGGCCGGCCCCTGAACCGGTAAACGCGCCTTCGCCGCAGAAGAACAGGATGCGGCCGTAACGGTTCTTGACCATCGGCTCGATCAGCGCCCGCGTCAGGTAATAGCCGGCGTCGAGTACGATGCCGCGCACCTCTTCCCAATCGGCATCGGTCTGTTCGAGGAGCGGCTTGTGCGGCCGGATCGCCGCGTTGTTGATCAGGATATCGACGCGGCCGAATTCCGACAGCGCCTTCTCGGCCAGCCGGTCGAGCTGATCGCGCTTGCCGACATCGGCGAGGACCGGCAGCGCCCTGACGCCGAGATCGCGGACTTCGCGCGCGACCGACTCGGCCTCCTGCGCGTTCGACCGCGCGTTGACGACGATATGCGCCCCCTCCCCGGCCAGCCGCAATGCCGTGGCGCGGCCGATATTGCGTCCCGAGCCGGTGATCAGCGCCACCCTCCCGTCGAGCTTGCCCATCGCATCCCTCCCTCACGATCGGGCCAGAGCTAAAAGGGAAATGCCGATGCTGGCAACGGCAAACCGCGGCCCGCCTTCGCCCGCTACACGATCGGGGCCGCGCCGGCGCCCGGCGCAAACAGCGCCTGCCAGGCGGCCCGCGCCTCGCCGAAGGTCGGGTAGCCGATTTCCGGGTGGCGCGGATCGAACGTCGCGCCGTTGGCCCGGATCGGCTGGTTCGGTGCCTGCCCGTCGAGCCAGGCGCTGCAGTAATCGTCGATATAGGCGACGTCGGTTTGCGCCACCGCGTCCATGCCGATGCTGCAGAGATATTGGAACTGCGCGAGCGACCAGCTGGGTGGCGGCATCCAGCCGCCCGGCGGGTCGGGAAACGGGCTGAGCAATGGGCTCATGCGCACGATGCGGCTGATCACCGGCGGTTGCAGCCCGGCGTTGCCGCCGGTCATCGCATGGGCGATAAACGTCGCTGCATCGGGCGGATCGTCAAGGATAGCGGTCGCCAGTTTCCCGAGGTCGCCGACCAATGTCGAGGTCGGGCGCGGCGCCTCCAGCGGCGATGGCGTGGCGCCCGGAGCGGCGAGCGGCAGCGATACGCTGCCGGTGCCGAGGCTCAGCAGGCGGATATCGGCCGCCGGATGACCGAGCACGACGGCTTCGACCAGCGCGACGACAGCGGGATTGTTGCACCCGGTGATCCCGCCGTCCCAGAAGCGGTCGGCCGCTCCCGGCAACTGCGCCGGCGCGTCGAAATAGTTGAGTGGCGCATTGGTTGAGGCATGCACGGCGCCGGCCAGCGTCACGTCGGCCGGCTCGCCGTCGCCCCAGCCGGGCCGTCCTGCCGGGGCGGAGCGAAAGAAGACGGCGCGGTTGCGATCGTAATCGAAGCCGACGATGACGAGATGCACAGCCGAGCCGCCCGGCCCGATCACACCTGCCGCGGCGCCGGCGAGCGGCCGATCGCCAGTGTTCGGCAACAACCGCTCGATCGCCGGCAATTTCGCCGCGGCGCTGTATTTTGGGCCGATCCCGAGGGTTGATTGCAGCACCGTATCGCCGATCGATGTGGTCGGCGAAAAGATCGACCGGCGCTTTTGTTCGTCGAGGAAATATTGCGCGATGTCGTTCGGCGACAGGTTCTCGACCAGTCCGGCGAGAACGAGGCTGCCGCCGGAATTGGCAGCAACCAAATCGAAATTCGTCAAAACCTGATGGCCGCTCGTCTGTGCGCCATACAGCGCGGCGAGCGTGCGCGCCTGGATCAACGACCAGGCACCGCCCCCATCGAGCGACAGGACCCGATACGGCATCACCGCCCTCCATTTTCCGGCAAGCGGCAATCCGCGCCGGACAGGCTCGATGTGCAACCCGCGCGCAATGCCGTTGCGCGCCGGCACACCATATGATGCCATGGAATGGACCGGTCGCCACCCTGCGAGGCTTCGAGAATGATGCTGTCCCGCCCCAACGCCGCGCTGTCGCAGATCCACGAGCAGATCATGTGGTCGCGGCTCATCGCCGTCGTCGAAGAGCAGGCGCAGACGCTGGTGCGCACCGCGTTTTCGACATCGGTGCGCGAGGCGGGCGATCTCTCGGCCGGCGTCTTCGACAAGGACGGCAACATGCTGGCGCAGGCCGTCACCGGCACGCCCGGCCACGTCAATTCGATGGCTGCGGCGGTCAAGCATTTCCTCGACGCCTTCCCGCTCCACACGATGAAAGAGGGCGACCACTACATCACCAACGACCCGTGGCTGACGTGCGGCCACCTGCATGATCTGACTGTCGTCAGCCCGACCTTTTTGCGCGGCGAGCCGGTCGGCCTCTTTGCGTCGACCGTGCATGTCGTCGATATCGGCGGCCTCGGCATGGGGCCGGATGGAAGGCAGGTCTATGAGGAGGGCCTCGCGATCCCGCTGATGCCGCTGGCGCGCGCCGGGCGCTTCAACGACGATTTGTTGCGCATCATCCGCGCCAATGTGCGCGAACCGCTGCAGGTCGAAGGCGATGTCTACGCGCTCGCCGCATGCAACGACGAGGGCAGCCGCCGCCTTATCGACATGATGGAGGAGTTCGGCATCGCGAACCTCGATCGCCTGGGCGAGCACATCATCGAAACCTCGCGCCAGGCGACGCTCGATGCGATCGGCAGGCTCACTCCCGGCACCTACCGGAACCGCCTGACGATGGACGGCTACGACCGTCCGATCACGCTCTCCGCGGCGATGACGATCGGCCCCGCCGGCATCCATGTCGATTACGCCGGCACCTCACCCGCCTCCTCGCACGGCATCAACGTCGTCATGAACTACACGCTGGCCTACACCGCCTTCGGCGTTAAATGCCTGGTGGCGCCGGAAGTGCCGAACAATGCCGGCTCCCTCGCGCCGATCACGGCGAGTGCGCCCGAGGGCTGCCTTCTTAACGTCAAGCGCCCGCGTGCGGTCGCAGCGCGCCACACGGTCGGCCACATGCTGCCCGATGTCGTGTTCGGCTGCCTGCATCAGGTCATGGCGGGCGGCGTGCCCGCGGAAGGCGCCTCCTCGTTATGGATCCCGCAGATATACGGCGGCGCCGATGTCGAGGACGAGGGTGTGGAGGTGGACGCGGCGGCCGAGACACCGCCGTTCAGCACCGTCATCTTCCATTGCGGCGGCGCCGGCGCGCGGCCCGGCAAGGACGGGCTCGACGTGACGGCGTTTCCGTCGGGCGTGCGCACGATCCCGGTCGAGGCGACGGAAGCGGTGGCGCCCGTCATGTTCCGCCGGCGCGAATTCCGCGAAGGCTCGGGCGGCGCCGGGCAATACCGCGGCGGCATGGGGCAGGTCATCGAATTGGGCGGCGCCGAAGGCAGGCCGATCGCGCTCTTATGCAATTTCGAGCGCATCGACAACCCGGCGCGGGGCCGCGACGGCGGCAGCCTCGGCGCCGCCGGCCGGGTCACGCTGGCGTCGGGCCGGCCGATCCGCGCCAAAGGGCGGCAGACGGTGCCGGGCGGCGATGTGATCCGGCTGGAATTGCCGGGCGGCGGCGGGTTCGGCGACCCGGCCGAGCGCGACCCCGAGCAGGTCGCCGCCGATGTCGCCGACGGCATCTATTCGCGCGAGGAGGCGGCGCGCGGGTTCCGCGTCGCGCTCCTCCCCGACGGCCGCGTCGATGCCGCGGCGACGGCCCGGCTGCGGCAGCGCCCGGCCGCGGAATAGCCCTCGCTACCAAACGATCTGCACGCCGTACGCGGCAAACCTCCGGTCGCTCGTTGCGATCGGGATACCTTCGGCTATTGCCTGGGCGATTAAAAGTCTGTCGAACGGGTCGCGATGATGCTGCGGCAGCCTTTCCAAGCGCCGCCACAAGAGGCGGTCGCTGCGCCTGTCATGCTGCATCGTTATGGCGTGGATCAGAGATCGCATTTGCGCGAACCGGTCGGCGGGCCTAGGCTCTCGCCGGCGCGATGCCGCGGGATGAGAGAGGCTGCCATGGGGTTCGAATTCGGCTGGTATCACGAGTTTCACCGGCAGGTCGCGGGCCAGAGCGACGCCGACGCGTTCGAGCAGGGGTTCCAACAGGTCGAGGCGGCCGAACGCTGGGGCCTCGATGTCTTCTGGCTTGCGGAAATCCATCAGCAGGCCGCCCGCTCGGTGCTGTCCGCCCCGCTCAATGTCGCCAGCGCGATCGCCGCGCGCACAAGCCGCATCAAGATCGGTACCGCCGTCCATGTGCTGCCGCTGACCCATCCGCTGCGCCTTGCGGAGGAGACCGGGACGGTTGACGAGATCAGCCGCGGCCGGCTTATCCTCGGCGCCGGGCGCAGCGGCAACCCGCGCGGCTACCGCGCCTACGGCGTGCCCTATGAGGAAAGCCGCGAGCGGTTTTATGAGACGCTCGAAATCCTGAAACTGGCGTGGACCGAGGACCAGTTCTCCTACGAGGGCAAATATCACAGCTTCGACAATGCCCGCGCCGTGCCGCGGCCGTATCAGAAACCGCATCCGCCGATCCGCATCGCCGGCGCCAGCGAAGACACGTTTCCGATGCTCGGGAAGCTCGGCTATCCCTTGTTCGTGTCGGTGCGCAGCGCGTCATTGTCGGGCTTGGCGCCCGACATCAAGGCCTATCGCGAGGCCTATACGGAAGCCGGGCATAAGGGGCGCGGGGAAGTCTATCTGCGCCTGTCGATGCATGTCGGCGAGACCGACCGCAAGGCGATTGAAGAGGGCGAACCGAGCATCATGGCGGGCTATCGCTCGCTGACGACGCGCCTCGAAGGCTCGCCGAACCGGCGCCGCCGCGCCGAACTCGAAGAGATCCGCACGATCACCTACGAAGAAGTGCTGCGCGACAAGGTCGTCGTCGGCGGCCCCGAGCGCGTCGCCGATAAATTGAAATGGCTGCAGGACGATCTGGGCATCGACGGCATCCTCGCCGAACTCAATTTCGGCAGCGCGATCCCGGCCGAATTGATGATGCGCTCGCTGCGGCTGCTGTGCGAAAGGGTCATCCCGCACTTCAAATAGCGGCGACGGGCCGGTTGAAGCGGGGCGCCCGCTATGCCAGCATCGCGCGCAATGAACTTGAGGGGGAAAGCGCGATGTCTGCCGGTCGATCCTTGTTGCTGATGGTGGCTTTGCTGATGGCGTCGCCTGCGCTCGCGCAGGCCCCGGCCAAGGCGCCGGCGCCGACCCCCGCGCAGGCTCCGGCAAAAGCGCCACCGCCCACCCCCGCGCCGGCGCCGAGCGGCCCGATGTACATCATCGCCTATTTCGAGACGGCGCCCGCGATGGCGAACGGGACGGCGCGCGCGCTGCACCGGTTCGAGGCGACGACGCGCAAGGAAACCGGCAATGAAGGCGTCGCCGCGCTGCGCGAATCCCGCCGGCCCGGCCGCTTTGCGATTGTCGAGACGTGGCGCGACAAGACGGCGCTCGACGCCGGCCAAAAAGGGCTTGAAACGCTGAGCGCCAGCCTCCAGACGCGGCTCATCGCGCCGTTCGACATCCGGCCGTGCGTCGCCCTCGATGTCGCCGGCACCGCGCCCAACAGCGAGGGCGCGGGGCGACGCGCGCTTTACGTGCTGACCCACGTCGATGTCATACCGACCTACAAGGACGAGGCGATCGGCCTCGTCAAAGGCCTCCTCGCCGCCGGCCGCCAGGACCACGGCAACCTGATCTTCGACGCGGTGCAGCAGGGCAACCGGCCGAACCACATGTTTCTCGTCGAAGCCTGGGAGGCGCGTGGCGCGTTCAACGAGTATGTCGCGTCGGCGCCCGCCCGCACTTTCCGCGAGAAGCTCCTGCCGCTGCAGGGCGCGCTTTACGACGAGCGGCTCTACGAAGCAATCCGCTGATAATTCTCAGCCCGGCATCTTCGGAAAACGTTGCATATTGCCGAGCAGCGCCCAGGGCTGTGCGCTGTCGCAATAGATCTGCATCGCCGGATTGACCGAGCTCTTATCGTCGAGGGTGCCGACCGGGATCATGACCACATCGGCCATCACCGCCGCCTCGATCTGGATCGGTGAGCCACATTCCGGACAAAACCGTTTGTAGGTCGCGTTGCCGCTGTCGCCACGCCCCTCGAAGGTCTTGGTCGCCCCGGTCACGGTAATCGCCGGCTTCGGTACCGCGACAACCGTGTTGAATGCGGTTCCCGAGCCTTTTTGGCAGTTTGTGCAGTGGCAGACGCCGGCAAAAATCGGCTCCGCTTCGCCCGAATAACGCACCTTGCCGCACAGGCAGCCGCCTTCGATCTTCATCTTCGTCTCCTCCTCCCTGGCTATGGCCCGCCATGATAAGCGGCGGTTTGTGGAGAAAAGATGACGCCGCGGCCGCGCCATGCTAGCGTCGCGCCTGCGATGCGACAGGGAAGTCCGGTGCAAGACCGGCGCTGCCCCCGCAACTGTCAGCGGCGAGCCCGCGGCACGAAGCCACTGGTCCGATCCCACTAGGGAGAAGGCCGGGAAGGCGCCACGGACGACGACCCCGAGCCAGGAGACCTCCGCATCGCCGTCCGTCCGTCCCGGATGGGCGCCGACAGGACCGTTCCTCGGGCGGAGGAGGAGCCTTTGTCAGCCGACAGCGCGGCGCGCGGCCGCGCAGACCCCCTGTTGCCGCGATTGACGCTAGTCTTGGGCGGCGCCCGTTCGGGCAAGAGCCGATACGCCGAAGCTCTCGTCGAGGCCGCCGCGCCCCGCAGCCTCTATTGCGCGACGGCCGAGGCGGGCGACGACGAGATGCGCGCTCGGATCGCCGCCCATCGCGCCCGCCGCGGCCCGCTCTGGCAGACGATCGAGGCGCCGCTCGACCTCGTCGGCGCGATTGCCGTGGCGTTGCCCGAGCGACCGCTGCTGATTGATTGCCTGACCTTGTGGCTGTCCAATCTGCTGCTGGCGGGACGCTCACCTGACGCCGAATTCGCGACGCTACGCGCATCGCTGCGCGACGCGGCGGGACCCATCGTGCTAGTCGCCAACGAAGTCGGCCTCGGCCTCGTGCCCGAGACGCCGCTCGGCCGCCGGTTCCGCGACGAAGCAGGCCGGCTCAACCAAAGCATAGCCGCCATCGCCGAGCGTGTCGTGTTTATCGCCGCCGGCCTGCCGCTCGTGCTGAAAGGGGGCTGAGCCGTGCGCCGCATCCCCGTGACGATCGTCACCGGCTTTCTCGGCGCCGGCAAGACGAGTCTCGTGCGCCATCTGTTGACGGCTGCCGCCGGCCACCGGTTGGCGATCATCGTCAACGAATTCGGCGAACTCGGCATCGACCGCGACCTCCTGCTCGGTTGCGGCGATGATGCGTGCGCCGCGGGCGATATCGTCGAATTGGCGAACGGCTGCCTGTGCTGCACGGTCGCCGATGATTTTCTGCCGGCGCTGACGGGGCTGATCGACCGGCCGGAGCCGCCCGGCCATATTGTCGTCGAAACCTCGGGCCTGGCGCTGCCGAAACCGCTCGTGCAGGCACTCGCGTGGCCGGAAATCCGCACCCGCGTGACGGTCGATGGCGTCGTCGCGGTCATCGACGCCGCGGCCGCCGTGGCCGGCCGGTTTGCGAGCGATCCCGACGCGATCGCCCGGCAACGCGCCGCTGATCCGTCGGTCGATCACGACAACCCGCTCGAAGAAGTGTTCTCGGACCAGCTGGCGTGCGCCGATCTCGTCATTCTGAACAAGACCGATCTCGTCGATCGCGGCCGGCTGGCGGCGCTGCGCGCCGACATCGCGGCGCGGCTGCGCCCGGCCGTCAAGATCGTCGCGGCCGAGCGGGGCCAGCTCGCCCCCGAGGCAGCGCTGGGGCTGGTGGCGGCGGCCGAGGACGATCTTGCCGCCCGCCCATCGCTGCATGACGGCGCCGCAGCGCACAACCACGACGATTTCGAGAGCTTTGTCGTGACGCGCGCCCCGGTTGCCGATCCGGCCGCGTTTGCCCGTCGGCTGGCGGCGCTGATCGGGGAGCACGACATCCTGCGCGTCAAGGGCTTCCTCGATATTCCCGGGCGTGATCGGCGGCACGCGATCCAGGCGGTCGGCGCCCGCGTCGAGCGGCATTTCGATCGCGCCTGGCTGCCCGGCGAGCCGCGCGCGACGCGGCTTGTCGTGATCGGCAACAAGGGCCTCGATCGCGCCGCGATCGCCGCCGCGCTGGAGGCGGATTGATGCATTTGCTCGCCGCCGAGCCGGGCACGATCGCCGACGGCGGGGCGGCGGTCGATCTGGCGCAGTCGCCGGGCGACATCGTCGTTTTGGCGAGCGCCGACACCGACATCGCGCTCCTCGCCGCGGCGCAGGCGCGCCGCCGCGCCGATGATGCTGCCGCGCCCTCCGTGCGGCTCGCGCCGGTCATGCGGCTCGCTCACAATTTTTCCGTCGATCTTTACATGGAGACGGTGGCGCAGGCGCGGCTCGTCATCGCCCGGCTTTTGGGCGGCAGCGGCTATTGGCCCTACGGGGTCGAGCGGCTCGTCGCCACCTGCCGCGAGCGCGATATCCCGCTCGCGCTCTTGCCCGGCGACAACCAGCCCGATCCGGAGCTGGCGCGACTGTCGACCGTGTCGGACGCGGCCTGGCGCCGCCTGTGGCGCTATCTGGCCGAAGGCGGTCCGGCCAATGCCGACAATTTCCTGCGCTATGCCGCGAGCCTGATAGCCACTGCCCCTCACCCTGTCCCTCTCTCCGTAAATGGGGCGAGGGGACGTGACGCAGCCGCCTCGTGCAACTCTCCCTCTCCCTGCGTGCGGGGAGAGGGTTGGGGTGAGGGGCTGACCGCGTGGGCCGAGCCGGCGCCGCTGTTGCGCGCCGGGCTGTATTGGCCGGGCCGCGCTGTGCCGACGATCTCCGACATCGCCGCAGAGTGGCAGGGCGACGGCGGCATCGTGCCGCTCGTCTTCTATCGGGCGCTGGTGCAGTCGGGGAACACGGCGCCGGTCGATGCAATGATCGCCGCGCTGGCGGCGCGCCGGCTGCGGCCGCTGCCGATCTTCGTGCACAGCCTCAAGGAGCTCGAGGCCCAGGCGCTCCTCGCAGACCTGTTCGCCGCGCACAAGCCCGATGTGATCCTCAACGCGACCGGCTTTTCGGCGGCGGCGGGCGGCGGGCGGGACCCGCTCGCGGCCGATTGCCCGGTCCTGCAGGTCGTGTTTGCCGGCGATGATGAAGAAAGCTGGCGCGCCGGCACGCGCGGCCTCGGGGCTCGCGACTTGGCGATGAACGTCGCATTGCCGGAGATCGACGGCCGCATCCTGTCGCGCGCCGTATCGTTCAAAGCGCCGCTCGGCCGCGACCCAGAGACGGAAGCCGATCTCGTCGGCTATCGCCCGGTCGCCGACCGGGTGGCATTTGTTGCCGATCTTGCGCGCAACTGGGCGCGGCTGCGGGCGACGCCGCCCGCCGAGCGGCGGGTCGCGATCGTGCTGGCCAATTACCCCAACCGCGACGGCCGCATCGGCAACGGCGTCGGCCTCGATACGCCGCAATCGGCGGTCGCGATCTTCAAGGCATTGCGCGACGCCGGCTACCGCACGGACGAGGCGCCGGCGGACGGTGCGGCGCTGATGGCGCGCCTCCTCGCCGGCCCGAGCAACGCCCGGCCGCACGCGCCTGCCGAAGAGGCGCTGTCCGGCGCCGATTATTCGGCCTTTTTTGCGACCTTGCCGCAGAACGTACAGCGGCAGGTGGCGCTGCGCTGGGGCTCGGTCGCGCGCGACCCGTTTTTCCGGTCGGGCCGGCTCGATTGCGGCCATATCGCGATCCCCGGCTTCCGCTGCGGCAATATCGCGGTGCTGATCCAGCCGGCGCGCGGCTACAACCTCGATCCAAAAGCGACCTATCACGATCCCGCGCTAGTGCCGCCGCACTCCTATTTCGCGGCCTATGCGTGGCTTGCCGACGAGTTCCGCGCCGATGCGGTCATCGACCTCGGCAAGCACGGCACGCTCGAATGGCTGCCGGGGAAGGCGCTCGCATTGTCCGCGGAATGCTTTCCCGAGTCCGTCTTCGGCCCGATGCCGCACCTCTACCCGTTCATCGTCAACGATCCGGGCGAAGGCAGCCAGGCGAAACGGCGGGCGCAGGCCGTCATCATCGACCATCTGACGCCGCCCTTGACCCGCGCCGGCAGCTGGGGCGCGCAGGCCGAACTGGAGCGGCTCATCGACGAATATTACGAGGCGGCGCAAGGCGATCCGCGGCGGGTCCGGCCGCTTGCCGCGGCGATTTTGCAGCACGCACGCGCGCTCGGCCTCGATCGCGACTGCGGCATCGCGGACGGCGAAGGGGCGGAAGCGGCATTGCAGAAGCTCGATGGCTTTCTGTGCGAGCTGAAGGATTTGCAGATCCGCGACGGATTGCACGTGTTCGGCGCCAGCCCCAGCGGCAAGCCGCTCGCTTCGCTGCTGCTGGCGATCGCGCGGGCGCGGCGCGGCGCCCGCGAACATGACGCCTCGCTCATCAGTGCGCTCGCCGCCGATCTTGGCCTCGGTGCCGACCCATTGCTCCTCGACCCGGCCCGGCCGTGGACCGGCCCGCGCCAGCACGTATTGGTCGGTGACGGGCAATGGCGTACCGCGGGCGATACCGTGGAACGGCTGGAGGCGCTGGCATTGCGGCTCATCTCCGGCGCCGCGCCGCCTGCGCCGGAATGGCGCCGCACCGCGGCCGTGCTCGACTGGATCGCGCGGGAGCTGCGGCCGGCAGTCGCGGCTTGCGGCGACGCCGAGATCGCGGCGCTGCTGGCCGGGCTCGACGGGCGGCGCGTCAATCCCGGCCCAAGCGGCGCGCCGAGCCGCGGCCGCCCCGACGTATTGCCGACTGGGCGCAATTTCTATTCAGTCGACACCCGCACGGTGCCGACCCCGGCAGCCTGGCAACTGGGCTGGCATTCCGCGTCGCTCCTCGTCGAGCGCTACGCGCAGGAGCACGGCAATTATCCGGCGCGCCTTGCGCTGTCGGCTTGGGGCACCGCCAATATGCGCACCGGCGGCGACGACATCGCGCAGGCGCTGGCGCTCATCGGCGCGCAGCCGGTGTGGGAAGGGGCGAGCGGCCGGGTGACCGGCTTCGAGATCCTGCCGGCCGGCATCCTCGACCGGCCGCGGGTCGATGTGATGTTGCGCATCTCGGGCTTTTTCCGCGATGCCTTCCCCGGTCTCATCGACCTATTCGACAGCGCCGTGCGCGCCGTCGCCGCGCTCGACGAGCCGCCCAATGTGAACCCGCTCGCCGCCCGCGTCGCGGCCGACCGACAGGCGCTCGCAGCCGAGGGCGTTGCGCCCGAGGACGCGCTGCGGCGCGCCGGCTATCGCATCTTCGGCTCGCAGCCCGGCGCTTACGGGGCGGGCTTGCAGGCGCTGATCGACGAGCGCCTGTGGCAGGACGACGGCGATCTCGCCGACGCCTATCTCGGTTGGAGCCAGTGGGCCTATGGCGCCGGCGGCGAGGGGCGCGCCGAGCGCGGCCTGCTCGAGGCGCGGCTGGCGGCGGTCGATGCCATCCTGCACAACCAAGACAATCGCGAGCACGATCTCCTCGACAGCGACGACTACTATCAGTTCGAGGGCGGCCTCGCGCTGGCGGTGCGGCATCTCTCGGGCCGCGCGCCGGCGATCTACCACAACGACCATTCGCAGCCCGAGCGGCCGAAAATCCGCACGCTCCGAGAAGAACTGGGCCGCATCGTGCGCGGCCGCGCCGCCAACCCGCGGTGGATCCAGGGCGTCATGCGGCACGGCTACAAGGGCGCCGCCGAGATCGCCGCGACGGTCGATTACCTGTTCGCGTTTGCCGCGACGGCGCGCGCTGTCGATAGTGCGCATTTCGACCTGCTCTATGACGCCTATCTCGGCGACCGGGCGGTGCGCGATTTCATGGCCACACACAATCCGGCGGCGCTCGCCGAAACCGAAGCGCGCTTTCGCGAGGCGATCGAACGCGGCCTGTGGCGGCCGACCCGCAACAGCGCTCGGGCGGAGCTGCTGGGCAATGACTGATCCGGTGCTTGATGACGATGAAATCAACCGGCGGCATCAGGAAAAGATGCAGCGCCGCCAGGCGGCGCGCCGCAAGGTTTTGGCGACGAAGACCGAAGAGCGCGGGCTGCTCATCGTCCATACCGGCGCCGGCAAGGGCAAATCGACCGCGGCCTTCGGCATCGTGCTGCGCTGCCTCGGCCACGGCATGCGAGTCGGCATCGTGCAGTTCGTCAAGGGTGCGTGGGCGACCGGCGAGCGCAGCGTGCTCGCGCGTTTCCCTGATCTCGTCACGTGCCGCGCCATGGGCGAGGGCTTTACCTGGGACACGCAGGATCGCGTCCGCGACATCGCCGCCGCCCGCGCCGCGTGGGACATGGCGCAGGCGATGATCGCCGATCCGTCCTATCGGCTGGTGCTGCTCGATGAACTCAACATCGTCCTGCGCTACGACTATCTGGCGGTCGATGAGGTCGTCGCGGCGCTGCAGGCGAAGCCGCGCGGCCTGCACGTCGTTGTCACCGGCCGCAACGCGCCGCAAGCGTTGATCGAAGCGGCCGACCTCGTCACCGAGATGACGCTCGTCAAGCACCCGTTTCGCGCCGGCGTCAAGGCGCAGCCGGGAATCGAGTTTTGATGAATGTCGTCATTGCGAGGGCAGCGAAGCAA
>JASIAN010000338.1 GCA_030042035.1 Alphaproteobacteria bacterium | reverse complement strand
ATGGCTGGCCGGTGTTCTATTCGCCCTACCTGTCGGAGCCGGAGCCGTCAGTGAAGCGGGCAAGCGGCTTTTTAACCCCGAGCTTCGGCGATTCCAGCACGGTCGGCTTTCACATATCGACGCCCTATTTCTTTGTGCTGGGCCCCGACAAAGATTTGACCCTCGATCCTCGCGTGATGACCCTGGCCGGCCAGCTGCTGGCCGGCGAATACCGGCAGCGCTTTGGCGACGGCGAGCTTGATGCGACACTCAGCGAGAACTACAGCAATGTCGGCATCGGCAGCAATCCCGATGTTGCCGATCAATGGCGCGGCCATATCGATGCAACCGGGGTGTGGGATCTCTCCGACACCTACCGCACCGGCTTTCAGCTGCAGCGGGTTTCCGATCAGACCTATTTGCAACGCTTCGGCTTTCCGTACCCGATCCTGAATTCGGAGATCAGTCGCGCCTATCTCCAAGGCTTCGAAGCGAACAGCGAAACCGATGTTGATGCTTACCTGTTCGAACCGCTGCAGTCCGGCCTCGGCGATTCGACGCAGCCCATCGTACTGCCGGTCATCAGCCGCACCTGGTTCAGCCAACCCGATCCCTGGGGCGGCACATGGAAACTGAACGGCAATCTGCTCGACATTGTGCGCGAGGTCGGCACCCAGGATCGCCGCCTGTCGCTGGGCGCCGAATGGGACAAGACCTTTTTCGACGGCATCGGTGGCAAATACCAGCTGATGGCGAGCCTGCGCGGCGACGCCTATTCGGTCAATGATCTGAGCCTGCTGTCGAACCCCGACCTGCCGACCGCCTATTTCCCCGTGAACGGCATGCCGGCCCTCCATCCGATCAGCTACAATTATCTGCAGGGGCGGGTCTTTCCGCAGGCCGGATTGACCTGGAGCTACCCGCTCGCGCATCGCGGCGACGTGTACACCGAGATTGTCGAACCGATTGTCGGCCTTTATGCCGCGCCCGCCGGCGGCAACAGCCATCTTGTTCCGGACGAAGACAGCCTCGGCTTTCAGTTCAACGATACCGATCTGTTCCGACCCGACCGGTTGGCTGGGTACGACGTTCTCGATACCGGGCAGCGCGTCGATTACGGCCTGAGGCTCGGCCTCTACAGCAAGGATGGCGGCAATTATCACGTGCTGGTCGGACAGAGCCTGCGGGCCCAGCCGAACGATTTTCTACCGATCGGTTCCGGCGCCGAGCAGCGGCTTTCCGATATCGTCGGTCGCATCGTTCTGTCGCCGCTCAAATATCTCGACCTGATCTACCACTTCCGCTTGGATAAGTCGACGCTCGACAACCGGAGCCAGGAGGTCACCGTCGCGGCCGGCCCAGCAAACCTTCGGTTGGGCGTCAATTTTCTGCTGGAGCCGCCGCAGACGCCGAACGAGGCGGAAACGCTCCCGGGGACCACCGAGAGCGTCGTGCTCGGCAAACGGGAACAGGTGACGTTCAGTACGCAGGTGCGCCTGACGCGCCACTGGTCGCTGGCAGGCAGCGAGACTTTGAACCTGACGAATTCGAGCAACCTGATCAACGGCGTTGCCCAGCCGCAATCCACCAGCGACAGCCTCTATGCGACGGCATCGGCGATCTATCAGGACGAATGCTTGGCCTTCATCGGCTCGGTCACCCAATCCGGCATCATCAACGGCGATGTGAAACCAGGGGTGGCCGTCATCTTCAGCGTCGTCTTCAAAAACCTCGGCGAGATCGGCGGTACCGTGCTGGAATCGACCGGCGGCGGCATATGAGGCGACTGCAGCTGCGGACAACCGCGCAGCGACGGTGTAGGGTGCGCCGGTCGCGCCGACAACAGGGCCGTTGATCGATGGTCAGATCTCGATGGGTTTGTCCGCTCGTCGCGGCGTTTGTGGCAGGCGCGACCCCGATCGGCTACGCGGCACCGCTCCAGGAAGCGGCCATGCGGGCGCCGGCGGCCGCGCCCGGCGAGCAATTCCCCGAGATGCGGATCGCCGCTGTCGTCAACAACGAAGTGATTTCGGTCTACGATCTCGTGTCGCGGATGCGGATGATCATGCTCTCGTCCAACATCCCCGATACGCCGGAAAACCGTAAGAAACTCGCTCCACAGGTGCTGCGGCAATTGATCGACGAGCACCTGGAATTGGAGGAGGCCAAGCAGCAAGGGATCGCGGCGACCGACGCCGAGATCAAGCATGCGATCGCCCAGATCGAAAAACAGAACAACATGCCGCCCGACACGCTCAACGACTTTCTGAAAGCGCGCGGCATCGACCGAACAACGCTGATCGATCAGATCACCGCGTCGATCGAGTGGGCCAAGCTGGTGCGCCGCGAGGCAGCCGAAACCGTTGCGATTACCGACGACGAAGTCGATCGGGCGATGAAGCGTCTAAAAGAGCATGCCAACGAGCCGGAAGAGCGGGTGGCCGAAATCTTTCTGTCGGTGGACAATCCCGCGCAGGACGCCCGGGTACGGCAGCTGGCCGAAAAGCTGCGGCAAGAGATGTATCAAGGAGCCCGTTTTTCGGCGGTCGCCCAGCAATTCTCGCAGTCGGCGACGGCGGCGGTGGGCGGCGACCTTGGCTGGATCCGGCCCGACGAACTGCCGCCCGCGCTGCGCCAGGCGGCGGAGCAGCTGAAACCGGGCGGGCTGTCGCCGCCGATCCGCAGCGCTGGCGGCTACTATCTCATCCTCGTGCTCGATCGGCGCACCGGCAACGGGACGAGCGAAGCGGGGCCGATTTTCGACATTGTGCAGGTCGTTTTTCCGCTGCCGCCACAGGCCAGCGCCGCAGCCCGGCAGCAGGCGATCGAGGAGGCCGGACGCGTGCGCACCGAAGCCACCGACTGTCCGAGCCTGTTGAAGATCGGCAAGGAAAAGGCGCCGCAGCTGTCGAGCGAGGGCGAGCTGCGAGCAAGCCAGATTTCGCCGCTCATGCGCAAACTGGTCGAGGGACTGAAGATCGGCGAGCCGTCGCAGCCGATCCTGCAGCGCAACGGCGTCGGCGTCATCATGCTGTGCAGCCGCAAAGATGAAGGGCCCATCACGATTACCCGCCAGATGGTTGCCGATTCGCTGCTGGCGCAGCAGCTCGACCTAGTGGCGCGGCAATACCTCGAGGACCTGCGGCGACGGGCCTATGTCGATGTAAGGGTGTGACGGACATGGCGCTTCCGCTCGCCCTGACGATGGGCGAGCCAGCCGGGATCGGCGGCGAGATTACGCTCCAGGCGTGGCTGCGGCGGGGTGAACGCGTGCCGCCGTTCTATGTCATCGACGACCCGCAGCGACTCGCCGGATTGGCGGCCGCGCTCGATTGGCCGGTCCCGATCGCTGCGATTGCCACCGCCGGCGATGCGCCGGCGGTGTTTCCGCGCGCTTTGCCGGTTCTACCGGTCGGCGGTGCGGTGCGGGCACGGCCTGGCCGCCCCGACCCCGGCGATGCGGCGCTGGTGATCGGCGCCATCGAGACCGCGGTCGCGGACGTAGAAGCCGGACGCGCCGCGGCCATTGTCACCAACCCGGTCCACAAGGACACGCTCTATCGCGCCGGCTTCCGCCACCCCGGTCACACCGAGTTTCTCGCCGAGCTGGCGGCGTGCGACACGGCGCCGGTCATGATGCTGGTTGCGGCGGACCTGCGCGTTGTGCCGGTGACGATCCACCTGGCGCTGAAGGACGCGGCGGCACGGCTGACGCGGGCGGCGATCGTCCATGCCGGGCGGGTCATGCACGCGGCGCTGGTGCGCGATTTCGCGGTCGCCGAGCCGGTCATCGCCGTCGCTGGCCTCAACCCGCATGCCGGCGAGGGCGGCGCTCTGGGGCGCGAGGAAATCGACATCGTGGCGCCGGCGATTGCCGATTTGCGCGCCGCCGGGATCGACGCGCGCGGACCCTCGGCCGCCGACACGATGTTCCATGCGAGGGCGCGCCGCGGCTACGACGCCGCCTTGTGCATGTATCACGACCAGGCGCTGATCCCGATCAAGACGATCGATTTCGATGGCGCCGTTAACGTCACGCTCGGGCTGCCGTTTGTCCGCACCTCACCCGATCACGGCACGGCCTTCGATATCGCCGGCACCGGCGCGGCGCGGCCGGACAGCCTGATCGCCGCGCTGAAGCTCGCCCCCGCGATGGCGGCACGGCGCCGCGAAGCTGCACTGCGACCCTGAACCGGACGCGCCGCGGTCTCGCGTCAGCGAACTGCAAAGCGAGCGGCGACATAGGCGTAGAGCGCGCGCAACGCCTGGGCCTCGGCGCCTTCGGGTCGGCCGGGGCGGGCGCGGTTGTTCCATGCCATGACGTCGAGATGCGCCCACGGGATGCCGGGTTCGACGAATTCCTGGAGATAAAGGGCGGCGGTGATCGCGCCGGCATGCGGTCCTTCGGAGACGTTGTTGAGGTCGGCGATCTTGCTGTCGAGCAGCCGCCGATAGGGCCGCCACAGCGGCATGCGCCACAACGGATCGTCTTCCGCCGCGCCGGCCGCGCCGAGCCCCGAGGCGAGCGCGTCGTCGTTGCAGAAGAGCGCCGCCAGTTCCGGACCGACCGCAACCCGCGCCGCGCCGGTCAGGGTTGCGGCATCCAGCAACAGCGCCGGCTTCTCCTGCGATGCTGCGGCCAAGGCGTCGCACAGGATGAGCCGCCCTTCGGCGTCGGTGTTGCCGATCTCGACGGTCAGCCCCTTGCGCGTCCGGACGATGTCGAGCGGCCGCATCGCATTGCCCGCTACGCTGTTCTCGACCATCGGCAGCAGCACGCGCAGCCGCACCGGCAGGCCGGCGTCCATGATCGCCTGCGCCAGGCCGAGCATGATCGCGGCGCCGCCCATGTCCTTTTTCATCATGCGCATGCCGGAGGGCTGCTTCAGGTCGAGGCCGCCCGAATCGAAACACACGCCCTTACCGACCAGCGTCAGCTTCGGCGCCGCCTCGTCGCCCCATACGATATCGACGAGCCGCGGCGGCCGTGTGCTGGCGCGGCCGACGGCATGGATCGTCGGATAATTCTCGGCGAGCAGCGCATCGCCGACGAGCGTGTGGTGATAGGCGCCGGATTTCTCGGCCACGCCGGTTGCGGCGTCAGCCAGCTCCTCCGGCCCCATGTCGGAGGCCGGTGTGTTGATCAGGTCGCGCGCGACGAACACCGCGGCGGCGAGCCGCTCGACGAGCCCCCGGTCGGCGCCTTCGGGCCACATCAGCTCAGCTTGGCCCGCCTGCTTTTTTGGGTCGCGGTAGCGGCCGAACGCATAGGTGCCGAGCGCCCAGCCGAGCGCCAAGCGGGTCGCATCGCCGCCCTCCGGCGGGGACTCGATGCGGTATCGGCCGGGCGGCAGCGTCTCGGACAGCCCGGCAAACGTCCACATTGCCGCCTCGCCGTCGGCCCGCCCGACCAGCACGCGGCCGAGCCGGCCCTCGCCGTCCGGCAGAAATGCCAGCTTGCCGGCCTCGCCGGTAAACCCGGTTGCCGCTGCCCAGTCGCGTTCGCGCGCCGGCGCCGCCTCACGCCACCCCGCGAGACCGGCTGGCCCCACCGCCACGAGCGGCACCGCGCCTTGGGCGTCATCGGTCAGCGAGAAGACCATCCGCTCTCTCCATCGTCATCTGCTGCATCATCCGCGCGACCAATCAGATCGCCAGGAACCGCTCCAGCGCGGCGAGCACCGGCGGCTCGACAAGGGTCGGAGCGTGACCGACGCCGGGCACCGCAACAAGTTCGCCGCGCGGCAGGGTCGCGACCATGCGTCGGGCCTGCGCCTCGGACAGCACATCGCTGTCGCTGCCCCAGACAACCAAGGTCGGGCACGCGAGCGATGCCAAAACCGGCCACGCGTCGGGGCGGGCCGGAGCGCCGCGGGTGACGCGGCGTTTGATATAGGCCGGATCCATCTTCCACGCCCAGCGCCCGTCTGGCCTTTGCCGCAACACGCCGAGCGCCAACTCTCGCTGATCGGAGAGCGGCCGAGCGGCGGTGATCGGCGACGCCTGCCGGCGATACTCCATCGCCTCGTCCAGGCTGGCGAAGTCGTCCGGACGGGTGCCGACCATCTGGGTGATGCGGCCGCTGCCGGCCTCGACATCCGGGCCGATGTCATTCAATACAAGACCGCGCAGCCGCTTCCCCCAATGCTGGGCGTACGCCATCGCGATGATGCCGCCCATCGACGTGCCGATCAGTACAAATGGCTGCGGCACGAGCAGATCGGCGACGGCGGCAAGATCGGCCGCCTGATCGGCATACTCGTAGGCTTGCTGCGGCGACCATTCGCTGTCGCCGTGGCCGCGCACGTCCATCGCCAGCACATAAAAACGCTCGGCGAGGCGGCGCGCCAGCGCGTTGAACGCCTCGGCGCTCGACGTATAGCCGTGCACGCAGATGATCGCCGGCGCTTCTCGCGCGCCCCATTCGAGGTAATGCAGCCGCAGCCCATTCGCGGTAACGGTTTTGCCGGCGGGTTGCGATGCGGTGGCCATGGCGCGCTTCCTTGTCGTGGGCGCCCATCCTGCCAAACCTTGCGGCCGAAAGACAGTGCGGTCCCACCCGTGACGGAGGGCGCGAACGCTGCGGCCTCGACCGAAACATCGGCGCGGCCGCTTGCGCTAGACTGGCTGCGCCAACCACCGCGGAGGTTCCGATGCTCAGCGATTCTCTCCTGGCCGAGACGGCGGCGCTGGTCGGCGATCCGGCGCGCGCCGGCATGCTGCTGGCGTTGATGGACGGGCGCGCGTTGACCGCCGGCGAACTGGCGCGCGCCGCCGGCATTACGCCGCAGACCGCCAGCGGTCATCTCGCAAAGCTGGCGGCGGCCGGCCTCCTGGCGACCCAGCGCCAGGGCCGGCATCGCTACCACCGGCTGGCCTCGCCGACCGTCGCGCAGATGCTCGAGAGCATCATGGAAGCCGGCACCGGCCGCCGCGCGGATGCCTGCCATACCGTCGTGACCGGGCCGCGCGAACGGGCCATGCGCGCTGCGCGTACCTGCTGGGACCATCTCGCGGGCGAACTCGGCGTCGCGCTCGCCGACAGTCTCGTCGCGCACGGCCGGCTCGATCTGTCGCCCGAAGGCGGCGCATTGACTGACGCCGGCGCCGTCTTCTTCCAGGACTTTGGTCTCGATCTCGATGACATGGCGCGCTCGCCCAGTGGCCGGGCATTCTGTCGGCCATGCCTCGACTGGAGTGAGCGGCGCCTGCATGTCGGCGGCCGGCTCGGCGCGGCGCTCGCCGCGCGCTGCTTTGCGCTCGGCTGGCTGCGCCGCTGCGACGGCTCGCGGGCGGTCAGCGTGACAGAGGCCGGCCGGCGCGGCTTCCGCGACGCGTTCGGCATCCGAGACGTTTGAGTCCGAGGCGTTAATGCGGCCGCCATCGCGGCGAGCGACTGAACTAGGCTCGATGGTCAAAGGAATCTGGAGGCCGGAAGCGGAATCGAACCGCTGTGGACGGATTTGCAGTCCGTTGCATAGCCACTCTGCCATCCGGCCGTGGGCGGCGTGATATAGGCATCCGTCCCGACACGGGTCAAGCGGGCGGGCTCGCGCGCCGCTCGCGGCTTGCGTCGCACCTCGTGCCCCGCGATGATCGCCGCGCGATATCGCAGGGAGCCTGCAGCACATGGAATTCGGGAGTTTCATGGAGTTTCCACCGCTCGCCGGCGGCAGCGAGAGCGCCGCCTTCGACCAGGCGCTCGACGAGGTCGCAGAGGCGGAGCGGGTCGGCCTTGATGCGGTGTGGCTCGCCGAACTGCACGGCGCGCCCGAGCGCTCGGTCATGTCGGCGCCGAGCATGGTGGCCGCCGCGATTGCCGCACGCACCAGCAGAATCCGCATCGGTATCGCCGTGCAGGTTCTGCCGCTGTCGCACCCGCTGCGCCTCGCCGAGGAAGCGGCGACGATCGACCAGATCAGCCACGGCCGACTCATCTACGGCATCGGCCGCAGCGGCGTCGTGCGCACCTATGAGGATTACGGCATCGACTACGGCGAGAGCCGGGAGCGCTTTGCCGAGACGCTCGACATCATGCGGCGCGCCTGGACCGAGGAGCGCTTTTCCCATGCCGGCAAATACTTCCGGTTCAGCGATGCGGCGGTCACGCCGAAGCCCTATCAGAAACCCTATCCCGAATTGCGCATGGCGGCGGCGAGTGCCGAGACGTTCCCGCAGATCGGCCGGCTCGGCCTGCCGATTTTCGTTGCGGTGCGGCAGGGGCCGTTTTCGCAGCTGGCCGATAGCATCAAGGCCTATCGCAGGGCCTACCAGGAGGCCGGGCATCCGGGGCATGGCCGCGTGTTTTTGCGAGTCCCGGCTTATCTTGCCGAAACGCGCGCCGGGGCGCGCGCCGAGGCGAAGGACAGCATCATGAGCTTTTTCGCCTATCAGGCGGAATTGGGACGCGATTCGGCGCGTCGCGCCGGTGGCGAACTCGCGCTGCAGCGCCTGAAGCGGGTCGAGCGGCTGGAGGCACTGACCTATGACGAGGCGCTCGCAACGCAGATCATCGTCGATGAGCCGCACGGCTTTGCCGCCCGGCTGCGCGAGGTTGATGCGGAGATCGGCCTCGACGGCGTCCTTGCCGAACTCAATTGCGGCGGCAAAATCCCGCAGCCACAGGTGCTCCGCGCGCTGCGGCTGCTGTGCGAAGCGGTGAAACCGCAGTTTTCGTGAGCGCGCGTTTGTCCGGTTGATCGCAATCAATGCGCCGCCGCGGAAAGCGGCGGCAGCCTTGGGCATTTGCCGGATGCCAGCATGTCGATCCGCAATTTTCGGAACCTGTTCAAGCCCGCGAGCGTCGCGCTGATCGGCGCCAGCGAACGGCCGGGATCGGTCGGCGCGGTCGTCGCCCGCAACCTGCGCCGCGCCGGCTTTCACGGCGAACTCATGTTCGTCAACCCGCATCTCTCGGCGCTCGACGGGCAAAGGGTCTACCCTGACGTCGCGAGCCTGCCGCGCGCGCCGGATCTCGCCGTCATCGCGACGCCACCGGACACGGTACCGAGCCTCGTCATGGCGCTCGGCGCCAAGGGTACCCGCGCCGCCGTCATCATCACCGCCGGGTTCGGCGAACTGGGCGCCCGCGGCAACGCGCTGCAGCAAGCGGCGCTCGATGCCGCACGGCCGCATCTTCTGCGCCTCGTCGGCCCCAATTGCGTCGGCATTCTGGTGCCCGGCATCGGTCTCGATGCGAGCTTCTCGCACCTCGCGCCGCCGGCGGGTGATGTTGCCTTTGTCAGCCAGTCCGGCGCGCTGATCACGGCGATGCTCGACTGGGCGGCGCCGCGCGCGATCGGCTTTTCGCATGTCGTGTCATTGGGCGACATGGCCGATGTCGATTTCGGCGACATGCTCGATTACCTCGCGGCCGACCCGCAGACCCGCGCGATCCTGCTTTATGTCGAGGGCATCACCGCGGGGCGCAAATTCATGTCGGCGGCGCGGGCGGCGGCGCGCTTGAAGCCGGTGCTGGTGCTGAAAGCCGGCCGCTCGCGCGCCGGGGCGCATGCCGCCTCCTCGCATACCGGCATGCTGGCGGGCTCGGACCGGGTCTACGACGCTGCGTTTCGCCGCGCCGGCATGCTGCGCGTCGAGACGATGGCGGAGCTGTTTGACGCGGCCGAGACACTGGCGCTGACCGGCGAGCAGAACGGTGACCGGCTGGCGATCCTGACCAATGGCGGCGGCGCTGGCGTGTTGGCGAGCGACGCGCTGGAAGCGGCCGGCGGCCGGTTGGCGCAGCTGGCGCCCGAGACGATTGCGCAGCTCGACGCCGTGCTGCCGGCGACCTGGAGCCGCGGCAATCCGGTCGATATCATCGGCGACGCGCCCGGCTCGCGCTATGCCGCGGCGCTGGCGGCGCTGTTCGCGGACGACGGCATCGATGCGGTGCTGGCGCTCAATTGCCCGACCGCGATTGCGTCGCCCGAAGAGGTGGCCCAAGGGCTCATCGACGCGATCGGCGACCTGCCGCCCGGCGCGCGCCACGGCCGCAACATTTTCACCGCCTGGCTCGGCGCCCAATCGGCGGCACCGGCCCGACGCCGGTTCAATGCCGCGCGGCTGGCGACCTACGATACGCCGGACGAGGCAGTAACCGGATTTCTCCATCGCGTGCGTTACCAGCGCAACCAGGCGCTGCTGCTGGAGGCGCCGCCGGCGCATCCCGACGCAGCTCGGCCCGATGTCGCGGCGGCGCAGCGCACGATCGCCGCGGCGCTCGCGGCCGGCCGCTCGTGGCTCGACCCCGAGGAGGTCGAGGCCGTGCTCGCGGCCTACGCGATCCCAGGGCCGGCCTCGCGTATCGCCGTGACGCCGGCGCAAGCGGCCGAGGCAGCGGCGGCGATCGGGTTTCCGGTCGCTCTCAAAATCCGCTCCGCTGACATTACGCACAAATCCGATGTCGGCGGTGTCGCGCTCGATCTCGCCGATGCCGCCGCGGTGCGCGCGGCCGCGGCGGCGATAGCGGCGCGAGTGCGGCAGGCGCGTCCGGCGGCGCGGCTCGACGGATTTCTCGTGCAGCAGATGGTGCGCCGGCCGGGCGCATACGAACTCGTGGTCGGGCTTTCGGAAGATGCGGTGTTCGGGCCGGTTGTGCTGTTCGGTCAGGGCGGCACCGCCGTCGAGGTCATCGACGACAGCGCGATCGCTCTGCCGCCGCTCAACCCGCTCCTGGCGCGGGCGCAGATGAGCCGGACGCGCGTCTGGCGGCTGTTGCAGGGCTATCGCGACAGACCGCCCGCCGCGGTCGATGCGATCGCCGATGTGTTGATCCGGCTCGGGCAGCTCGCGGCCGGGCATCCCGAAGTCAAGGAACTCGACATCAACCCGGTGCTCGCCGACGCCGATGGCGTTGTCGCGATCGATGCGCGCATCTGCGTCGCGGCGGCCTTGCTGCCGGGCGCGGCACGGCTTGCCATTGCGCCCTATCCGCGCGGGCTGGAAAGCATGGCCGCGTTGCGCGACGGCACGCGCGTGGCATTGCGCCCTATCCTGCCCGAGGACGAGCCCTTGCTGCACGATCTCGCCGCCCACATGACTCCAGAGGATCTGCGCTTGCGCTTCTTCGTGCCGGTGCACGGGCTGTCGCACGAGTTGGCGGCTCGCCTGACCCAGATCGACTACGATCGCGAGATGGCCCTGGTGGCGATGCATGACGGCACCGTGCTTGGCATCGCGCGCTATTTTGCCGACCCCGATCGTCTGACGGCGGAATTTGCGGTCGCGGTGCGCAGCGACTGGCATGGGCGAGGCGTTGGTTATCTGTTGCTGAACCGGCTCATCGAAATCGCCGCCGCCGCTGGCATCGGCGAGCTCATTGGCGAGGTCTTGCGCGAGAACCGCACGATGCTGGCAATGTGCCGCGAACTCGGCTTTCACCTGGTGGCCGATTCGGCCGATCCGAGCCTTGTGCGGGCGGTCAGGCGGCTGGTTTGACGCACATCAACGCGGCCTTAACGCGATGCTGCTGTGATGCTGGTGTCGTGCTAATGGAGGCATCGATGATCGTCGCGGCACCGATCGCCATTACGTTCGGCCTCCTCCTGGCGCTGCTGGTGGTCATGTCGGCGCAGGGCGCGGCGGCCGCCCCCCGGCCGGTTCGCGTCGCTGCGCGGCGGCCCGGATTGCGTCGTTGAGACCGTTGCTCACATCGCAGGTGTTCGGCGGTGTGGCTGCGGTGATGCTGTTGCTCGGCGCGGCCGCCGCGCAGGCGAGCGATGCAACGACGATCGCCGACCGTGCCGGGTTTTTGCTCGGCCACGCTCATCGCTGCGGAGTGACGGATGCGCGTCTCGAGCGCTCGGCGGCGCTGATCGACCGCCTGCTTGCCGCCTACTCAGTCGATGCCGACGATTTGCAGTCGGCGCGATCCGAATTTGCCGAGCACATCGTCACCGGCGCAATGGCCAAACTGCTCGGTGATCCGTTGCCTGCCTGCGCTCGCGTCCGTGCCCTATTGTCCCGCCTGGAGCAGCACCGCCTCGCGGTGGCGCATCTTGCCAACCCCGGAAAACAGCGGATGGCCGACAAAATCGGCGCGGGTGCGCACCCGCGCCGCAGCGCTGCAGGCGCTGCGGCGAAATCGGCGAGACCCGTGGCGACACGGCGGGAAGAACCGGGGCCGCTGCGGCATAGGGCGCTCGCCCTGAAACGCGCTGCGGCGGAGCTGCGCGGGCATCCGCCTTCGATCTGATCGCGCCCTGAGCGGCAGGTCGGGCGGCGCCTGGACTTTGCGCCGCCCGCTTCTTATCGTGCGCCATACGATCACATCCGCCTTGCGAGGGGAACGCCATGGCCGAGCGCGCGACAAGTCCAACCACCGACACGCTTATCTGGAACTTCAAGGAGCTGGCGCACCATTCGCTCGACGGCTTCGGCGGCATGGGCGAGGGCATGTCGATGCAGCTCGCCAAGGACGGCAGGCGCATCCTGTGGCTGGCGCACGAGAGCGCGCCGAAGAATTTCACCGCGGTCGATGTCACCGATCCGCGACAGTTGAAGATCGTCGCGCGCACCGACCTGCCGGCCTCGCACATGCGCTCCAACTCGCTCGAGACCGTGGGCGACGTGATGGCCGTCGCCTACCAGACGAAGGAAAAAGGGCTGCAGCCGGCCGGCTTCGAATTGTTTGACATTTCCGTGCCGGAAGCGCCAAAGCGCATCGCATTTGTCAATCTGTCAGGGCCGACGTCGCGCGGTGTCCACCAATTGTGGTTTAGCGACGGCGAATACATCCACATGAGCGCCGGTGCCCCGGATTCGAAGCCGACCCATCCGAAGGACGACCAGTTCTACCAGTGCTGGGACGTGAAGAACCCGTCAAAGCCGGTCGAGGTTGGGCGCTGGTGGCTGCCCGGCACGCAACAGGGCGACAGCGTCGCGCCGCCGAAGCGCCACGCCGAGCAATTCGACAGCGGCTTCCGGCCGCATAACACGAACGTCTATCCCGAGCGGCCCGACCGCGTGTACATGGGTTATATCGACGGCGGCCTCATTACGCTCGACATCGCCGACAAGGCCCACCCGAAGATGGTGGCGCGCTGGGATTATCATCCGCCCAATCCCGGTTTCACCCACACCGTCGTGCCGTTCTTCTCGCGCGACATCCTTGTCGTCAGTGACGAGTGCGTGCGGGTCGACGGCGCCGACTGGCCGAAGCTCGTATGGATCGTCGACAACCGCACGGAAGAAAATCCGGTATCGATCGCGACCTGCCCGGTGCCGCCGGTCGAGGTCTTCGCCCGCCGCGGCGGCCGCTACGGCGCGCACAATTTGTGGGAGAACCTGCCGAAAGAAGGCTGCTGGAAATCGGAAGACATCGTGCTCGGCACATTCTTCAACGGCGGCCTCAGGGCATTCGACGTCTCGAACCCGTATCAGCCGAAAGAAGTCGGCTATTTCGTGCCGCACATCGCAGAAGCCGCCAACGGGCGCTGTCAGATCAACGACGTGTTTGTCGATGACCGCGGCATCGTCTTTGCCGTCGATCGCATCGTCGGCGGCCTCTACGCGCTCGAAATGGATTTCTGAGCGCGGCCGCCGTGGTTGCCGCCCGTCACAGGCCGGGCGGGCGGTGCTCGTGCCAGTCGGTCGCCTGCTGGTAGGCCCAGCCGATCTGCAGCGCCGTCGCCTCGTCATAAGGCCGGCAGACGATGTGCAAGGAGATCGGCAGCCCGGTCGCGGTGAAGCCGTTCGGCACGGCCAGCGCGCACAATTCCAGCAGGTTCACAAGACGCGTGAAATGCGCCGGCGTCGTCGTCTGATCGACGGCAGCGACGCGGATCGCCGCGGTCTGCGTCGTCGGCGTCAAGAGCGCGTCGATGCCGTCGAGCGCCGCCAGAAAACGCCGCTTCAGCGCGTCGCGCTCGGCCAGCGCCGCGAGATAGTCGCGCGCGCTGATGCCGCGCCCCAAGCGAATCCGCGGGCGCACCGCCTCGTCAATTGAGAGCGCCGGGTTATCGACGAGATCGCCGATGAGCTGGTAGGCCTCGGAGCCGATGATGCGGCCGGTCATGTCGGTCGCGTCGGCGAAACGGCACGGCAGCGCGATCTCGACGATCTCCGCGCCTTGCCGCGCCAGCGTATCGAGCGCGGCGTCATAGGCGGCCAAGACCTCGGGCGTGCAACCGTCGCGCTCGGCCGCCGGCATGCGAGCGAGCTTGAGGCCGCGGGCGCCCCGGCGCAGCGAAGTGAACGGGTCGGCAGCTTGCGGCGCCGACAGCGTGTGCGGGTCAAGCGGGTCGGGACCATGCATGATGCTGTAGAGCAGCGCCGCGTCCTCGACCGAGCGGGCCATCGGGCCGGGCGTGTCGAGCGAGGGCGCGAGCGGCAGAATGCCGTGGGCGCTGACCCGGCCGATCGTCGTCTTGAGACCCGAGAGGCCGCACCACGACGCCGGCAGCCTTACCGACCCGCCGGTGTCGGTGCCGATGCCCCACGGCGCCATGCCCGACGCGACCGCAACGCCGGTGCCGCTGCTCGACCCGCCGGGGGTGCGGTGCTCGGCCAAATCCCACGGGTTCCACGGCGTGCCGAAATGCTGGTTGGTGCCCCAGCCGCCCATCGCGAACTCGACCGTGTGGGTCTTGCCGAGCACAATCATGCCCTGCGCGAAAAAGCGCCGCGCCAGGGTCGCGGTCGCCGGCGAGCGGCGCTCCCGCCACACGGGCGAGCCGCCGGTCGTGATGCGCCCTTGGAGGTCGATCAGGTCCTTCAACGCGATCGGCACGCCATGCAACGGCCCGACGGCGTGGCCGGCGCGGATCGCCATGTCGGCCGCCTCGGCGGCGAGCCGCGCATCGTCGGCGTAGACGTCGATATAGGCGTGCAGCTTTGGGTCATGCGCGGCGATGCGCGCGAGGAAGGCATCGACGACATCGACCGGCGACAGGCGGCGGGCGGCAATGTCGGCGGCGAGGCGATGAACCGGCAGATAGCAGGGATCGGCGTTGCTGGCGGGCATGGGGCGGATCACTTAGGATAGAGGCGGCGATAGACTCCGGGCGAGCCGACATCGTGGCGCATGAACGGCCGGATGCGGCGGCTCCACGGGTTGCCGTCGCGCGCCTTCGCCCACTTCTGGCTCTCCGAGACGGTCGCGTTTTCGAATTCGTAGAGCGTCAGATATTTCGGCTGGCCGTCCACCGCGACATAGCGGCGCGCGCCGAGGCAGCCCGGCACCGCCAGGTAGGGCGGTATGTAGGCGGTGTTGTACCAGTCGTTGAATTCCTCCTCGACCATTTGGGGCACGTCGATGCGGCCCATCTGGAGGAAGGGCGCAGGCTCACGCGTCTGCTCGATCGGGTCGGTGTGCACCGGGAAGATCTGGCGATAGCCGTTGAGCAGATAGTTGCGGCCGATCGTGCCGCCGGAATACCGCACCCGCCGCGCCGACGGACGGAAGCGGACGCCGTCGAGAAAAGCCGGGCTGCGCAGCACATCGGGCGCTTCCAACTCATAGAGCGCGAGATATTTCGGGCTGCCCCTCAACGCGACATAACGCCCGGCGCTCAAGAAGCCCGGCACAGCGAGAAGATGGGCGATATGTTCCTCGTCATACCAGCGGTGGTATTCCTCTTCGAACTGCGGGTCGATGTCGGCCCACACCATCAACAACCCGGTGCCGCGCGTCTTGGCCATTGTGCCGCTCCGTTGCGATCCCCGTTGCGTCGCGCCATTAAACACCGCCGCGACGGCCGAGGCGAGGTTCTCGGATCGCCCAGATCAACCCGCTTGGCCGACCCGCGCCGCTTCCTATCGGGTGCCGAGGTCGCGCAGATCGGGCAGCCGCATGTATTGCCAGGCCGTCGGCGGCGGCAGCGGCAGCACGTAGAACGTATCGCGTTGGAAACGCCGGCCGCTGGCCCAAAGCGGGTCGCACCAGATCATGAAGTAAAGCTCTTCCCCCGGCCGCAGCGGCACGGTTTGCGCCTGGCCATAATCGATGCCATAGCTGGCGACGCTGAACGTATAGGTGCCGGGCGGAAAATCGCGGTAGAGCACGGTGCCCGGCTGGCTCGGCACGAACGGCGCGTCGTTGATGAACATCATCGGCGTCGCGAGGCTGACATAAGGTTCGAAAAGGCGCACAAACCACACCCGCGCCCGGTCCGGCGGGATCGGCGGCGCCGGCGGGGGCTGCGCGGCGGCGCTGCGGGACCGGCCGACCACGGCCGGCGGCAGCGCGAGCGCTGCAATCGCACTTACGACCTCGCGTCGTGTTGCCATGCCGATCCTCGCGCGCGCTGGCGCCGGAAGGCGCCGATCGCGACAACAATGCAAGCAAAAACATGCGATCGGACATTGCGTCGCGGACCCGCTCAGAACAGCGCCAGCTGGTCGCCCCGCTGCGGCGGCGGGCGAAACCGCGCCGTATCGAGCGGGTCGGTTGAGCGCGCGTGAAAGCCGAGACGGCGGCAGGCGCGGTCGAAGCGGGCGGCGAGCATCTCGGCGTAAGGCCCGGTGCCGGTCATCCGCTTCGACCACACGGAATCGTAAATCCGCCCGCCGTGGCATTGCGCGACGAGCGAGAGCACATGCAGGGCCTTGTCGGGCGCGTGGCTCTCCAGCCATTCCTTGAACAGCGCCTTCAATTCGAGCGGCAGGCGCAAGAGCGTGTAGCCGGCGACGCGCGCCCCGGCGGCGTAGGCGCGCGCCAGAATCTCCTCCATCTCGCTGTCGTTGAGCGCCGGGATCATCGGTGCCGCCAGGACGCCGGTCGGGACGCCGGCGGCGGCGAGCGCGGCGATCGTTTCGAGACGCCGTTCGGGCGTCGCGGCGCGCGGCTCCATATATCGGGCAAGCCCGCGATCGAGCGTCGTCACCGACACCGTGACGATCGCGAGCCGCTCCGTCGCCATGTCGGCGAGGATGTCGATATCGCGCTGGATCAGCGCCGATTTTGTGACGATCGTAACAGGATGACGGAAATCGCGCAGCACTTCGAGGATCGCACGGGTGATGCCGAGGCGCCGCTCGGCCGGCTGGTAAGGGTCGGTGTTGCTGCCGAGCGCGATCGGCCGGCAGCGATAGCCCTTCTTGCGCAGTTCCGCCGCGAGCAGCGCTGCCGCCTGCGGTTTGTAGAAGATGCGGGTCTCGAAATCGAGGCCAGGCGACAATCCGAGATAGGCATGGCTCGGCCGCGCATAGCAGTAGATGCAGCCGTGCTCGCAGCCGCGATAGGGGTTGATCGAGCGGTCGAACCCGATATCGGGCGAATCGTTGCGGGCGATGATCGTGCGCGTCGCATCGACCGACAGCGTCGTCGCAACGCGCTCCGCCATTGCTGCCTCGCCCGAGCCCCAGCCGTCGTCGAACGCCTCCCGCTTCTCGGCTTCGAAGCGGCCGGTCTCGTTGCTCGCGGCGCCGCGTCCCTTGCGCGGCATCAGGGCGGCCGGCATATCCATGCGGCAAATATACCCGATCGATGCGAACGTTACAAGAACAAAATGCGGCTTGCCTCTCGGTCGTGATCCCGACGCTCGACGCCGCTGCCGTGCTGCCGGCGACGCTGGCGGCGCTGGCGGAGGCCGAAATCGTCGACGAGATCGTCGTCGTTGACGGCGGCTCGCGGGACGACACTGTCGCGCTTGCCGGTCGTGGCGGCGCCCGGGTCGTCACCGCGCCGCGCGGCCGCGGGCCGCAACTGG
>JASIAN010000337.1 GCA_030042035.1 Alphaproteobacteria bacterium | reverse complement strand
CGCGAGTTCCGCCAGCGCCGCGCCGAGCAGGCGATAGGACGCAAGCTTGTCGCCCGGCCGCATCATCGCCACGGCGACGAGCCGGGGTGACGCGGTCGGCGGGCGCAGCGGTGCGGCGCAAGATCGGCAATCGAGAAACGGTGGCAGCGCGACCCAGCGGTGCGGATCGCGCAGCAGCGGCAGCACGCAGGCACGGTCGACCGGATTAAGGCCAAAGACGGCGGCGGCGGCGGCGAGCGCCCGCATAACCGCACGATGCCCGCCGTCCCACCCGCCGCCCGCCCGTTTCGGCGCGCACGAGGCCTCGGCGACGACATAGGGAATGCCGAGCGCGGCGCTGACCGCCGGCCCGAGCCAGTCGGGCGCCTTGTAGTAGAGGTGATAGGTGAACCACAGCTCCGGCGCGGCCTCATCCACGCGCCGCCAATGCGCGATGAGGTTCAGGGCGTCGCGCCGGCCTTCCGCCGCCAGCCGCGCCTGGCGCTGCGCATCGCCGGTGCCGTCGTAGCTGCGCAGCCGCGACGCGACGAACGGCTGATGACCGGCGGCGCGCAGCGCGTCGAGGAACAGCCGAGCGAGGCGGCGGTCACCCGACGGCACGGGATCGTCGGGCGGCTTCAGCGGCGCATAAAAGGCGATACGCATGCGGGGCTACTCCGCGGCTTGCGCCGGGATCGGGCCCGGCAGTCCGAACATCGCCGCAAGCCCCTCGATGCCGTCGTGCATGTCGAACTCGCGCGCGACCCGTGCCATGCCGGCCGCGGCGAGCCGGCGGCGCCGCGCCGGATCGCGGATCAGTGCCGCAAGGGCCGCCGCCAGTGCGCGCCGGTCGCCGGGCGGGACGAGGAGGCCGCTGCGGCCGTCGAGGATCAGCTCGGCAATGCCCGGCAGCCGCGTCGCGACACAGGCCAGCCCCTGGCTCTGCGCCTCGACGAGCACGTTGGGCAGACCGTCGCGGTCGCCGTCGCGGCCGATCTTCGCTGCAAGCACAAACAGATCGGCGTCGCGATAGGCCGCGAGCACGTCGGGTTGCGGCCGCGCGCCGTGCCATTCGATGCGGCTCTCGATCCCGAGCCGGCGCGCCTGCTGCTGCAGCCGCCGCCTCAGCCCGCCGCCGCCGACATGCACAAAGCGCCACGCGAGACCAGGCGGCAGCAGCGCCAGCGCCGCCAAGAGGTCGTCATAGCCCTTCTTGGGCACCGCACGGCCGACCGACAGCAGCACGACCGGCCGCGCCGCATCGCTGCCGTCGCGCTCCACCTCCCGGCGGGAAGGCGGCGGAAAGCGGCCGAGATCGATGCCGTGATAGCACAGTGCGACCCGGTCGGGCGCCGGCGCCAGCGCGGCCAAGTGCCGATGTCCCTCGGCGGTGCAGGTGACGGCCCATTCGGCGGCGGCGAGCTTTTCGCGCTTTTCCCAGTCGGAAATTGTCCAGATGTCCTTGGCGTGCGCCGACACCGACCACGGCAGGCCGCGCAGTAGCGCCGTATAGCGCGCCACCGACGCCGGCGTGTGCAGGAAATGCGCGTGCAGCCGGCCGATCTCCGGCGCCATCTCGACGGCCAGCACCAACGCCTGCCCGAAGCGGCGGATGCGGTTCGGCGTCGGGTCGCGGACGAGATCGCGCAGCCACGCTCGCCGCGCTTCGCTATAGCCGGGCAGGTGGCGCGCCCGGCGCCACGACGCCCACACGCGGCGCGGCTCGTCCTTCAGATATTCCGGCAGGTAGAGCACCGGCGCCGCGATCGCGGCATGCACCGGATGGCGGTAGCGATCGGTCGGGTGGCGCAGCGAGATGATGTCGATCGCCAGTCCGCGTCGTTCGAGCGCCAGGATTTCCTGGGCGATAAAGGTTTCCGACAGGCGCGGATAGCCCTTCAGCACAAACGCGACGCGGGTTCCCGGCGCCGGCGGCGAGAGCGGCGTCATGCGTTGCGGCGCACGCGGCCGCCCCAGCGCGCCGACCTTCGGTCGCCAAGCCATTGCTGCGCCAGCCGGTTGACGTTCGCGGTGCCGTCGAGCAGACCGGGGATCACGACGCTCGACGGACGCCGCTGCTGCGCCAGCTGCCGCAGCGCCGCCGCCATCGTTCGCGGATCACGGCTGTCGTGGTCCGACAACACTGACACGAGGCCGAGGTTGGCGGCGCGGCAGGCGCGGATGTACTGTTCGCGGCGTGGTGTCGTGCGCGGCACCAGCAGCGCCGGCTTGTCGAACGAGAGGATTTCGCAGAACGTGTTGTAGCCGCCCATCGCGACGACGCCGACGGCGCGCGCCATCAGGGTTTCGAGCTGCGCGTCGAACGTGATCGTGCGCACCATCCCCAGGCGGGCGGCGCGCGCGGCAAAGGCAGCCTGATGGTCGGGCAGCATGAACGGCCCGAACACGAACAGCGCCGGGGGCAGCCCGTCGGATGCGCTCTCGTAGGCGGCGAGCACCGTATCGCACAAATCGTCGCCGTCGCCGCCGCCGCCCCCCGTCACCAGCAGAAACCCGCCGTCCGGCAGATCGGCGTGCGGCCCCGCCGCGCCGGGCGACGCCGGCATTTGGCGCCGCAGATAGCCGGTATAGAGCATGCGGCGTCGCACACTCGCCGGCAGATCGAGCCCCTCCAAGGGATCGCAGATCTGCGGCAAACCGTAGACCCAGATCTCGTCGTAATAGGCGCTCAGCGCCGGGATTGCCTGTTTGCGCTCCCATTCGATTTCGAGCGCCGAGGGCTCGTCCATCACGTCGCGCAGGCCGAGGATCAGCGGTGTGCCGCGCATCCGCAACAGGTCGAGGGTCGGCCGCACCTCGCCGCGCAGGCCCAGCGGTTCCTTGTCGACGATCAGCATGTCGGGGTCGAAGATGTCGGCGGTGTGGCGAATGATCGAGGAGCGCATCGCCAGCGTCTCTTCGATGTCGATATGCAGGTTCAATGAGACATATTCACCATTGCGCAACTTGATTACGCCCGGAATCCGCACAAAATCCACCCGCGAACGGAAATCGAAGCTGCCGATGATCGGCGATCCCGATAGGATGAGCACGGACACGGAGGCATCGGCATCGACCAGCGCGTGGGCGATCGCCCGGCATCGCCGGAGATGGCCAAGACCGAAGCTGTCGTGGCTGTAGATCAGCACGCGCTTGTGGTCGCGGCGTTCACTCAAGGAGAGCCTCCGTTCCTGGCGGCCAGCGGCGGCACTATGGCACCGGCGGCAGAGGGTGGCGAGATGGTGTTTAACCGGAGCGTGCGCCGATGAAGACGACGGCGGCGGTGGCAGCCGCGGTCGAAGCGGTGCCGGTCGCCCGGCTGCTGCCTCGCATCGGCCAGCGCGACGCCTCGGCGGAGCCATCTGCGCCGCCGCCTCCGGCGCTCGACGAACTGGAGCCGACCGTCTATCGCTTCATCCTGAGGCACAGCTGGCGCCAGCAGATCTACCTGCTAGTGGTTACACTCGCGTCGTTTCCGTTTCTTTACGTCGCGCTGAGCCTGCCCAAGACCATCATCAACCAGGCGATCCGCGAAAGCGCGCATTTCCCGCAGAAGATCCACGGCATCTCGCTCGATCGCATCCCCTATCTGATGGTGCTGTGCGGGTTGTTTCTGCTGTTCGTCGTCGTCAACGGCGCCTTCAAGCAGCACATCAACACCTATAAGGGGCGGCTCGGCGAGCGCATGCTGCGGCGCTTCCGCTATCAACTGTATCAGCACCTGTTGCGCTTTCCGCTCGCCTATTTCGCCAAGTCCTCGGCGGCGCAGATCATCCCGATGATCACGGCCGAGTGCGAGTCGCTGGGCGGGTTCATCGGCGATGCGATCGCCTTGCCGGCATTCCAGGGCGGCACGTTCCTGACGATCATCTTTTTCATGTTCATGCAGGACCCGGTGCTCGGCACCGCGGCGGTGGCTGGCATCCCGGTGCAGGCCTATGTGATCCCTCGCTTGCAGCGCAAGGTCAACCAGCTCAACCGCACCCGTGTGCGCTCGATCCGCCAGGTCGCCGACCGGGTCAACGAAGCTTCTGCCGGCATGGTCGAAATCCACGCCGACGATCTCGTCAAACTGCATCTGACGGATTTCGCACATCTTCTGGGCAGCATCTACGATATCCGTTTCGAGATTTATCAACGTAAGTTCTTTACCAAGCGTCTCAACAACTTTATCAACCAACTGGTGCCATTCTTTTTCTATTCGATCGGCGGATATCTGGTGATTCGCGGCCATCTCTCGTTCGGCGCGCTGGTAGCGGTGCTTGCTGCCTACAAGGACATGGCGTCGCCGTGGAAGGAGTTGCTGAATTTTTACCAGAACAAGGAAAATTCGCGGATCATCTACGACCAGATCGTTGAGCAGTTTCAGCCGCCCGGCCTCGCCGGCGTCGAGCAGTTGCTCGAAGAGCCGGAGACCATCCCTCACTTCGCCGGCGAGATCGTCGCTACCAATATCTCGTTGGCCGACGACGATCGCAGCCGCACTCTCGATACCGTTTCATTCACGCTGCGGCTCGACGAACATGCCGCGGTCATCGGCCAGGCCGTGAGCGGCAAGAGTGAGTTGGCGCAGGTCCTGGCGCGGCTCATCCGGCCGACCGGCGGGCGGATCACGATCGGCGGCCGCAACCTGGCCGAGTTGCCGCTTGCTGTAGTTGGCCGGCGCATCGGCTATGTCAGCGCGACGCCCTATCTGTTTGCCGGGACGTTGCGCGAAAACTTGCTGCTGGCGCTGCGCCACCGCCCGATTCGGCCGGCCGAATACGATGACGGCACGGCGCGCCGGCGGGCGCGCCAGCTCGACGAAACCCGCCGTGCCGGCAACATCGACCTCGACCTGCACGCGGACTGGATCGATTACGAAGCGGCCGGCGTCGCCGATCGCGATGGGCTGGCGGGGCGCATCGCGGCGATCCTCGACGAGGTCGATCTGGCGGCAGACGTTTATGATTTCGGACTGCGCGGGCGCATCGATCCTGAGGTGAAGCCGGAATTGGCGGCACGGCTTCTGGAGGCGCGGCGGGCGCTGGCCCGGCGGCTGGCAGAGGAAGGCATCACGAAGCTCGTCGAGACCTATGATCTGGCCCGCTACAACGCCAACGCCAGCGTCGCAGAAAACCTGCTGTTCGGCACGCCGATCGGCCCGGTCTTCGACTTCGACGCGCTCGCCGATAACGCCTATGTGCTGCGGGTGCTCGATGAGGTTGGCCTCACCGACGATCTGATCGAGGCCGGCCGGCAGGTCGCCGCGACAATGACCGAGATGTTCGCCGACCTGCCACCGGGGCACCCGTTCTTCGAGCAGGTCAGCTTCGTCAGCGCCGATGATCTGCCGGAGTTTGCGGCGATCCTTGCGACAATCGAGAGCGGCGGCGTCAAGGCGCTGGACGCCGCGGAACGGCGGAAGCTGCTGTCGCTGCCGTTCAAGCTGGTCATCGCGCGCCATCGTTTCGGCGTCATCGACGAGCCGATGCAGCAGCGCCTCCTGGCCGCCCGCGACGCGTTTCGCCGTGGCCTGCCGGAGGACGCGCGCGGGCAGATCGCTTTTTTCGACCCTGAGCACTACAATGCGGCCGCCACGGTGCAGGATAACGTGCTGTTCGGCAAAGTCGCCTACGGCGAGGCCGAAGCGCCCGAGCGGGTGCCGGCGGTGCTCGCCGAGGTGATGGACGGGCTGCAGCTGCGGCCGGCGATCATCGATGCCGGTCTCGATTATCCGGTCGGCAGTGGCGGCTCGCGGCTGTCGCTGGCGCAGCGGCAGCGAGCGGCGCTGGCGCGGGAGCTGCTGAAACGACCCGACATCTTGATCCTCAACGAGGCCACCGGCGCCCTCGACGCCCAGACGCAGGCCAAGGTCGCCGCCGGCGTGCGGCGCGGGATGGCCGGCCGCTGCATGGTTTGGGTCTTGCACCGCGCCGCGCTGGCGCGCGATTTCGACCGTGTCCTGGTCATGAGCGGTGGCAAGCTGCAGGAGCAGGGTCAATTTGCCGAGCTTGACCGCAAAGATTCGCTGGCCGGCCTGTTGATGGCGGCCGAATGACAGAGCGCGACAGCGCCCGACCGGAAATCGGGAGGAAACCGTGAGTCTGTTACAGGAATACGAGCTGCTTCGCCGCATACCGTTCTTTGTCGAGATCGAGCCGGCCAAGCTGAAACTGCTGGCGTTCATGAGCGAACGGGTCGGCTACGATGCCGGCAAGGTGCTCTGCCGCCAAGGCGATCCGGCGGATGCCGCCTATCTGATCATCGAGGGCGAGGCCGACATCATCGTCAATACGCCGAGCGGCCCGGTCACGATCGCGACGCTCGGCGCCAACGACATCGTCGGCGAGATGGCGATCCTCGGCGATGTGCCGCGCACCGCGACGGTGCGGGCCAAGACCCGACTGGTCGCGCTGCGTATCGCCAAAGAGCCGTTTATGCGCATGGTGCGGGAATTCCCGATGATGGCGATTTCGATCATGCGCGAATTGGCGCACCGTCTCGAATTGACCAACAACCAGCTGCGCAACGCGATTTCGGAAGTGCAGCGTTTGCGCGCCGCCGAACATCATGCCGATGCCGCGCCGGTGGCATGAGCCGGCTCGACAGCTTCATCCGCCGTCTCGAAGCGCAGCGCGCCTGCCTCAATCACGCGGCCGGGTCGATCCGCGGCCTTGACGGCTGCATCCTCGAACTCGGCCTTGGTAACGGCCGCACCTACGATCATCTCCGCGAACTGTTCCCCGACCGCGATATCTATGTTTGCGAGCGGCGGGTCGCCGCCCATCCCGATTGCGTCCCGCCGCCCGAACGGCTCGTCCTCGGCGATATGCGCGAGACGCTGCCGGCGCTGCACGCCCGGCTCGGCGGGGCAGTTGCGCTCGCCCATTTTGATGCCGGCAGCGGCGATGTTGCTGCCAACCGGGCGCTGGCGGCCGCGCTGACGCCCCACATTTTGCGCCTGTTGCGGGAGCGCGCGGTGCTGGTCAGCGATCCGTCGATCGCCGCCGCCGAACTGACGGAGCTGCCGCCGCCGGCCGGCGTCGCGCCGGGCCGCTACCATCTCTACCGCCGCGTCTGACAACCGACGCGTCAGTCGCGGATGTCGACGACGACCGGCACGTGGTCCGACGCCTTGTCCCAGCCGCGGCTGTCGCGCCGCACGCGCGCCGCAGCGAGCCGGCCGACGAGCGGCGAGGTCACCCAGATGTGGTCGAGGCGGCGGCCGCGGTCGCTTGCCGCCCAATCGCGGTTGCGGTAGCTCCACCACGTGTAGAGCCGCTCTTCGGGCGGCACGAAGTGGCGCACGGCGTCAACAAACCCGCTGGCCTCGCGCAACGCGGCGAGCCGCGCCACCTCAACGGGGGTGTGGCTGACCACGGTCAAGAGCTGCTTGTGCGACCACACGTCGGTTTCGAGCGGTGCGATATTGAAGTCGCCGACCGCGATCATCGCGCCCGCCGAGCCGGTGCCGCGGTCGGCCGCAAACCACGCCGTCAGCTCGTCGAGAAATTGCAGCTTGTGAGCGAATTTCGGGTTCTCTTCCGGGTCGGGCACGTCGCCGCCGGCCGGCACGTAGATGTTGTGCAGTTCGATGCCGCCCGGCAGTGCGACGATCGCATGCCGGCAATCGCAGCGGTCGCACCACGCGCGCGTCGCGCTGGACGCAAACGGCAAGCGCGACAGCACCGCAACGCCGTTGTAGCCCTTCATGCCGTGCACGAGCATGTCGCGATAGCCGAGCGCGGCAAATGCCTCGCGCGGGAACAGCTCATCCGGCGTTTTGGTCTCCTGCAGGCACAGGACATCGGGGCTCTCCTCGGCAATCAACCGCCGCACGAGCGCCTCGCGCAGCCGCACCGAATTGATGTTCCAGGTGATCACGCGCAACGCTTGCCGCCCCTCGCCGCAGGGTTCCGGCTTTCCGCTTGGCGCCGGGATGAGCGATCTTAGCAGACAAATGGCGCCCGGTCGGGGGGGGAGGACCGGGCGCCGTCTTGTCAGAAGCGCTTGGGGGAAATCCGACGCCCGCAGGGGAGACGGGGCCGGGTTATAAGAGGGCTTTGCACCCTCTTCGCTTCTGGACCCATAAAATGGGTGCGCCGGGGTGCGCCTGTAGGTGCGCCCGATGCATGCGGCATCGGCGAAAAACGCATGCAGGAAAAGGGAACTTCCGTCGCGGTGTGTGCGGTTACGCGGCGCGACGGTTGGCGGTGTTCCCTGCAATTATTGCATGACAGGCTTGCGCAAATGCCATGAATAAAGCGCGCGAAAACGAGTTTTCGAGCGGCTTGTATTCCGGGTGCCACTGCACGCCGACGACGAATCTGGCACCTGGCAGGCTGACCGCCTCGATCTGCCCGTCGGGCGCCGCCGCTTCGACAAAAAGGTCGGGCGCCGGCTGGTCGATACCCTGGCCGTGCAGCGAATTGACCATGATTTCGCCGGCGCCGCCGGCGAGGTCGGTCAGGCGGCCGCCTGGCGACAGGTGCACCGGGTGCGCCGGACCGTAGCGCTCATCCATCGTCAGCTTGCGCGCCGCCGCGAGGCCGCGCCGGCGATGGTTGAAGCGCTCGGGCATGTCGAAGATGCGCTGATGGAGGGTGCCGCCGAGCGCGACATTGAGCTCCTGGATGCCCAGGCAGATCGCGAGAACCGGCAGGTCGCGGCGCACCGCCTCGCGGATCAGCGGCAATGTCGTGGCATCGCGGTCGGGGTCGTGCAGCGTGCCTTCCATGCTGGGCGGGCCGCCGTACTGGTGCGGCTCGACATTGGAGGGGCTGCCGGTCAACAAGAGCCCGTCGAGCCGATCGAGCACGGCGCTGACATCGACATGCGGCCCGATCGCCGGGATCAGCAGCGGCAGACAGCCGGCGGCAGAGATGACGGCCTCGGTATAGCGGTCGGCGACGGTGTGAAACGGGCGCTCCCAGATCTGGCGCACGCAGCAGGGGATACCAACGAACGGCAGGTTGCGACCGGACATCATTCTCGCTCTTGTTGGGTTCGCTCAGCGGTTCGATCCGGCAAAGAGACTTTGATATTGGAACAGGCGCGGATCGAGCGCCACCCCAAACCGCAGGCCGGACAGGCTGACCGTCGTCGTCTTGCCTTGCTGATCAACGACGATCCATTGCCGCAGGGCCAGTGGATTTTCGGTAAAGACGAGGGTCAGGGAGCCGGCGTCGGGCTCGGCGGTCTCGACCACGCTGACCCGCATGACATTGCCGACTTCCTGGAATTGCGTCACCGTGACATCGCCGCCGAAGCTGATCGGGTCGCGCAGGAAAAACCACGCCGGGGTCTGCCGTAAATCGTATTTCGAGACCTGGTCCAACTGTTTGTCGAAATAGTAGACGCTCGTCGCATCGGCCAGCAGCACGATCGGATCGGGTGGGTTATACGCAAAACGCATGCGGCCGGGTCGGGACACCCACACCTGCCCGGTACTGACGGCGCCGCTGCCGGCGATCTGCTGGAAGTCTGCCGTCATCGTGCTGATGTCGTTCATATAGGCGGCGATGCGTTGTAACAGGAGCGTGTCGTGCGGCGTCAGCGGCGCCGGCACCGGTGCCGCCGATGCCATCGATATGCCGATAAAGAAGAAGAACGCCGCGCCGATCGCCGGGCAGCGTTGCAGAAACCGTCTCACGCCGGGATGCTCCGCATTGCGCCGCAACAACGCGGCAGTGAGGCAGATAGTCCTGTCGCATCGCGCGTCAATGCGGCGCAACACCCGCGCCGGACTATACTGCTCAGAGGTTCAGCACCATGCCTTCCCGGGCGACGAGCGTGCCCGGCCGTGCCTGCTCCGCTTCGGCTGCCACCCGATCCATGAAGTCGTCGTCGTGGTCGGGGTCGTGGTGGAAGATGATGAGCGTCTTGACCTGCGCGGCGTTGGCCAGCCGCACGCCCTCCTGCCAGGTCGAATGCCCCCAGTTCTTGTGCGCCGGATATTCGTCGTCGGTATAGGTCGAGTCGTAGATCATCGCGTCGGCGCGGTCGACGAGGCGCAGCACGTCGTTGTTGAGGCGTCCCGGTTCGTGCTCGGTATCGGTGATATAGGCGACCGCCTTGCCGTCATGCTCCAGGCGATAGCCGGTCGCCCGGTTGGGATGGTTCAAGATCCCGGTGCGCAGCGCGATGCCGGGCGGCGTGACGAGCGCCTCGCCGGCCGTGAAATCGTTGAATTCGAGTTTTGCCGCGAAAATGTCCATCGGGATCGGAAACAGCGGCGGCGACATCATCTTGCCGAGCACCGCCTCGATGCCGGTATCGGGCTTCAGATGCCCGGCCCACACGCGGATACGGTTGCGCGGGTCGTAACAGGGCGCAAAAAACGGCAGGCCGTGGCAATGATCGAGATGGGTGTGAGTGTAGAACAGGTCGAAATCCCGCGGATGGCCGCCCTTCATCAATTCGTTGCCCAACAGCCGCAGGCCGGAGCCGCCATCGAAGATGAACAATTGCCCACCGCAACGCACCTCGACACACGAGGTATTGCCGCCGTAGCGTGCGGTGCCCGGCCCGGGGCAGGCGATGCTGCCGCGCACTCCCCAGAAACGGACCATGAAATCGCCGTCTGCCAAGGCCGGCTCCCTCGCGCGTCCCAAACAACGTAATATGATAAAATAGCAAGCAAAAACAAACTGTAAAGATGGCTCTCCCCCGCTTCCGGCGGCGTCGCAGAAACGCCGTGTTAACGGCTTGGGCGATAACGTGCGCGCGGCGCTCAGCCAATGGGAGAGAACCCCATGATGTCGGAGCTCGAATATGCCAGCGCCGTCGCCGAATTCATGCGCAGGAAGGGCGTAACGCGCTGCCCGACCGCCTGCGTCGTGCCGACCTACGCGAGCGTCGGCGAGGCCGACCGCGCCGCGCTGAGGAACCACGAGGCCGCGCGCGAGGCGGCGCGCCAGGAAAAGCTGCGCAGCTATCAGCAGATGCCGACGGTCTTGTGAGGGTTCCGTTAGTAACGCCTCGCCAGTAACATCGGTCGTCCCGCCCGACGAGATTGCCGCCAAGCGCATCGACAATGCCGGGCCCGCCCGACCATTCGGCGATTTTATGCCAGGAACAGGATGGCGAACGGGCGGGGCTGCACCTGCGTCGGGTTGGCGTCACAAACGCGCCAATCGCGAACGCGAGCGGGCCGAGCGCCACAACACTCTGACGAGCATGGCACGCCTCGCCCCGGTACAGCTTGCCGGGGTAGCATGCGGGGCGCCGCGGGGACTATAGTCGCGCCCAGTCCTGCAACATGGCGCCGGGGCGCAGCGCGATGGACCTGTTCAAGGAGTTTGCGGTCAAGGATTACGCCGCGGCGGCGGCGCAAATCCCGGTCATTGATGTCGGCCCGGCCTTTGCCGGTGAACCCGGCGCGCTGGCGCAGGCGGCGGCAGTCGTCCGCGACGCCTGCGAGCAGGTCGGGTTCTTCTACGCGCTGAACCACGGCGTGCCGGAGGCGCTGATCGAGTGCGCCTTTGCCGCCTCGCGCCGGTTTCATGCTTTGCCGCTTGCAACGAAGTTGGGGCTGCGGTTGAACGAGAACAATATCGGCTATCTGCCGCTCGACGCGTCGGTCCAGGGTGCTTCGACCGTACACAAGGCAACAAAGCCGAACCGCAACGAGAGCTTTTTCATCAGCCACGACCGCGGTCCGGACCACCCCGATGTCGTCGCCGCGAAGACGCTGCGCGGCCGCAATCAGTGGCCGGCAGAGGGAAGCGCGCCTGGCATGCGCGGCGACATGATGGCGTATTTCCATGCGCTCGGTGCGATGTGCGACCGCATGCTGCCGATATTTGCCGCGGCGCTCGACATGCCGGCCGATTTCTTTGCGCCTTATTTTGCGAACGAGGCGCATGCGACGGCCCGCTTCCTGCACTATCCGCCACAGGAGGCGAACGAAGACAACCTGTTCGGTCAGGCGCCGCACACCGACAACAGCTTTATGACCGCGCTCGCCCGCACCGACGTGCCGGGCCTTGCGGTGCGCCTGCCGTCGGGCGAGTGGTTTGCGCCGCCAGTCATCCCGGGCACGTTCCTGATCAATCTCGGCAACATCATGCGGCGCTGGTCGAACGACCGCTTCCTCGCGACGCCGCACGGCGTCCTCAACGACAGCGGCAGCGACCGCTATTCGATCGCCTATTTTCACAGCCCCAACCCCGACAGCGTCATCCTACCGCTGCCGAACTGCGTCTCGGCCGACAACCCGGCGCATTACCCGCCGGCGGTCTATCGTGACCTCGTGCTCGAATTCTACCGCGCCAATTATTTCCACCAGAAGGGCCACCGATCCGAGGCCGCAGACCGGCCTGGTTCCGCGCGATAGCGGGGCGGCACGGGATTGCTTCGTCGCATCGCTCCTCGCAATGCCCTGTCAATCGTCGTCATTGCGAGCGCAGCGAAGCAATCCCGCTGAAGAGGGGAGAAACCGCCATGTTCGATCTCGACCGGTTGATCGAGGATTGCCGCAAAGCGGTCGCAGAAGACGCGAGCCACAAGGCGGCGCGCGAGGTGCTGGCGCGCGCCAATTCGGATCCGG
This sequence comes from Alphaproteobacteria bacterium, assembly GCA_030042035.1. Taxonomy (GTDB): domain Bacteria; phylum Pseudomonadota; class Alphaproteobacteria; order ATCC43930; family CGMCC-115725; genus DATARH01. Next base: position 15,372 of record JASIAN010000337.1, on the reverse strand, counting down.
CCGCGATCATCGGCGCGCTCGGCGCGCCCAAAGAGGCCGGCGTCACGCCGCTCTACAAATCGCCGGAGCTGACGATCCTCAACGTCGTCTGGGGCCGGCGCATGACGATCATGCCGCACGACCATCGCATGTGGGCCGTCATCGGCGTCTATACCGGACGCGAAGACAACATCTTCTGGCGCCGCGTGCCGGACGCCCCCGCGGGGCTCATCGAAGCGGCCGGCGCGAAATCGCTGGGCGAGCGCTGTGCCGAGCCGTTGGGCCGCGATGTGATCCATTCCGTCACCAATCCGCTCGGGCGGCTGACCGGCGCGATCCATGTCTACGGCGGCGATTTCTATGGCGTCGACCGCACCGAATGGGACCCCGAGACCTTGCTCGAACGCCCCTATGATTTCGCGCTGCACCGCCGCCTGTTCGTGGAGGCCAACACGTGATGAACGGCCTCAGCATCTATGCGCTGACCTGTGGCTGGCTGGAGGGTGACCTCGGCCATCTGATGGAGGGCGGCGAGGGGCGCATCCGCCTGCCGATCCCCGCCTATTTGATCGAGCATCCAAAGGGGGTGGCGCTGTTCGACACCGGCATCCACCCCGACTGCCAGCGCGACCCCGCTGGCCGTCTTGGGCCGCGGCTCGCCGGCCTCTTCGCGTTCGACTACCATCCGGGCGACGAAATCTCGGCGCGCCTCGTCGCGTTGGAGCGCGACCCAGCCAGGATCGATCTCGTCATCAACTCGCATTTCCATTTCGACCATTGCGGCGGCAATGCTCAAATCCCGAACGCGACGCTTGTCGTGCAGCGCCGCGAATGGGACGCCGGCATGGACCCGGAACGCGCCGCCCGGAGCGGTTTCAACCCGCGCGACTTCGATTTGGGCCACAAGCTGCGCCTCGTAGATGGCGAGCATGACGTGTTTGGCGACGGCTCGGTCGTCTGCCTGCCGACCCACGGTCACACGCCGGGCCACCAGTCGCTGAAATTGCGGCTGGCCGGCGGTGAAATCGTGCTCGCCGCCGACAGCTGCTATTTCTGCCAAACGCTGCGCGAGCGCCGTCTGCCGCGCTTCGCGTTCGACAAGGACATGATGCACGCCTCGCTCGACCGCCTCGCTGCGCTGGAGGCGGCCGGCGCCCGCATCTTCTTCGGCCACGACCCCGAGTTCTGGGCCACAATCCCGCACGCCCCAACGGCGATCACCTGATCGAAACGCCCGCCGCGACCGCCGGATGACGGTCGCGCATCCCCATGCCAGCGCAAGCGGCGATGGCGCCGTCGGCGCTCTTCGCCTAAGTTATCTCCGAGCGGTGCCGAGCCGCTGCGGTTCGGAGCCGCAAGGCTTACCGACAGGAGGGTCATCATGGCAAACGAGAGAGGGCCGGTGCGGCCGCGCGGCCTCAACCACCTCGTCCTCAACGTCCGCGATATCGAAGAGTCGCACCGCTTCTGGACCGAGATCATCGGCTTCACCCAGGTCGGCGAACTGCATGCGACCGAACAGCGGCCGAACCCGCCGAAAATGCGCTTCTACAGCGGCGACCACGGCGGCGGCCAACTGAACCACCACGACATCGCGCTCGTCGAAAACCGCGACCTGCCGGCGCCGCCGAAGGACTGGGCGATGTTCGGCACGCCGGTCGCCGTCAACCACATCGCGATCAGCCTGCCCAATCGCGAGGCGTGGCTGCAGCAGCTCCAATACCTGCAGGAAAAGGGCGTCAAGTTCGACCGCCGGGTCGAGCACGGCATGACCCACTCGCTCTATATCCACGACCCCAACGGCTACGGCATCGAACTGCTCTATGAATTGCCGCGCGACGTGTGGGAAGGCGACATCGACGCCGCGCTCAACTACGCCGTCGCGCTGCCGACCGAAGGCGCCGAGGCGCTGGGCGACCGCGAGACCGGCTTCCCGGTCTTCCGCGAAAAACAGCACCAGCCCGCCTGAAACCGATGCGGAGCGCGGGTCCTGGCCCGCGTTGCCGTCCATGCGAGGAGAGGACCATGCCCGAGCGCAAGAGCATCATGTTTCCCGGGTTCAGCCACCAGAACCCGATCCCCAACGCCAGCCGGGTCGGCAACATCGTCATGTCGAGCGTCATCGGCGGCAGCAACCCGGGGACGCGCGAATTGCCGCCCAGCCTGGAAGCGCAAGTCGCCAACGTCTTCAATTATATCCGCGCGGCGATCGAGGCGGCTGGCGGCACGCCCGAGAATATCGTCAAGATCGATTTCTACGTGCAGGATCCGGCGACCCAGCGCGAGGCCTTGAATGCCGAATGGGTCAAGATGTTCCCCAATCCCGATTCGCGCCCGGCGCGGCACACAACGGCATTGCCGGCGGGCAGCCGGGCAATGGTGCAGGCGGCGTTTTTCGCCGTGCTCTAATAGCCCGGCCGGTCATTCCCGGAGCGTCGCTGTTGCGGGAATGATCCCCATATAAGCGGCCATGAGCGACGACAAGAGCCGCCTGGCGACGCCATCGCACGACGCCAAGGTCGACGCGTTCCTGCGCGATCTGCAACGGGCGCCGGCGCCGCTGCCGGGCGGCGGGCATGGCCGGCTCATCTTCGCGCTCGATGCGACGGCGAGCCGCGAGCCGACCTGGGACCGCGCCTGCCATATCCAGGGCGAGATGTTCGAGGCGACCGCGGCGCTCGGCGGCCTCGACGTAAAGCTCGTCTATTACCGCGGCTTCAACGAATGCAAGGCGAGCCGCTGGCTGACGAGCGCTGCCGAACTGCATCGCGCGATGCGCGCCGTCTCTTGCCTCGGCGGCCACACGCAGCTCGAGCGGGTGCTGGCGCATGCTCTCGCCGAAACCAAAAGGCAGCGGGTCGGCGCGCTCGTTTTTGTCGGCGACGCGATGGAGGAGGAGGTCGATCGCCTGTGTCAGCTCGCCGGCGAATTGGGCCTCAACGGCGTTCCGGTGTTCGTGTTCCATGAGGGCCGCGATCCGGCCGCGGCGCGCGCCTTCCAGCAAATCGCCAAATTGTCGCGCGGCGCCTATCTGCGGTTCGATCTGGCGAGCGCCGAGCGCCTGAAGGACCTGTTGGCGGCGGTTGCGGTCTACGCCGCCGGCGGCTACCGCGCGCTCGAAGCCTACGGCGATCGGAAGGGCGGCGAGGCGCTGCGCCTGACCGCGCAGCTGCGGGGCTGATGCTTTTTCTTTTTGGTGGCATCGCGATCCTCGTCGGGTTGCTGCTGCTCGTCTGGCTGTTCGTCAACGCCGATCCGGCACGGCTGGCCCGCGGCGCCAAATGGACGGGTCTCGTCGTTGCAGCGCTGCTCTGCATCGCATTGCTGGTCCTGACGGAGGGGCGGATCGCGATTTTCTTCGCGCCGCTCGTGCCGTTGTGGCCGCTGTTGCGCCGCCTGCGCTCGCTGTTCCAGGGCGCGCGCGGTCCCCAGACCGGACGCAGCTCGACGGTGGAGACCGCAACGGTGCGCATGCGCCTCGACCACGACACCGGCGCGATGACCGGCACCGTGCTGCGCGGCCGCTTTGCCGGCCTGCGCGTCGAGGAGCTGGGCAGCGGCGAGGTCATCGACCTGTTGCGCGACTGCCGCGCCGACGATGAGGAGGCGGCGCGCCTCGTCGAGGCCTATCTCGACCGCGCCCACCCCGACTGGCGCGAGGCGATGCGCGGCGGCGAGCATGCCGGCGCCGGCGCCGCACCGCGCCGCGGCGATATGACTGTCGATGAAGCCTATGCGGTCCTTGGCCTCGCGCCGGGCGCCGACGAGGCGGCGATCCGCGCTGCCCACCGCCGGCTGATGATGCAGCTGCATCCCGACCACGGCGGCAGCGACTATCTTGCGACCCAGATCAATCGCGCCCGCGACCTGCTCCTCCGCCGCCGATAGGGCGTTGGCGGGATCGCAGCGAGTCGGCTCACTCGGGGTAGAACCGCTTCTTGTGGCCCTTCAGTCGCTGACGCGGCAAATAAACTCCGTTGGTTTGATCCTCGATGACCTCGCCGATAACCCACGATTGTCGGCCGTGCTTCTGCAAGATCGATTGCACCACAGCCACATCGGCTTCGCCGACAATGATGCAAAATCCTACTCCCATATTATACACTTCGAACATCTCGGCATCGCTGATCGGGTAATGCGCCTGAATCATTTTAAAGATCGCTGGAGTGTGCGGCATTCGATCGATCACGAACCCGACGTTTGGATTGTTAACGCGGTGCAAATTCAGCAGACCGTCGCCCGTTATATTGACTAACGCCTTGACGTCGGGGACCTGCGCGATGATGTCCATTACTTCTCGAACGTAGATCAGCGTCGGTCGCAGCAATTCTTCGCCAAGCGATGTATCCGTACCGGGCACCGGCTGATCAAGTGCGAGAGGTTGCGGTCGCTTGAAGAATGCCTTCCGTGCCAGCGTCAAGCCATTGCTGTGAATGCCGCTGCTTGCCAGTCCGATGATTCGGTCGCCGGGCGCGATGTGGCGACCGGTGATTACCTTGTCTAACGGCACGATGCCGACGGCGGTGCCGGCCAAATCGAAACCGTTGATTATGTCTTCGAGTTGCGAAATCTCGCCCCCCGATATCGAGATCTGAGCTTGCCGAGCTCCCTCGGCGAGGCCAATCCCTATTGCCTCCAAAACGGCCGCGCTGACGCGCTCAACGGCAATGTAATCGACAAGTGAAATTGGCCGCGCCCCGACGCAAATCAGATCATTCACGTTCATTGCCACGCAATCGATACCGATCGTGTCATATTTATTCATCATCTGAGCAATGAGCGCCTTCGAGCCGACGCCATCCGTCGAAATCGCCAGGCCGACGCCACCGCCAATATCGATGATATTGGCAAAGTAGCCGATCGCGAGCTGAACGCCGCCAAATTGGTTACGCGGCGGCCAGGTTTGCGTGATGTGCTCCACCAGTAGATGCAGGCCTTCATCGGCTTCGTCGATATCGACTCCTGCGTCCCGATGTGCAGTGTGGGCCGTGCGGTCATCGGCTGTCATGGCGACGCTCTCGTCGTGATGCGCGGCGTCGAGGCGCCGACGCCCGCGACACATGTGGGTTCGCGCCCGCGCGCCGGGAAGTTTGCTGTTCTCGGCCGCTGCGGACAATGGGGGGTGCGAGTGCGACTAGGAGCCGATCGGCGGGGCGAGGATAAGCGATGCGCGCTAAAATCGCCAAGCGCTCAGTGGATGCATTGCGGCCCTACCGGCGACGGGCGCGAGGCCGTGCGGTGGGACAGCGAACTAAAGGGCTTTGATGTGGGGGTGCAGCGCTGCCCGGCGGCACGGCGGCGGCATAGCGTTGCTGCAAGCGGCACGTCTCCTGGAATCGATGCCACTGCGCCGCCCGTCCGCGCTCGTAGAGAAGATCGTTCCCGGCATGTGAAGCGCTTCACATCCGAAGCTGCCGCTCCGGAGCATGCTTAACGGGGAAAGGCAAATCGCTACCCGCCAAGCCTTCCCGATCTTCACCTCTTCCGAGTGCGCCGACATGTTCATTATCTCCGGGTACTCACCTGACGGTTCCGGCCGAACGGGCGCCGGGGCGAGCGTCGCAGCCCACGACCCCTTGGAGGCCGCTCCGGCGCTTGGGCGACGATCAATGGCGCGCCGCATCGCCGGCGGCATGCGATGGCGCCCGGACTGGTTCGTGCTGTCGCTGATCGCGGTGGTGGCAACGGCAAGCATACTGCCTTGCCACGGGGCTGGGGTGTCGTTTTTCAAGGCCCTATCAGTGTTCGCGATAGCCTCGCTGTTCTTTCTGCAAGGCGCGCGCCTCTCCCGGACGGCCATCCTGAGCGGAATGACCCATTGGCGGCTGCACCTCGCCATCATGGGCACGACTTTTGTCCTGTTCCCGCTGCTGGGGCTTGCAGCCCTCGCCTTGTTTCAGCATGCGTTGCCGCCCTCGCTGCGCATCGGAGTTTTGTTCGTCGCCGCCCTGCCCTCGACAGTTCAATCCTCGATCGCCCTGACCTCGATCGCTCAGGGCAACATACCGGCCGCGATTTGCGCGGCGACCGCATCCAACCTGATCGGCATCGTGCTGACGCCCGTGCTGCTGGCATCGATGATGGACGTGCATGGCGGAGGGATCGACTTCGCAAGCCTTTGGAAAATTGTGGCCGGGTTGCTGGTGCCTTTTGTGATCGGTCACCTGATGCGGCCGTGGATTGGGAACTGGGCGGACCGCAACCGCGCTGTGCTGGCCGTGACCGACCGGGGTTCGATCCTCATCGTCGTCTACACGGCATTCAGCGCCGCGGTGATCCGCGGCATCTGGCACCAGTTGCCGGCACCGACATTGGCAGCGGTCGCGTTGATCGACCTGATGCTGCTTGGCGCAGCCCTGGCGGTGATGACGATCGGTAGCCGGGCGGTCGGTATGTGCCGGGCGGATGAAATCTCGATCGTATTCTGCGGCTCGCAGAAGTCATTGGTCACCGGCGCGCCGATGGCGAGCGTCCTGTTCAGCGGCGACGCCGTCGGAATGATCCTGCTGCCGATTATGATCTATCATATGTCGCAGCTCTTCGTGTGCGCTTGGCTTGCCCGCCGATATGCGCGGACTGCGGCCGGGGTCAGCGCAGCGTCACTCGGCCTGCATAGAGGCGCTCGCCGTGAATTGGCGCGCATCGCTACAGAGGGATGAGAGGGCCTCTCGATGCTGCTCATTCTCGTCTGCGCGATCGCAGGGTGCTGCGCAGCGGTGCTGGTCGGTAGCAGGCAATCCTCGCCTGCGCGGCGTGGCACTGCCTTGGCGGCGGGTCGGCTCGAAACCCTCTGCGCCCGGCTGAACCAGTTGCTGCTCAAGGCCGCCGTCGCGCTGGCTTTGCTTGTGGTCGTACTGTCGAGCGGGCAAGGCACGCGCTGGGGAACCCGCCTCGCCGCACGTCCCGAGTGGTTCGGGCCATCCACCGATCTTGAGACCGGCATCGATTTTGCCGCGTTCGATCGCGACGCCGTTGCCGCGCAGTGCCGGACATGGGTCTATACATGCCGCTGCATGCACGGCTTGCCGCCTCAGACTGCCGCCGACGTCGGGACAAACTGCACGCCGGCAGGCGAGTGACCGCAGGGAGCGCCGCAACCGAAGGTCAGCGACCACGAACTGGCGGAAGCTGGCTCGCCCCTTGGAGGCTATTGCTTTTGACCGGAGCGCGCATAGCCGGCATACTTCGAACGCATGGGAGCGGGTGGGGTCGGAGGGGTCCCGCCCTGCTTGACCCGCTTGAACAGGAGCGACACGTCAACCGGGCAGCGCCGGGCTGCCACATCATTCAAGGCGCTTCGAGGGGTTCTCCAAGAAACGCAGAACTGTGCGTCGCTCATAGAGAGATCGCATCCTTGTTGCTGCCATAGCCCGTCGATGCCCTGGGTTCGCTTACCCAGGAGGCTGTCATGACCGTTGCATCGTCGGTAGAAACGGAAGGCTCGCGAGCCAGCCGCATGCTCGGCCGCAAGATGGACAGCATCCCGTTCAGCTTCTACCAGGTCCTGATCATCGCCGTCCTCGCTCTCGTCGGCTTTATCGAGGGCTACGATCTGTTTTTGACCGGCTCACTGTTATTGCTCGCCAGGGTGCCGCTGCATCTGACCGGGCCCGACATCCAGTGGCTGTTCCTCGGCCCCAGCATCGCAGGAACGATCGGCGGCTTCGGGTTTTCAGCGGTCGGCGAGCGCTTGAGCCGGAAGGCTATGTTGGTGATCGGCGTAATTGCGACGACGTTCCTGACCCTGCTGATCCCGCTGGTGCAGAACGCCGAGCAGCTGATCGCCATCCGATCGTTGACGGCGCTCGGCGCCGCCGGCGTATGGTCGGCGGTCTACCCGATTGCCGCCGAGTTGATGCCCGCGCAGCATCGCCGCACCAACGGCGCCATCTATGAAATGGCGCTGGCGTCATCCTTTACGGTGACGCCGTTTGTCGCCGCGTTGCTCGCTGGCAATGACGCCGGCTTTCGATTGCTCGCGTTGCCCGGCGGCCTGGCGCTTCTCGTCGTGCCGGCGATCGTCTATTTTCTGCTGCCGGAAAGTCCGCGTTGGCATTTGCGCCGCGGCGAGGCGCAGATCGCGGTCGACATCGTCAATCGGATCATCGCGCGCAGTGGCAATCGTGTGCCGCCGCTGACCGTGGCCTCGCTCGGCGACGTTCGCGCCGCCGCCAGTGAGAAGCTGCCGCCCTATCGGGCTCTGCTCGCCAGGGGCCAGCTGCGTTGGACCGTGGTCGGCGTGGTGGCTGGCAGCTGCGCCGGATGCGCCGCCTTCGCGATCTCCTCGCTATTGCCGAAGGCGCTGACCGAACAGGGCTACCCCGTCGCGGCGAGCCTGGGCATCACCTCGATCATCTTCCTGACGAGCTTTTTCGGCAAAGCGTTCACCGGCTGGCTGATGGAGATCATCGGCCGGCGCTGGACGATCTGCTTTGTCATGGCGGGGTCGTTGCCGGGCTTCTGCCTGATGTTGCTGGCGCACACGGCGGGCGCATACGCCAGGATGTTGATGATCTCCGGCGGCGTGATCATCGGCTTTACCGTGGTATCGGCCTTCAGCGCGACCCGCGTCTACCTGTCCGAGCAATTCCCGACGGCACTGCGCGGCCGCGGCCATATCTTCGGCGAGTCGATCGGTCGAATTGCGGCCGGCGGACTGGTGCCATTCGTTCTCGCGGTGCATACCAACTCGCCGACGATCTACTTCGGCACGCTCCTCGTCATCGTCGCGCTTGGCGCGTTCGTCCCGGTCGTGTTCGGTAAGGAGACCGTCGGCCAACTCGAAGCAGTCGCCGAGGAAGTCCCCGCGCTTGCGTGAAGCAGCGACGCCATCACCTCAAGCACCGCTTGCGTCGTGTGTATGTAGGGCACCAAGACCCATGGACGCAGCGTGCAATGCCCCAAAGGCGGCTTCTCCGGTCGTTCCGCAAAAACGAGGGTTACGGAGCCACGACCGGCGGTCCCCGCCGCGCCTCTGGGCACGAATGCTGGTTCCAGCCGCAAGGGGTGAGCGGCCGCTGCCGGTCCGGTCAAGGGACCTTCAATCATCAGCGGGCGGAACTGGTTCAGCTCGTAGCCCGAAGACGTACAGCATGTGCGGCTCGATCAAGAAGCGCCGAGCAAGGTCCGTTCGACCGGCACGGGATTGCGGAAGAGGTCGAGCACCGGGCAGTGGGCGTCTACCGCCGCCGCGAGCTCGGCATAGCGCGCCGCGTCTTCCGGGCCCTCGAGGCTGACCCGGATACGGACCGCATTGAAGCCCGCGCGGACGCGGTCATCGACGCCGAAAAATCCGCGCAGATCGATGTCGCCGTCGATGGAAATCTCGACTTTGTCGAGTTGGACTCCAAGCTCCGCCGCCCAGACGCGATAGGTGATGGCCTGACACGAACCCAATGCGGCCAGGGCGTACTCGACCGGATTCGCCGCCGCATTAGCACCGCCCAGCGCCTCGGGCTCATCGACGGTGAATTCATGACCGGAACCAACCTTGACCGTGACCTCGCACGGGCCGACCAGCGCATGGTGCGCTTCGAATGTCGCTTGCGCCTGTTTCGGGTCCGACGCCAGCACCGTTTTGGTCGCGCTGACCAGTTCGCTGATCGACATGGTAATGCCTTCCGTTGCGGTTGAAGCAGGTGATGGCTAGCTTGACCGGCTAAGCTGACGCCGCGGCGGTGGGAGTATGTCGGGCCGTCGCCGCCAATTCCTCGCCAAGATAGCGGGCGAGCATGGTCATGGCCGAGCGCCCGGCCCGGCGTTCGGCCTCGGCATTGTAGTTCGTGTTCGTGTTGACGTCGTAAGTATAGGTCACGCCCTCTCGGTCACGGATGAACTCGAGGCCGGCGACCTCGATATGGTTGGCCCGGAGAAAGGCCTCGTAGCGCTGCCGCAGAAGGGTATCGATTGCATCGATGATTGTGAATTTGGCCCTCGGCTGCTCGCCGGCTGGACAGTACGCGTCGCCGAACGCGCAGGCATCGGCGGGACACAGTTCGAAGCCGTCGCTGGTATCGACCTCGACCGCATAGAGAAAGCGTCCGCCGACGAATTCGACGCGGGTGATCAGCGGCCGCTCGGCCGGCACGTATTCCTGCAGCAGGTGAAGCCCATCTACCGGTCGCTCGTATTCGGGGCTCGCAAGAAAATCCTGCAACCCCTTAGCCGAGTGGAACAGGCGCACGCCGAGACCCTTGCCGCCGCGGTTCGGCTTGAGGATCGCCGGGCCGCCGTTGAAATGGCGCTGCATCGTCTCGGCGAGCAGGTCCGGGCCGGCGACCACGATCGTCCGCGGCGTGCGGATCCCCGCCGCTTCGAGAGCGCCATACTGCCGCGCCTTGCTGATTTCGAGATCGAGCGCGCGGCTGCCGTTGACGACGCGGCGTCCGTACGATTCCAGCCAGGCCAGCACGGCAGCGGTGAGTTCAGCCGCGAAGCGATGCCCACGGGTGTGCGAGGATGCGCTCATTCGGTTGTAGAAGACGCCGGCTGGCGGCGGCTGCGAGAGGTCGAAGGCGCCCTGGTCCAGATGCCAATCGCGCCATGGCAGGCCCTGGGCATCCAGCGCCCCGGCCAGCGGTTCGAGCCAGGCGGTATTCTCATGGATGACGTGAATATGACCCATCGCTCCCACCCGATCGCCGAGCAGTGGGGGCAGGTTAATTCAACAGGCCATCCCATTCAAATGCGTTCTATAATACATTGTCATCATGTTATGATGGGCTCGCCGCTCTCAATGTCCGGCGCGGGTTGCGTTGAGGTCGAGCCATAAACCCGATCGTGCTCGGCCTCGCCGAGCCACGGTTTATCGACAGCGCGGCGGCTCGCGTGTAGCCTCTGACCAGGAGGGATCGGGAGGCGAGCGATGCTGACGGCAGAAGAAAACGAGCTGATGACAAGGATCGGCCCGGGCACGCCAATGGGCGACGTGCTGCGCCGCTATTGGCATCCGGTCGGCTGTTCGCAATGGGTCACGAACAGGCCGCGGCGCCTCAAAGTGCTGGGCGAAGAGCTGGTGCTCTATCGCGGCGACAGCGGCCGGCCGGCGCTGATGCAGCTGCGCTGCGCGCATCGCAGCGTCGCGCTCGATTACGGCCGCGTCGAGGGCGATTGCATCCGCTGCCCCTATCACGGGTGGCTGTATGACGCGAGCGGTCAATGTCTCGAACAGCCGGCTGAACCGGTGGGCAGTCGCTATAAGGAAGAGATCCGCTTGACCGCATACCCGACGCAGGAGGTGGGCGGCTTGGTATTCGCCTATATGGGACCCGAGCCGGCACCGCTGTTGCCGCTCTACGATCTCCTGCGATGGGAGGACGGCGTCCGCATGATCCAGGTCGGCAACGTCAATGCCAACTGGATGAACCATGTCGAGAACATCGTCGACATCAGCCATCTCGCCTGGCTGCACGGCTACACCTTTCCCGCCTATGGCGGCAAGCGTGTCACCTATCATTGGGAGCGCACCGAATACGGCGCCGACAATGTGATGCTGATTGACGGCATCGAAGACACGCACCGGTCGTGCTACGGCTTTCCGCTGGTTAACCGGTTCGCCTTGCCGCCGGTCGAGGGGAGCGGCGGCGAGCTTGTGCGCTCGATGATCTATCGCGTACCGGTCGACGATCACTCGACGCTGCTCTATTTCCTGCGCTTCTACCCGAGCGACACCCGCTCGCTCCGCCTCGTGCGGCAGGAACAGAAATTAGGCGAATATCGCGAATTGCCCGGCGACTGGTGGGGCATTGACGTCAGCGACCAGGACCGCATGGCGGTCGAGCAGCAGGGCGTCATCGCCGACCGCACAAAGGAGCATCTCGGCGCCTCAGACGGCGGCATTATCCTGATGCGCCGGATGATGCGCGAGTCGCTGGCGGCGGTCGCGGCGGGCCGCGACCCGCTCTGCATCATCCGCGACCCGGCCAAGCAGATCGTCGAATTCCGCCAGCATTCGACGATGATGGCGCAGAAACAGGAAGGCGTGGGCTACGCGATGGCCGATCTCGCCCGCGAACCGGCGCTCGCAAAATAGAAGGGTCGTGTGGGCGCCCTTCGGCTCGGCTTTCGGCTGTGAGACAGCATCGGCATCGCCGCCACGACATCGGGGAATTATCGGCCGAAGAACTGCGAGAAGCCACTCGGGTTGCGGTGAGTCGACGTTGCCGTGTCGCGATACGCCGCTTTGGGAGCGCCCGACGACATCGGGGACCTGCAGTCGCGCAATGGCGCGACGAGCGACGGCTGGATTGAAATTGGGTGTGGCATGAATTTGCTCCCCTTCATCGCCTCCGGGATTGGACTTGGGTCCGTCTACGCGCTGTCGAGCGTCGGGCTCGTTATTCTGTATCGCGCGTCCGGTACGTTGAATTTCGCGTTCGGGGCCTTTGGCAGCATAGCGGCTTTCCTGTCCTGGCAACTGGAGTACGACGGACTTCCCGAACCGATCGGCTGGATCGTCGGCGTCGGCGTTGCAACCGGCTTTGCTTATGTCTATGGCCGGGTGTTCGCGCCCCGGCTGGCCCATCGCGACCGCGTGGTTCGCGCGATCGCGACATTGGGATTGGCGCTGTTCCTGCTAGGCGGCATGGCGTGGTACTGGGGTGTCGGCGTCGCGCGCCGCCTCGTCTTGCCGACCGATTTCGACTTTGTTGTGTTGTTTGGCGTGCGGCTGTCGGCGACGCAGCTGATCGCGCTCGGCATCTCGCTGGCGATGATTTGCGGGGTCGGGTTGGTGCTCGGCCGGACCCGCATTGGCCTTGGCATGCGCGCGCTGGCGAGCGACCGGAACATCAGCGCCGCGATCGGCATCCGCGTGGTGCAGATCGATTCGTTCGCGTGGCTCGTCAACGGGACGTTCGCCGGCGTCGCGGGCATCCTGCTCGCCAACATCAACCGGCTCGATCCCGCGTTCCTCACGTTTCTCGTGATCCCGGCGATCGCGGCCGCGATCCTCGGTCGGCTTTCCTCGCTCCCCGGCGCTTTCATCGGCGGCATGGTCGCGGGGATGATCGAGGCCTTGCTGATTGCCTTTCCAGGGGTCGCCGACTTCCGCAGCGCCGGCCCCTATGTCGCCGCTCTGCTGTTCCTGACGGTGGTCGGAGCGGGCCACGGCGTCGGCGCCCGCGAATGACCGAGATCAGCGGCAAGACCGAGGCTTTTGTCGCCGCGGCGCCGGTGACCGAGATAACACTCGCGACGCGCGCGATCGCTGTCGTTGCCGTGGTGGGGCTCATTTCCGGCATCATCGCCGCCACCTGCGGCGGCTATTGGTTGTCGAATTTCACCCAGGCCTATTGCATGGTGCTGACGCTGTTAGGCTGTGCGCTGCTCTATGGTCAGCTCGGTCTCGTCTCGCTGTGCCAATGGGCGCTCGTCGGCGTCGGCGGCTGGGTCAGCCTGCGCGTGTATCACTCGTTCCACCCGCCGTTCGTGTTCACGGTTCTCGCCGGCGGTCTCGGCGCGTCAGTGATCGGGATGATCTGGGGGCTGCCGGCGCTGCGCATGCGCGGTCTCTATCTCGCGCTGGTGACCTTGATGCTCGCGAGCGCGTTCCAGACGCTTGTCGTCGTGACCAGCTTCCCGGTCGGCGGACCCGGATTTCTCGGGCAGGTCGGAGCCAGCGGCAACGCACGCGTCATGATGGCGCGACCAGCATTCGCCGCGAGCGACACGGCATATTTCGTTTTCGTCGCGCTCATTACGCTCCTCGGCATCTTCCTTGTCGAGGCGCACCGCCGCACCAAGCCGGGCCGCGCCTGGGCCTTGATCCGCAAGGATGAGCACATGGCGATCGCGGCCGGCGTCCGGGTCGTGTTCTACAAGGCCTGGGCGTTCGCTGTCGCGGGCTTCCTCGCCGGCGTCGCCGGCGCGCTGATGGCCGGATTGTTCGGGCAGCTCGATGCCTCGGCATTCGCGCCCACCGATTCGATCATCGTCTTCATCGGCACGCTGCTCGGCGGCTATGATAGCTGGCTCGGTTCGCTTCTCGGCGGCATCCTCACTCGGTTTGTCCCGGCGTTGCTCATCGATTTCAACGTCAATACCTATCTCGGCTTCATGTTCTTCGGCCTCGCGCTGCTGATGGCCTTGCGGGATCCGTTAGGGATCGGCGGCCGGCTGACGCTTCTCGCCGTGCGGCTCTGGGTGAAGTACGAAGGAAGGCGGCGCGGATGATCAGCATCGACACCCTCACCGTACGATTTGGCGGCATCCGCGCGTTGGATGGGCTCGATGCGCAGCTCACGGCGCCGATCTGCGGCCTGATCGGCCCGAACGGTGCGGGCAAGACGACGCTCGTCAACGTGCTGTCCGGCTTTGTGCGTCCTTATAGCGGCGCGGTCGCGCTGAACGGTGTGGCGCTTTCAGGCCTGTCGCCGCGCCGGCGGGTGGGTTTGGGGTTGCGCCGAACGTTTCAGCAGGAACTTGTCGTCGATGAACTGACGGCAGTCGAGAATGTGCAGGCGATCGCCGATCATGTCTCCGCCACGCGTCAGAGCGGACGGCGCGAGGTCACGGTAGCGCTTGACTTTGTCGGCCTCGGCGAGCGGCGGGACGTGTTGGGCCGGCAACTAAACCTCTATGAACGGCGTATGGTCGAGATCGCCAAGACGCTGATCGGACGGCCCAAAGTCATCCTGATGGACGAGCCCGGGGCGGGCCTCAACGAGTCGGAGACGGACAGGCTGCGCCGCCTTCTCGCCGAAATCCCGCAGGCATTCGACACCCAACTTGTGCTGATCGACCACGACGCCGAGCTTATCGCCTCGGTCTGCATCGACACGCTGGTGTTGGATTTCGGCAAGCGTCTCGCGCTGGGGCCGACCCGCGCGGTGCTCGACGACCCGGCCGTGCGCCGCGCCTATCTGGGGCGCGAGTGATGGCGGAGCTCGTGGTCCGCGGCCTCGCGGTCGCCCGCGGCGGACGGCCGGTGCTGCGCGGCGTCTCGCTCAGCGTGTCGCCCGGGGAAATCACGGCGCTGCTCGGCGCCAATGGCGCCGGCAAATCGACGACAGTGCTGACCATGGCCGGGATTCTACCGGCGCTCGGCGGCAGCGTATCATGCGACGGCAAGGAGCTGTTGGGGCAGCCGCCGGACGTCGTACGTCGCCAGGGGGTCGCGCTGGTGCTCGAAGGCCATCCGGTCCTGACCGGCCTCACGGTGCGTGATAATCTCGCCGCTGCCGGGATGATGTTGAGCCGCCGCCAAGCCGAACGCGAGATCGAGGCGGCGCTTGAGATCTTCCCGGAATTGCGTGACCGGCTCGCGATCGGCGCACAAAACCTGTCCGGCGGGCAGAAGCAGATGGTGGTCATCGCGCAGGGCATGATCTCGCGCCCGCGTTATCTCCTGATTGACGAGTTATCGTTCGGCCTCGCCCCGGCGATCGTGGCGCG
>JASIAN010000336.1 GCA_030042035.1 Alphaproteobacteria bacterium | reverse complement strand
TGGACCGATTGCACAAATCCCTGGGCCTGCGCGGCGTCGAGATCGCGACCAACGTCGCCGGCGCCGATCTCTCGGAAGCGCGCTTCCGGCCGATCTTCGCGCGCGCCGAGGAATTGGGCCTCGTGCTCTTCATGCACCCGACCGGGTTTCCCGAGGCCGGCCGCTTCCGCGACCATTATTTCACAAACATCATCGGCAACCCGCTCGATACGACCGTCGCGGTGCATCACCTGATTTTCGGCGGCGTATTGCACGATCACCCGAACCTGAAGCTCGTGCTGTCGCATGGCGGCGGGTATCTCGCGGCCTATTCCGGCCGCATCGACCATGCGGCGTCGGCGCGGCCCGATTGCTGCGAATGCATCAGCCACATGCCGACGACTTATTTGAGGCGGCTGTATTTCGATTCGATCGTCTACACCCATCCGCAACTGCACTATCTCGTCGAGCAGTACGGCGCCGACCATGTGCTGATGGGTACCGACTATCCGGCCGACATGGGCGAAGTCGACCCGATCGGCTTTATCGAAGGCGCGCCCGGCCTCGACGACAGCGAGCGCCGCGCGATCCTTGGCCGCAACGCCGCCCGCCTCCTCGGCATCGAAGTACCAAGGTGACGCTGCGCCTCTCGTAACCGTCATCACCGGGCGTGACCCGGTGATCCATGTACTCTCTTGCGTGGATGGCCGGGTCAGGCCCGGCCATGACGATTGCGGCTGTCGGATTCCGGGTCACAGCGGGTTGGGGCCGAGGATTTCCCAATGGTGGCGGTCGGCGAGCGCCTGGGTTTCCTCCGGCGTCTGCGGGCGGTGTTCCAGCAATTCTTCGATGAAGCCGCCGGCGGCGGCCGGGGTGTAGAGAAAGACAACGCGGCCGATGTCGGGGCCGATGTTCTTCCAGGCGTGCGGCACGCCCCTCGGCATGAAGGCGCAGGTGCCGGGGCCGCCCGTCGTTACCTCGCCGCCGATCTGAAACGCGAATTGCCCGGCGACGACCCAGGCGACCTCATCGCTGTCATGGTGCAAGTGGTAGAGGCTCTTCGTGCCGGCCGGCAGCGTTTCCTCGAACAGCATGATGCTCTCGCCGGTCTCGCCGCCCAACAGCTTCAGGTCGAAAAACCGGCCGGGCACAGCGCCGTCGAGCCGCTTGCCGCCGCCCGCCGATATCACCAATCCCTTGGTTGCACTCATCTCGGGTCTCTCCCTGCGGATGCGGCAAGGGTATCCTTCGGCGGTTTGTGCAACAAGGCCGTCGCGTCGCATTGGCGGCCGCGCGTGGCTCGGTTAGGGTCGAGCGGCGCGGGCGAGCGGAGGGCGCGGCATGCTGCGGGGCAAGCGGGCGATCGTGACCGGATCGACGAGCGGCATCGGCCAGGGCATCGCCGCGGCGCTCGCGGCCGAGGGCTGCGACGTCGTGCTGAACGGCTTTGGCGATGCGCAGGCGATCGAGCGGCTGCGCGCGGGCCTCGCCGAGCGGCACGGCGTCGGCGCCCATTACATCGCCGCCGACATGGTAAAGCCGGCCGAGATCCGCGCCCTCGTCAAGAGCGCGGCCGAGCGCATGGGCGGCGTCGATATCCTCGTCAACAATGCCGGCATCCAGCATGTCGCGCCGATCGTCGATTTCCCGGAGGAACGCTGGGACGCGGTCATCGCGATCAACCTGTCGGCGGCGTTTCACGCGACGAAGGCGGCATTGCCGCTGATGACCGCGCAGGGCTGGGGCCGCATCATCAACATCGCCTCGGCGCACGGCCTCGTCGCGAGCGGCGAGAAGGCGGCCTATGTCGCGGCCAAACACGGCCTCGTCGGGCTGACCAAGGTGGCCGCGATCGAGACTGCGAACCAGGGCATCACGTGCAACGCGATCTGCCCGGGCTGGGTATTGACGCCGCTCGTCGCGCAGCAGATCGAGGCGCGCGCCCGTGCCCAGGGCATCGCGGTCGAGCAGGCGCGCGAGGATTTGGTGCGCGAGAAGCAGCCGATGCTCGACTACACGACGCCCGAAAAGATTGGCGCGCTCGCCCTGTTCCTGTGCGGCGAGGCGGCATCGACGATCACCGGCGCGGCCTTGTCGATCGACGGCGGCTGGGTCGCGCAATAGCGCCGGCGATTGACGGGCACCGCACGGCCGGCCATGCTGCGGCGATGCTCAGAACCGCGCTCCTCGCCCTGATGCTCGTCGGCGTCGCCGTTGGCGGCACCGCCAACGCGGCCGCGCAGCCGACCTCGGAAGGGCACCCGAGCAAATGGCAGGCCGCCCAGCAGAGCATGGCGGATTTCATCGCCGACGGCTTCCAGTTGAAGGCCGTTATCTACGACAATTCGCAGGTAGCGCGGGGCGGCCAGCCGGACGTCCATTATTTTCTGCAGAAAGACACGCTGCTCGTGCGCTGCGACTTTCGCAAACGCGATGAGGTTTCAATCTACTGGTGCTATCGGTTGACAAAACCGCGGACGCCCTGACGAGTGCGCCCGTTGCGATCGATCGGCGCACGCCGGCAGGGCTCGCGTTTACCGGTCAGTGCGGAGGGACCGGCTGCTGGCCCAGCCGCTCTTCAATGTCGACATAGAGGTTGGCGAGCGCTTCGCTTGTCAGGTCCTTTGTCATCTGCGGCGGCAGCTTAAAAGATTTGCACGTCTCCACCACATGGTCGCAAATGAAGCGCGGCTGGTAATACGCTAGTCCATACGGCAGCAGCATTTCGACGATGTAGTCGAAAATTTCTTCCCCGAATTGCAGACCGCGGGATTTGGCGACCGCATTGAAGATCTGACGGTATTCGTCGCGGGTGGGCTCGAACAGCTTGATCTTGTATTGGATGCGGCGCAGGAACGCGGCGTCCATCAGGTCGGAGGGCTGCAGATTGGTGGAGAACATCAACAGCACGTCGAACGGCAGCGTGAAGCTGGCGCCAGTGTTGAGCTTGAGGAAATCGATCTGGTTCTCCATCGGCACGATGAAGCGATTGAGGAGATCGTTGGGCGGAAAGCGCTGGCGGCCGAAATCGTCGATCAGAAACATGCCGTTCAGCGCCTTGACGTGGAGCGGCGCGTCATAGAAACGGGCTTCCGTGTTCCACTGCAGGTCCAGCATCTCCATCGTCATTTCGCCGCCGGCCATGACCACCGGCCGCGAGCAGGTGACCCAGCGCTGGTCGAATGTTTCGCGATGCAGGCCGAGCAGCGCGCCGTGCGACAGCTCCGGCTCGTCGCTGGGGCGCGGCTGATGAATCTGCATATCGAAGATTTTGATGATCTGGCCGCCGACCTCGATCGCATAGGGAATGTAGACCGGGTCTTTGAACAGGCCGGCGATGCGGGTCGACAGCGTCGTCTTGCCGTTGCCCGGCGGCCCGTAGAGCAGGACGCTGCGGCCGGCGTTGATCGCCGGCAGCAGGCGGCGGATCATCGTGTCCGGCACGACGAGGCCGGCAAAGCCTTGCCGCATCGTCTCTTCGTACATCATCTCGTTGGTGATGCGCTGCTTGTCGATCTGGTCGCGGTAGGCCTGCAGCGACACCGGCACGGGGCCGAGATAGACGCTCTGCTCCAGCGCCTCCTTGGCGGCGCTGCGGCCGGCTTCGGTCAGCGCGTAATGAGTGGATAGCGCGAGGTCGCTGGTTGCGCCGGTCGCGCCGATGAAGCGTTGACGCACCGCATCCTCGACCAGCTGCTGCACGAGGCGGCGCGGCAATTTCATCTTCGCGGCCAGCTCAAGGATCGTCTCGCAGGCCTCGACATGCATGAACTTCAGCATCAGGTACAACAAGTTGCGTTCCGAAATGCCGGTTTCCGCAAGGTCGGCCGGGATTGGCGGAGCGGTGTTGACGATGCTGGCGATCTGGTCGGCCGTCACCAAGCCCATCGCGACGAGGTTCTCGCCCAAGCGGCCGCCCTCCCGCATCTGGCGAGCGAGCGCCGCCTCGATGTCGGCGGGCGTCACCAGGCCCTTCGCCACCAGCATTTCGCCCAACTGCATGACGGTTCACCCGGATCAAGACGTTCCAGGGATTGCCCGCGCACCCTTAATAAAGCGCTAATCCATTGTCGCGCCGTGCAGATGAACAGTAATCATCGGCCGCAGCGCGGGGTTAGGCGTCCGCGGCTGCGGGCCCCGTGCACAGGATGATGCCGTCGGCGACGAGCGCCGCGATCTCCCCCTCGTCGTACCCCAATTCGGCCAGCACCGCCGCGCTATGCTCGCCGAGCGCGGCGACGAAGGGTTGCGCCGCCGCCGGTGTCTCTGACAGCCGAAAGGGCGGGTTGAGCGCGAGAAAGCGGCCGCCACTGTCGTGCACCTCGGCAAACGCCTGGCGGTGTGCGAGCTGCGGATCGGCCATCGCCTCCTTCACCGTGCGGTAGGGCGAGGCGGGAACGCCGTGTTGGTCGAACGCGGCCTGCACCTCGGCGCGCGTCCGCTGGGTTGACCAGATTTCGACCTCATCGATCAATGCGCCCCAATTGGCGCGCCGGTCCGCATAGGCGGCAAACCGCCTGTCGTCGATCCAGTCGGGGCGGCCGCACGCCGCCGCGAGGTTGCGGAATGTCCGCTCGCTGGCGACCGAGAGATTGATGAAGCCATCCCTTGTCGTGATAGGACCGAATACCGGCCGGCCCGGCGGTGGCATCGGAAACTGCGCCACCTGCATTTCGCCGAGGCACAGGCTCAGCATCGATTCCAGCATCGACACGTCGATCAGCTGGCCTTCGCCGGTCTGTTGGCGTTGGTAGAGCGCCGCCATGATCGCGCCGAACGCATAGGTGCCGCTCAGCACGTCGGCAATGTAGATGCCGCAGTAATCCGGCCGGCGATCGACCTGCTGATGCGCGACATGCGCCAGATCGTAGCCGGAGGCGGCGTGGATGACGGGCGCGTAGGCCGGCAGGCCGGCCGACGGGCCGGTCTGGCCATAGCCGGAAATCGCGCAATAAATGAGATCAGGCTTCAGCGCCCGGCAGACCGGATAGTCGAGGCCGAAACGCTGCATAACACCGGGACGGAAATTCTCGACCAGTACATCGGCCGTCGCGATCAGCCGCTTTGCCGCAGCGAGGCCGGCGGGCCGCTTCAAGTCGACGACGACGCTCTCTTTGCCGGCATTAAGCTGGCCGAACGACGTGCTGGCGCCCTCGCGCATCGGCGGGCGGCCGCGCATCATGTCCCCTTCCGGCGACTCGATCTTGATGACCTCGGCGCCGAGATCGGCCAAGAGCCGCGTGCAATGCGGCCCGGCGATCGTTGTCGTGAAATCGACGACGCGCAGGCGCTTGCTGTTATTCATCCTCGGCCCGCTCATCGCCCGCATCTACGCCGAGATCTTGATCGTGTGGTTCCGCATGGCCGCCCACCTGCGGCAGATCGACCTCAATACCCAGCATTCTTGAGCGCGGCAGCGCCGAGCCCTGGCGACGGCTCACGCCGCCGCCTTTTTGCGGTTGGCGGCGAGGCGTTCATCGACGAGCGTGACGGTCTGGTCGACGATCGCATGGCGCATGCCGTATTGCGCGCCGATCAGCTGCACAAGCCGGTCGGTGCGCTCGATATTCGGCGCACCGTTGTTGAGGGCGCGCGCCGCCGAGGAGGGCCGCACGAGATCGTTGGCGGCGGCGGCATATTTCTCGAATGGCACGAGGTCGCCGCCGGCGGCGCCGATCTTCTCGCACACGCCGCACACCCAGTCGTAAACCGACCGCGACGCAGCGAGATCTCCGTGCACCGCATCCTTGATATCGATCGCGCTGTCCTTCGTGACACAGCGATAGTTGCCGGTCAGCAGCATCGCCCATTTGGCGAGCGGCACGTAAATCGACTCATGCACGCGCAGCTTGACCGGCAGCTCGATCGGCTTGCCGTCGCCGGGGTCGAAGCGGGCGGCATCGATGTCCTTTTCCATCTGGCGCAGCATTGCCGTCGGCGCGTCGGCGGCGAACCGCGCGACCTTGAAATTGGTCGGCAATGTCACCTGCAAGACGTTGATCTTTTCGCCCGGCGGACGGATCGCCTGCGGATCGGGGCTGCACAGCGTCAACAGGCCCGGCTCGAAACTGTCCCACACGCTGGGATCGGTGAAGGCCGCTTTCAGCGCGTCGGTATTGAGGCCGGGGATGCGCTTCAGATAGGGCAGGGGCGGCATGTTCATGATCGACATGCAGGGGACGCGCGCGCGGGCGACCGCATCGAGCAGTTCGCGCACGCCCGGTGAGCGATATTGCGGCTCCTGCATCGCCAGCGCGACGAGATCGTAATCCTTCGGGTCCACATCGCCCGGGCCGGCCGCCCTGAGGCTCCCCGGCAGTTTGCGCGAGTCGAGTTCAACGGGCGCGCGGCCGCGGATCGGCATGCGCACACGCGCTCCGTCGCTGTTGAAGGCTTCAACCTCGGCCGGCAGGCAGACCATCGTGATCTTGTGGCCGCCGAACAAGAGCTTGGTTGCCAGCAGCGACCCGTAGGCAGCCCCCATCGTCAAAATGTTGTAAGCGGGCATGCGTGACCTCCTTTCGCTGCGTGTGGCGCGACTTCGCGTCTTCTCGCTGGCGACCTTGCCGGATGCCGCCGCGCAGGGCAACCCTTTACCCCGCCGCAGGCTTTGCGGCGGCCGCTGCGGCGAATTGGCCGGGTCAGAAAACTGCAATCTGGCGGCAATCCAGCCGTCATAGCGGCGGCCTAGGCTGGCGCTCCTCTGTGCTTGCGAGGGGGGCCCCCGATGACATCCGCATCCGATGCGTTCGTGCAGCTCGACGAACAGCCGATCCGCCGCTTTCACATGCTGGCGCTGATCACGACCGGGATGGGCGTGTTTACCGACGGCTACGATCTGTCCTCGATCGGCGTCGTCTTACCGCTGGTGCTGGCGTCGTTCGGAATCGATCATATCAGCGGGCTGCAAAGCGGTCTGCTGACCGGTTCGGCACTGGTTGGCGCGGCGCTCGGCGCGCTCATTTTCGGCGCGCTCGCGCAGCGCGGACGCAAGCGCTTTTACGGCATGGACGTGCTGCTGATGGCAATCGCCGCGGCGGCGCAGATTTTCGCGCCGGACATGTGGAGCCTCATCGCGATCCGCTTTGTCCTCGGCATCGGCATCGGCGCCGATTACGTGCTGTCGCCGACGATCATGGCCGAGCACGCCAACCGGCGCGACCGCGGCAAAAAGCTGGTGTTCGGCTTCGGCGTGTTCTGGTGTCTCGGCGCGTTCGTCGCCGCGGTCGTGCTGTTGATCGTCAAGGCCGTCGGCATGCCGCCGGCGGCGCAGTGGCGGATCGTGCTGGCGTTCGGCGTGATCCCGGCGCTGTCGGTGCTCTATCTGCGGCGCCGCATGCCGGAGACGGCGCGGTATCTGGCGCGGCTGGCCGGCGACGGCAAGGCCGCGGGCGAGGTCATCCGCGGCATCACCGGACGGGTATTGGAAACGGCACCGTTGCGCGACCGGCGGGCGTGGCAGGAGGTTCTGTCCAACCATCTGCGCGACGTGCTCGGCGCGGCGCTGTTATGGCTCGTTTATGACATCGTCGTCTATTCGAGCATCCTGTTTGGGCCTTCGGTCATCGCCAAGGGCATCGGCGTCACGCCGGTCGTGTTCCAGCTCGTCAGCTTCGGCGTGTTCGTCATCCCCGGCACGCTGCTGGGCGTCGCGGTGATCGATAACATGGGCCGCAAGCCGCTGGCGGCGTTGGGCTTTGCGCTGGCCGGCGGCGCGCTCCTGCTGTTCGCGCTGCTGCAGCATGCCGCTGCCGGCATCCCGCTCCTCGGCCTCGCGCTGTTCGGCCTCTACAATTTCACGATCAGCTTCGGACCGGGCGCGGTGTCGGGAAGCGGCCTCTTGGGGGTCGAGCTGAGCCCGACGCGGGTGCGCAGCATCGCCCAATCGGTGACGGTGGTCGGCGGCCGGATCGGCGCCTCGACCGCGGCCTTCCTGTTTCCGGCGCTGCTCGGCGTCACCGGCGTCATCGGTCTGCTTTACATTCTGGCGGCGCTGTCTTTGCTCGGCGCGATCCTGGCCATGGTCGTCGTGCCGGAGCCGAAAGGCCGCTCGCTCGAAGAGATCAACAGCGATGGCGATGCGGCGATCGCGGCGGCCGCCGCCGCGCAATAATAAAGCGGAGCGCATTAACGGGCGGTGCTGCTGCGCGTCGGCGCGGCAGCCCGCCAATGACGCCTTGACCCGCGGGCGGCGGCAAACGAAACTCCGGGCCGGGTCGAACGCCGCAGCGCGCGAATGAGGGAGGGTGTCAATGCAAAGAACCGTGAGCCTTACCGTCAACGGCAAGCCGGCCTCCGCGACGGTCGAAGGGCGCACGCTCCTGGTGCAGCTGCTGCGCGAGCATCTGGGGCTTACCGGCACCCATGTCGGCTGCGACACCTCGCAGTGCGGCGCCTGCGTTGTGCATGTCAATGGCGAGGCGGTCAAATCGTGCACGCTCTTGGCTGTCCAGGCCGAGGGCGCCAACGTGCTGACGATCGAGGGCGTCGCAAACGGCGATACGCTGCATCCGATGCAGGAGGCGTTCCGCAACAACCACGCGCTGCAATGCGGCTTCTGCACGCCCGGCATGGTCATGAGCGCGCTCGACCTTGTGAAGGACAACCCGCGGCCGACCGACCGCGAGATCCGCGAGTATCTCGAAGGCAATCTCTGCCGCTGCACCGGCTACCACAACATCGTCCTGGCGATCGCCGAGGGCGCGGCGGTCATGCGCGGCGAGGCGCCGCCGGCCAATCCCCACGGGGTGGCGGCGGAGTAACGGCGATGCCCGACGGAACGATCGGCACGCCGGTCCGGCGGCGCGAGGATTACCGCTTCCTGACCGGCCAGGGCACCTACACCGACGACATCAACCGCCCCGGCCAGCTTTACGCCTATATTCTCCGCAGCCCGCACGCCAGCGCCCGCATCAACGCGATCAACACGAGCGCCGCCAAGACGGCGCCCGGCGTCGCGGCGGTGTTTGTCGGCCAGGACATGGCGGCCGAGGGGATCGGCGGGCTGCCATGCGGCTGGCTCGTCAATTCGAAGGATGGCTCGCCGATGAAGGAGCCGCCGCACCCGGTGCTGGCGGTGGAGCGTGTGCGCCATGTCGGCGACCCGGTCGCGGTCATCATTGCCGAAAGCTACCAGCAGGCGAAAGACGCGGCCGAGAAGGTTGCGGTCGATTATGCGGTCGAGGCGGCCGTCGTCGATCCGGCAGCGGCGCTGCAGCCGGGCGCGCCGCAGGTGTGGGGAGACCAGGCGCCGGGCAATCTCTGCTACGACTGGGCGCTCGGCGACGAGGCGGCGGTCGATGCCGCGCTCCGGGGCGCCGCGCGCGTGGTCAAGATCGATCTCGTCAACAACCGGCTCGTGCCCAATGCGATGGAGCCGCGCGCCGCGATCGGCGAATTCAACCGCGCCACCGGCGACTACACGCTCTATACGACAAGCCAGAATCCGCACGTGATCCGCCTGTTGATGGGCGCCTTTGTGCTGCACATCCCGGAGGCGAGGCTGCGCGTCGTCGCCCCCGATGTCGGCGGCGGCTTCGGCTCAAAAATCTACCATTACGCGGAGGAGGCGATTGTCACCTGGGCGTCGGCCAAGGTCAGGAAGCCGGTCAAATGGACGGCCGAGCGCTCGGAAAGTTTCATGTCGGACGCGCATGGCCGCGACCACGTGACCCATGCCGAGCTCGGCGTCGATGCGCAGGGCAAGTTTGTCGCGCTCAAGGTCGTAACGATCGCCAACATGGGCGCCTACCTCTCGACCTTTGCAACCTGCGTCCCGACCTATCTTTACGGCACACTGCTCGCCGGTACCTACACGACGCCGGTCATCTTCTGCGAAACAAAGGCGGCCTTCACCAATACCGTACCGGTCGATGCCTATCGCGGCGCGGGGCGGCCGGAGGCAACCTTCCTCGTCGAGCGCATCGTCGATGTGGCGGCGGACGAACTGGGCATGGATCCAGCCGAATTGCGCCGGCGCAACTTCATCCCGGCCAATGCCTTCCCGTACCAAACGCCGGTCGCGTTGCAATACGACAGCGGCGACTACCAGACGACGCTGCAAATGGCGCTGCAGGCGGCCGATTACGCCGGCTTCGAGGCGCGCCGACAGCAGGCAGCGGCGCGCGGCAAATATCGCGGCATCGGCATCGCGACCTATATCGAGGCCTGCGGTATCGCGCCGTCGGCCGTCGTCGGCTCATTGGGGGCGCGCGCGGGCCTGTTCGAATCGGCCGAGGTTCGGGTGCACCCGACCGGCAGCGTCACGGTCCTGACCGGCAGCCACGCGCACGGCCAGGGGCATGAGACGACCTTCGCCCAGCTCGTCGCCGACGGGCTTGGCGTGCCGATCGATCAGGTCGAGATCGTGCACGGCGACACCGACAAGATCGCGTTCGGCATGGGTACTTATGGCTCGCGCTCCCTGGCGGTCGGCGGCACCGCGATCGTCAAGGCGATGGACAAGGTCATCGCCAAGGGCAAGAAGATCGCTGCGCATATCCTGGAGGCGAGCGACGCCGACATCGAGTTCAAGGACGGCCGGTTCACCGTCGCTGGCACCGACCGCTCGCTCGGCATCGGCGAGATCGCGTTGACCGCCTATGTGCCGCACAATTTTCCGCATGAGGAATTGGAGCCGGGCCTCGACGAAACGGCGTTTTATGACCCGAAGAATTTCACATTCCCATCGGGCGCGCATATCGCCGAAATCGAGATCGACCCCGACACCGGCCGGCTCGAGATCTGCAACTTCACCGCGTCCGATGATTTCGGCCGCATCATCAACCCGATGATCGTCGCGGGGCAGGTGCATGGCGGCTTGGCGCAGGGGATCGGCCAGGCGGTGCTCGAGGGGTGCGTGTACGACAAGACGACCGGCCAGCTCCTGACCGGCTCCTACAACGATTACGCGATGCCGCGGGCCGACGATCTGCCGAACTTTTCGCTGTCGACGCACGCGACGCTGTGCACGCACAACCCGCTCGGCGTCAAAGGCTGCGGCGAAGCCGGCGCGATCGGCGCGCCGGCGGCGATCGCCAACGCGATCGTCGATGCGCTGAAGCCGTTGGGTCTGCGTCATGTCGAGATGCCGGCAACACCGGAGAAGCTGTGGCGCGCGATCCGACAGCACCAGTCGGGGGCGGCGGCGGAATAGCGGGAGAGAGCCCCTCACCCCGGCCCTCTCCCCGCTTGCGGGGAGAGGGAGGGACCCGCGAAGCGGGAGGGTGAGGGGCAGACGCCGACGGGCGTCGGAAGGGACATAGAGGAGAGGCCCGATGTACGAATTCCAGTATCACCGCGCGACGAGCCTCGACGATGCCGCGAGCCGGCTCGCCGACGAGGAAGCGAAGCTGGTTGCCGGCGGCATGACGCTGATCCCGACCTTGAAGCTGCGTCTCGCGAAACCGACGGAATTGATTGATCTGGCAGCAATCCCGTCCCTAAAGGGCATCACCGAAGAGGGCGATGCGGTCGTCATCGGCGCGATGACGCGGCACGCCGACGTCAATCGCTCCGATGTCGTCAAGCGCGCGATCCCGGCGCTGGCGACATTGGCCGGCCATATCGGCGACCCCGCCGTGCGCAACCGTGGCACGATCGGCGGCTCGATCGCCAACAACGATCCGGCCGCCGACTACCCGGCCGCGGTCGTCGGGCTCAATGCGACGGTGCGCACGAACAAGCGCGAGATCGCCGCCGACCAGTTTTTCACCGGCCTGTTCGAAACGGCGCTGCAGCCTGGCGAGATCGTCACCGCGGTGCGCTTCCCGAAGGTGGCGCAGGCGAATTACCAGAAATTCAAGAACCCGGCATCGCGTTACGCGATCGTCGGCGTGTTTGTGGCGCGGACACCGGCCGGCGTGCGTGTTGCGGTGAGCGGCGCCGGCGCCTGCGTCTTCCGCGTGCCGGCGATGGAAACGGCGCTCGCCGCCAATTTCAGCCCGGACGCGATCAAGGACATCCAGATCCCGCAGGACGGCCTCAATTCGGACATCCACGCCAGCGCCGAATATCGCGCCCATCTCGTCAACGTGATGGCGCGCCGCGCGGTCCAGGCCTGCGCGTAGCGCCGCTTCGCTGCGGCTGGCGTCAGTCTCTGGCCAGGGCGCTGCTTGCTGCGGTTCTGCTGCTGCTCGCGGCGGCCGCGCCGGCTCCTGCGTTCGATCTGTTCGGACAGCATGACGTCACGGTGCATTTTGCGACGCAGGACGGCAAGCCGCTCGCCAATGCCGAAGTGCGGGTTTTCGCCCCCGGCCGTCCGGACCATCCGGTGCTGACCGGCCGCACCGACGCCCAGGGAAAATTCGAGTTTCCCGCCAACGAGAACGGGTTCTGGAGCGCCGAGGCGCGCACCAGCCAGGAAGTTGCCCGCGTCATGGTGCGGGTCGGCGGCGAAGAAGAGCGCCAGAAGCCGCTGTCGCCCTACTGGGCGTTCGGCGCGCTGGGGCTGATGCTCGTCGTCGCGGCCGCGCTGCGCATTCTGCGCGCCCGCACGCTGCGCCCGCGCAAATGAGAGGCGCCGGCGCGCGCAATGACGACGGTCAACTCGCGCCCTGCGCGGGCGTGCGAGACCACGGCGGCGCCAGGGCCAGGATGCGCGCCTGGACGGGGCAATCTTCGTCATGGGCGCCCGGCAGATAGCCGAGGCTCATCAGGAATTCGTGCACAATCAGGCCGCCGGTGAAGCGGAAGTTCTGGCGGAAGAGCCGGGTCCAGTCGGCGAGCGGCCGCGGATGATGTGCATCGAGCCAGGCACCGAACGAGCCGTGCGAGGCGCGCAATTCCCGAATTTTGCGGGCGTTGGCGATGACCGCCTCGATCTTCTGGCGGTTGCGCACGATGCCTGCATCGGCGATGAGGCGCGCGATGTCTTCGCCGCCGAATTCGGCAACGCGATCAACATCGAATTCGGCAAAGGCGGCGCGGAAGGCGGCGCGCTTCTTCAGCACGGTCA
The DNA here is from genome assembly GCA_030042035.1 of Alphaproteobacteria bacterium. GTDB lineage: Bacteria > Pseudomonadota > Alphaproteobacteria > ATCC43930 > CGMCC-115725 > DATARH01. The sequence continues at coordinate 4,812 of JASIAN010000336.1, read as the reverse complement.
GCCATGACAGACCGGCCTGATTGATCTCCAGCGCGAGACGCTCGAATAGCACAGCCTCGTCGCGCGCCGGAAAGCCGTATTCCGTATCGTGATACGGCCCGTGCAGCGGATGGCCGGGGGCGATTGCGCAATAGCCGCTCATCGCAATCCCACCCGCTGCTTCCCCGCCCGAGCGCCTATCGCGGCCGATCATCGGGGATCGGGACGCCCGGCGCCAGCCTCTTCACAAGCTGTAAGGGCCGCGAAAGTGTGCCCAGGTCCGGCGAATGAGAAGGTAGATGACGAGCCAGACGATTGCCGCAAGGACGGTGTTGAGCGCGAGCTTGCGGCCGAGCAGCGGGCGCCGCGGCGCCCCCGCCTGATGGCCCGGCTCCCCCGGCTGCGACGGTGCAACCCACAGCGGCAGCGTCATGAACAGCGTCAGCCACCAGGTCATCAGATACCCGGTGATGAACGTAAACCACGTCATCCGAGCCCCTCTCAGGCCTCTTCCAGTTCGATCAGCGTGCCGCAAAAGTCCTTCGGATGCAGGAACAGCACCGGCTTGTCGTGCGCCCCGATTTGCGGTTCGCCGTTGCCCAGGACGCGGGCGCCGGCGGCGGTCAGCCGCTCGCGGGCGGCGATGATGTCGGCAACCTCGTAGCATACGTGATGCATGCCGCCCGCGGGGTTGCGATCGAGAAAGCCGCGCACCGGCGATTCCGGCCCGAGCGGCTCCAAGAGCTCGATCCTGCTGTTCGGTAACTCGACAAATACCACGCTCACGCCATGCGCCGGCAGCGGGCGCGGCGGCGAGACGCGGGCGCCGAGCGCGTCGCGATAGAGCGCCGCGGCAGCGGCGAGATCGGGAACGACGATCGCCACATGATTGAGCCGGCCGATCATTACGCTTCTCCGCAGATTTTCAGTCATTGCGAGGAGCGCTCGCGACGAAGCAATCCGGAGCCGGGGGTTCGTTCAGCGGGATTGCTTCGCTTCGTTCGCAATAACTTCGAGTTCACAGCCGGATGAACTGGATTTCGATCAGCGGCCGCTTGCCGAAGCGCTCGCCAACGATGCGCCGCACGACGCGCCGCGCCACATCGCGCACGGCGTTGTCGTCGTGGCGCAGCGGCGTCGGCATCCCCTCGATCGCGTCCAACAGCGCATCGCGCATCTCGGATGCGGGATCCTCCACCGCTTCGACAAGACCGATCAGGCTGACCTGCGGCGGTGCTGCCAGCCGCCCACGGCGATCGACGACCAGGCTTGCGACGACGCTGCCCTCGTTGCCGAGGCGGCGGCGCTGCTGCAGTACGGTGCCGCGAAGCGGCAACAGGCCCTTGCCGTCACTGCCGATGCGGCCGACCGGCACCTCATCGACGACTGCCGCGCCACGGCGGTCGAGGCGCACGAGCGCGCCATTCTCGACGACGAGCGCTTCCGGCACCTGGCATTGCAGCGCCAGCGCGGCGTGGCCCGCGAGGTGACGCGCCTCGCCGTGCACCGGGATCGCGACGCGCGGCCGCACCATCTGGTACATGCGCACGAGTTCGTCGCGATAGGGGTGGCCGGAAACGTGGACGAAATGGTCCTCGTCGGTCACGACCTCGATACCGAGGCGGATCAGCGCATTGTGCAGCCGGTTGATGGCCTTTTCGTTGCCGGGGATGATGCGCGACGAAAAAATCACGACATCGCCCTCTTCGAGCTCGATGTTCGGATGGTCTTCGCGGGCGATGCGGGCGAGCGCCGCGCGCGGCTCGCCCTGGCTGCCGGTGCAGATCAGCAGAATCTTGTCACGCGGCACATAACCGGCTTCGTCCTCGGTCAGAAAGCGCGGAGTATCGGCGAGATAGCCGTTTTCGCGCGCCGCCTTCTCGATGCGCCACAGCGAGCGGCCGATCAGCGCCACGTCACGGTCGTGGGCGCGCGCGGCCGCGGCAATCGTCTGCAGCCGCGCGACATTCGACGCGAAGCAGGCGACCGCAACCCGCCCGTTATAGCGCCCGATCAGTTCGGTCAGCGAATGCCTGAGTTCGCCCTCGGAGCGCGAGTGACCGGCACGCAGTGCATTTGTCGAATCGCAGACAATCGCCAGAACGCCCTCGTCGCCGACCTGGTTGAGCTTTGCCGTATCGGTCACGTCGCCGATCAACGGGTCGGGATCGAGCTTCCAGTCGCCGGTGTGCAGCACGGTGCCGGCGGAAGTGCGGATCACGACGGCGTTTGGCTCGGGGATCGAATGCGTCAGCGTCACGAGCTCGAGATCAAACGGGCCGATCGTAAAACGGCCGGACATCGGTACGGTCGTGATCTTGACCTGGTTCGCCAGCTGCGCCTCGACAAGCTTGGCGCGCAACAGCGAGGCGGTGAACGGCGTCGCCCAAACCGGGCATTTGAGTTGCGGCCACAGATAGGGGATGGCGCCGATATGGTCTTCGTGCGCATGCGTCGCGACGATGCCGAGAAGCCGGTCGCGACGCTCGACGATAAAGGCGGGGTCGGCCATGATCACATCGACGCCCGGCTGGTGCTCCTCCTCGCCGAACGTGACGCCGCAATCGATGATCAGCCACTGGCCGCGATAGCCGTAGAGATTGAGATTCATGCCGATCTCGCCGGAACCGCCGAGCGGCAGGAAATAAAGCGCGTCGGGGTCGTGCCCGTCGGCCGAGTGCGGCATTTTTACTGTCATTTGTTGCGGTTGAGGCGATAGATCAGGCGCAGGCCCCACAGCGTCAGATCGGCATCGATTTTGTCGATGCCCTCGGTTGCCTCGATGAACAGCGGCGCCAGCCCGCCGGTTGCGACGACCGTCATTGGCTGGCCGAACTCGCGGCGGACGCGCGCGATGAGACCATCGATCAAGCCGACATAGCCCCAGAACACGCCGGATTGCATACAGGCGACGGTCGAGGTGCCGATCACCTTTTCGGTGCGCGCAATCGGCACGCTCGGCAGTTTCGCGGTTGCCAGCGCCAGCGCCCGCAGCGACAGGTTGGGGCCCGGCGCGATGATGCCGCCACGGAAATTGCCTTCCGCGTCGATGACATCGAAATTGGTCGAGGTGCCGAAATCGACGACGACGACCGGCCCAGGGTAGCGGTCGTGCGCCGCGACGGAATTGCAGATGCGGTCGGCGCCGACCTCTTCCGGCCGGTCAACCAGCGCCCGCGCGCCGAAAGCGACCCCGGCTTCACCGACCAGCAGCGGCTCGCTGTTGCAGTACCGCTGGCACAGGGTAACGAGGTTGAAATTGGCCTCCGGCACGACGCTGGCGATGGCAGTTCCGTCGATGTCGCCGCGCCGTAAGCCATCGATCCCGAGCAGATGATCGAGCCACACGACGTATTCGTCGGCGGTCCGCTGCGCGTCCGTGGCGATCCGCCAGCTCCCTTTGCGGTCGGCGCCGTCCCAGATCGCCATCGTTGTATTGGTGTTGTTGGCATTGATCGCCAGCAGCATCGCACGAACCTTTATCCGAGCGGCGGGAAGACGTCGCCGGCGGCGATGCGGCGCCGGGCGCCAGCGGCGTCGAGAACCAGCGCGCCATCCGCGTCGAGATCGAGAAAGCGGCCGCAGAGCGTTGCGCGGCCGAGCCGCACGCGGATGTCGTCGCCAAGGCCGCCGGCCCGCCCGAGCCATGCCGAGCGCACCGGCGCAAAGCCGTCCTGGCGCCAGCGCGCCGCCCAAACGTCGAAATGCTGGACGAACGCCCGCAGCAGCACCACCGGAGCGATGTCGGCGAAGCCTTCCAGCGCTAGCGAGGTTGCCGGAAACTCAACGTTCTCGGGCTTCGAGGCAAGGTTGACGCCGATACCGATGATGACGAAATCGACCGCGCCGCGACCACCCGTCTCGCTTTCGAGCAGGATGCCGGCGAGTTTCCGGCTGCCGACGAGCACGTCGTTTGGCCATTTGTAGGCGAGCGGCAGCGCTGGCCCGGCCACCTCGAGGAGTGCCTCGCCCAGCCCTAAGGCGGCAACAAATCCGAGCTGCGCCGCTTCCGCCGGCGCGCCGCCCGGCCGCACAATCAGCGACAGATAGAGATTGCCCGGCGGCGACAGCCAAAGGCGGCCGCGGCGACCGCGCCCGGCGGTTTGCTCTTTGGCCCATACCAGCGTACCGGCGGCGGCGCCGCCTCGCGCCAGCGTCTTGGCCTCGTCGTTCGTGCTGCCGACCCGCTCAAGCGCGACGAGGCGGTAACCCTCTGGCAGCGGTAGTTCGGCGACGGTCATCGGGCGAAGAGTGATGCGGCGGCCGCCTGCGCCGGGCCGACTATCGGGTCGGGATGGACAATGAAGAACATCGTCAGCACCGCCATCACGAAGAGCACCGCCGCCACTTCCGGCGCCACCGGCCGGTCGAAGGCGATGACCGGCTCATCGAAATACATGACCTTGACGATGTGCAGATAATAGTAGGCGCCGATGACGCTGGTCACGACGCCGAGCACCGCAAGGCCGACAAGGCCGGCGTCGATCGCGGCGAGAAAGATGTAGAGCTTGGCGAAAAAGCCGGCGGTCGGCGGCAATCCGGTCAGCGAGAACAGAAAGAGTGACAAAGCGAGCGCCAGACCCGGATGGGTGTAGGACAGGCCGGAGAGATCGGCGATTTCTTCGAGCGCGCGGCCGCGGCGGCGCATGCACAGGATCACGGCCCAGGCGCCAATCGTCATGACCAGATAGATCGCGAGATAGACCAGCACGCCGCGGATGCCGGCGGCGGTGCCGGCGGCAAGCCCGATCAGGGCGTAGCCGACATGGCCGATCGAACTATAGGCCATCAGCCGCTTGATGTTGCGCTGGGCGATCGCGGCGACGGCGCCGA
>JASIAN010000335.1 GCA_030042035.1 Alphaproteobacteria bacterium | reverse complement strand
GATGCGGGCGCGCCGGCGCAGCGTCTCGCGGCTCTCTTCATTCATGATCAGGTCGAGATAGCGCTGCCGGTAGCGCAACTCGATGTCGGCGAGGCCGTGGTATTTTTCGGGCAGCGGGCGCAGCGCCTTGGCCAGCATCGCCAGCGCCGTCGCGTTGACCGTCAATTCGCCGCGCGCAGTGCGCCGCACGCGTCCGGCGACGCCGATCAGGTCGCCGATGTCGAACAATTTCAGCAAGGCGAGGTCGTCGGCGCCGAGATGATCCTTGTGGCAGAACACCTGGATTTTGCCCGAGGCGTCATAGAGATCGATGAACATGCCGCTGTTGCGCATCGCGCGGATGCGGCCGGCGACGCGCACCGCGTCATTGGTCTCGGCGCCGGCCGGCAGCGCGCGATAGCGGCGGTCGAGCTCCGCCGCCTCGGCGGTGCGGGCAAAACTGACCGGATAGGGATCGATGCCGCGCTCGCGCAGCGCCGCGAGCTTGTCGAGGCGCACCCGGCGCAGCGGATCGTCGTTTGCGGCGTTCACTATTACCTCTCGCCCCGTGGCCGGGCTTGCCCCGGCCACCCATGTCTTAATTTCGCAATAGCGAGTTCGTTGCAAGACGTGGATACGCGGGTCAAGCCCGCGCAAGGGGGTTTCGAGCGCTGGCGTCAATCCCCGGCGGCAGCGGCCGGCTGTGCGACCTCGTAGCGGGCGAGATCGACGACCGCCTCGTGAAAGCGCTTTAGCGCGCTGTGATGGCCGACGCTGACAATCGTCGGCCCCCATTCGGCCTCGCGCAGCAGGCGGTAGAGTTGCGCCTCCGCTGCCTCATCGAGCGCCGAGGTCGCCTCGTCGAGAAACACGATCTCCGGCCGCGCCAACAGCACGCGGGCAAAGCCGATACGCTGCTGCTCGCCGCCCGACAGGCGATGCGCCCAAAGGCCATCCTCGTCGAGATGCGGCACCAGATAGCCGAGCCCGACCGCGCGCAGCGCCGCCTCGATGTCGCCGCGCGGCGGCTTCCTGTCGGTTGCGGGATAGGCGATCGCATCGGCCAGCGTGCCGAGCGGCAGATAGGGGCGCTGCGGCAGGAACAATGCGCGCCCGTCGCCGAACCTGACCTCGCCGCGGCCGAACGGCCACAGCCCGGCGATCGCGCGCAAGAGCGTGCTCTTGCCGGCGCCGGATGGCCCGGTGATCAGCACCGGTTTGGCCGGCGTCGCTGCCAAGGCGATGTCGTGCCGCAGCGGTTCGCCGCTCGGCAGGTCGAGATCGAGCGCGGCCTCGACGCCCTCGCCGCCGCGCCCGATTGCGATCGACTGCTCGCCCCGGCGCGCCGCCGAAACCTCGGCGATGCGGCCGCTGAACCCGGCGAGCCGGTCAACCACCGATTCATAGGCGGCGATCTCGGTATAGGTCGTAATGATGAAGGATAACGACGTCTGCACCTGGCCGAACGCCGAGGCGATCTGCATCAGCCCGCCGAGTTCGATCTGCTTTGAGAAATAACGCGAGGCCGCGACCAGGTAGGGAAAGACGATCGCCATTTGCTGGTAACCATACGTGAACCAGGCGAGCCGCTTGCGGCGCCGGATGATGTCCCACCAGTTGCGCACAACATGCGCGAAGCGGCCCTGGAACTGGTCGAATTCCCGGCCCTCGCCGCCATGAAACGCGACGCTTTCAGCGTTCTCGCGCAACCGCACGAGGCTGAAGCGGAAATCCGCCTGATAGCGCTGCTGGTCGAAGGTGAGGCGAACCAGTGGAAAGCCGATCCAGTGGGTCAGGAAGGTGCCGCCCACCGCATAGATGATCGCGGCGAACAGCATGTAGCCCGGGATCTCGAAGCTGAAGCGACCGAGCGGGATAAAGAGCGGTCCCGACAGCGTCCACAGCATCGCGAGAAACGAAAACAGCGTAACGACCGAATTGAGCAGCCCCATCGACAGATCGAGGCTCGTCTGGGTAAAGCGGTTGAGATCGTCGGAGATGCGCTGGTCCGGATTGTCGGGGGCCGATTGGTCGAGCCCGATGTGGTAATAGGCGCGGTCGCTGAGCCAACGGCTCAGGAACCGGTCGGTAAGCCAGCGCCGCCAGCGAATTTCGAGTATGCCCTGCAGGTAGGATTGGTAGACCCCGGCGATGATAAAGCCGGCCGCGATCAGCCCGAAAATGCCGAACTGATACCAAAAGGCGGACCAGTCGTACTGCTGTAGCGCATTATAGAAATACCGGTTCCACACGGTGAAGCGGACGCTCAGCCAGACATTGACAAGGTTGAGGACGATCACCGAGCCGAGCAGCGCCCACGCCGACCACTTTTCCTCCGAGGTCCAATAGGGCCAGGCCAGCTGCCAAGCTTCCCGCAGAAATCTGCGACGGGTGTCCGCCATCCCCACTCTCCGTTACCTTACCGGCTTGCCTGAGGCAGCCGGTGTCCCCGACACGTTCGACCCTGCCCGGAGGTGCCGCGCCGTCATGATCGCCGCCCCGCCTGCCGCGCCGCTTCTCGCGCGCGGCGTTTGCCGCGCCCTCGACCAGCTCGGCTACGCCAGCCTTGCCGAATTTCCGCTCGCCAACGGACGGCGCGCCGACGTCATCGGCCTCGCCCGCAGCGGCGAACTGATCATCATCGAGATCAAGAGCTCGGTTGCCGATTTCCGCGCGGATCGTAAATGGCCCGATTACAAACACTATGCCGATCGGCTCTATTTCGCGGTACCGCAAGAATTTCCCGCGCATCTGATCCCCGAAGATTGTGGCTTGATCGTGGCGGACGGATTTGGCGCGGCGATCCTGCGGCACGGCGTCTCGCTGTCGCTGGCCGCGGCGCGGCGCCGCGCGGTGACGTTGCGCTTTGCCCATGCCGCCGCCGTTCGCCTGCGCCGTCACCTCGACCCCGATGCCGCCGGCCGGCCGCCCGACGGCATCTTTTGATC
>JASIAN010000334.1 GCA_030042035.1 Alphaproteobacteria bacterium | reverse complement strand
ATCGGGCTGTCCGGCCGGGTGCGCCCGGTCGCGCATGAAGAGGCGCGGCTGAGGGAGGCAGCGAAGCTCGGCTTTGCGGAGGCCTGGATGCCGGGCCGGCCGGCGGCGCGCGGCCTGCCTGCCGGGCTGCGCGGTGTGGCGATCGGCCATTTGAGCGAGCTCGCGGCGCGGCTGGCGCCACCATCCGCGCTGGTGCGGCAGAGGCGGCAGCCCACTGCATCGCGGCAATTTGCGGCAACGCGATAGGATCGACTGATGAACCCGCTCGATATCGGCGTCATTGCGGTCATCGTGTTGTCGGCGATTTTTGCCTTCGCCCGCGGGTTTGTCCGCGAGGCGCTATCAATCGTCGCATGGGGCGGCGCCGCGGCGATCACCTATTGCGGGTTTGGCTGGGCCGAGGCGCTGGTCGCGGCGCACACCCGCAGCCCGCTGTTGGCGCAGGTGGTTGCCGGGTTCGGCCTGTTCATCGGCAGTCTCGTCCTACTGAGCATCTTGACCGGGCTCGTCGCGCGCGCCGTGCATTTTGCCGGGCTGACGCCGATCGACCGCACGCTCGGCTTCATCTTCGGGCTGGCGCGCGGCGCGTTTCTCGTCTGCCTCGCCTTTTTGCTGCTCGATCTCAGCATGCCGCAGCAGAGTACCTGGCCGGACTGGATCCGCGACGCGCGAAGCCGGCCCTATCTGCATGAGGGGGCGACGTTTCTGCAGAGCTTCCTGCCGCAATCGCTGAAGCAGAAGAGCATGGGCGACATGCTGGCGCCGCGGAGCCCTTCCGAGCAGGCGATGAAGCTGATGCAGCCACCGCGGGTCGCCGCGCCTGCGGCCGCGGCGCCGAACTACACTGCGCACGACGAGAAGCGGCTTGATCAAGTGATCCGTGCGCAGCGCTAGCGGCCGTGCCCGTGACGCTTACGGCGTTATCTCGATTTTCGGCCTGCATCAGCGACGGCTCGCGATCTTGTCGAGGAAGACCGCGAAGCTCGGAAGCACGATCTGCGCGGCATCGAGCCGCCCCGACCGTCCGGCAACGACCGGCGTGCGGCGGCGCTTGCCGCGGGGCCGGCGGCACCTGATATAGTGACGTGGGAGGTCGGCGGCGGGCAGGCCCCTCGCCAACCCGGTCAGGTCCGGAAGGAAGCAGCCGTAACGAGTGCATGGCCTGGGTCGCTTGTTCGGTCTCCCACTCGATCTCCGCTTTCATCGGCCCGAGCGGCAGGACGCGCCCGCCACAGCATGAGCGACACCACGACGCCCTACCGCGTGCTGGCGCGCAAATACCGGCCGCAGACCTTTGCCGAGGTCATCGGCCAGGAGGCGATGGTCCGCACGCTGTCGAATGCGATCGCGACGGGGCGCATCGCGCACGCCTTCATGCTGACGGGCGTGCGCGGCGTCGGCAAGACGACGACGGCGCGCATCATCGCTCGCGCCTTGAACTGCGTCGGGCCGGACGGACAGGGCGGGCCGACGATCACGCCGTGCGGACACTGCGCCAATTGCCGCGCCATCGCCGAGGACCGCCATGTCGATGTCATCGAGATGGACGCAGCCTCACGCACCGGCGTCGACGACATCCGCGACCTGACCGAAGGGGTGCGCTACCGGCCGGTCTCGGCGCGCTGGAAGGTCTACATCATCGACGAAGTGCACATGCTGTCAAAGAACGCCTTCAACGCCTTGTTGAAGACGCTCGAAGAGCCGCCGCCCGACGTCATTTTCATTTTCGCGACGACCGAGGTGCACCGCGTGCCGGTCACGGTCTTGTCACGCTGCCAGCGTTTCGCGCTGCGTCGCGTGCCGGTCGAACAGCTTGTCGCGCATTGCCGGAAGATCGCCGAGGCCGAGGGCGTCGCGATCGCGCCGGCGGCGCTCGGCCTCATCGCGCGTGCCGCCGACGGCTCGGTGCGCGACGGCCTCTCGCTGCTCGATCAGGCGATCGCGCTCGGCGGCGAGCGGATCGAGGAAGAGGCGGTGCGCGACATGCTCGGCATCGCCGACCGCAGTCTTGTGTGGGACCTGTTCGCGGCGGTCATGCGCGGTGACGCGGCCGGCGCGCTGGCGCAGATGGATGCGCTTTACCAGGGCGGCGCCGATCCGGCGATGGTCTTGCAGGACCTCCTCGAACTGACACATTTTTTGACGCGTCTGAGGCTTGCGCCGGAGGCCGGCGCCGGCGACCCGCTGGAAGAAGGCGATCGTGACCGCGCCCTGCCGCTGGCGGCGGCACTGGCGATGCCGGTATTGGCGCGCGCTTGGCAGATGCTGCTGAAAGGCCTGGAAGAGGTGCAGAACGCGCCGGCGCCGATGCAAGCTGCACAGATGGTGCTGCTGCGGCTCGCCTATGTCGCCGATTTGCCGGTGCCGGCTGACCTCGTGCGGGCGCTGAGCACGGGCGAGACGAGCGCGTCGGCCATCGGGCCGCGGGCGCTGCAGCCGGCTGCTGTCGCCGAGGCGCCGGCGACAGTCGCTCCGGGGCCGAGCGCGCGGCGCATCGAGAGTGCCGTCGCCGCGGGCAGCGCAATGATCGTCGCGCCGCGACTGGCGCCCGAGTCGCCGCCCGCCGCATCGTTCGACCCAATGCCGCAGAGCTTTGCCGAGGTCGTCCGATTGTTCGACGAACGGCGCGAAGCGATCATCGTCGCGCATTTGAAGGCGCATGTGCATCTCGTCGCATTCGAGCCGGGGCGCATCGAATTGCGGCCGACGGAGGCGGCGCCGAGCAATCTGATCAACCAGCTGAGCCAACGGCTTATGGAATGGACTGGGGCGCGTTGGCTCATCGCGCGCTCCGACGCCGACGGCGCGCCGACCCTCGCCGAAGCCGAGGCGCGGCGGGAAAGTGCGGTCAGGACCGAGGTGGCGGGGCACCCGTTGGTGCGGGCGGTGATGGACGCATTTCCCGGCGCGACGATCACGGCGGTGCGCGAGCGGTTTGCCGCGGCCGAGGATGGCGATGCCGCGGCGGTGGATGTGGGCGGCGAGCCAGGCGACGACGCGGTGAGCGCGGCGGAGGATGAAGGACCATGAAGAATCTCGGCCAATTGATGAAGCAGGCGCAGGCAATGCAGGAAAAGATGGCCGAGGTGCAGGCGCAGCTCGAAGCCGTCGAAATGACCGGGGTTTCGGGCGGCGGCATGGTGCAGGTAACAGTCAACGGCAAGGGTGACGTAAAGCGGGTCAAGATCGACAAGGCGGTGGTCGACCCGGCGGAGGTCGAGGTTTTGGAGGACTTGATCGTCGCCGCGTTCAACGACGCACGCGGCAAGGTCGGCGCGCACGCGGAAAGGGAGATGCAGAAGCTCACGGGCGGCCTCAGCCTGCCGCCCGGCATCAAACTGCCGTTTTGATGATCTTTACAGACCGCGGGCGATTTGCCCGTTTGGGTTCGTATGACCGAGCTTGATACGCTAATCCAGCTTTTGGCGCGGCTGCCTGGCCTCGGCCCGCGTTCGGCCCGGCGCGCCGCGCTCTATTTGTTGAAACGACGCGATCAGGCGATGCTGCCGCTTGCCGCCGCGATGAGCGCCGCGGCCGCGGCGGTGCGGCCCTGCTCGGTATGCGGCAATCTCGACACCTCCGACCCCTGCGCGATCTGCCGCGATCCCGAGCGCGACAGGGCGGCGATCTGCGTTGTCGAAGACGTCTCCGATCTGTGGGCACTGGAGCGTACCGGCGCGTTCCGCGGCCGCTATCACGTGCTCGGCGGCACCTTGTCCGCGCTCGACGGCATCGGCCCCGGCGAACTCAACATCGGCCCGCTGATGGCGCGGCTGGGCCCCGACATCGAGCTGATCCTGGCGCTCAGCGCGACGGTCGAGGGACAGACGACGGCGCATTACCTCGCCGACCGCGCCGCCGCGACCGGCGCCCGCATTTCGCGCCTGGCACAGGGCGTACCGATCGGCGGCGAACTCGACTATCTCGACGAAGGCACGCTGACCGCGGCGCTCAAATCACGCCGCGCGATGTGACCCTCGACGGCGCTTACGGCGCCGGGTCCTCCGTCAGAAAACGGTGGGCGATCGCGGCGTGCATCGCAATCCCGACCGCCATAGCGTCTTCGTTCAACATCATGCGGTTGGAATGGCAGGTTGCGATGTGGTCGTGATCCTCATGTCCCGCCGGCATGACGCCGAGAACCATCATGCAGCCGGGCATGCGCTGCAGCACGTAGGAGAAATCCTCGGCGCCCATCATCGGCGTCGCCATTTCGAGATAGTTTTCGGCACCGACCAGATCGCTCGCAACGCCGCGCGCAAAGGCGACAAAGCCTGGATCGTTGACCGTCACAGGATAGCCGCGGCTGATCGTCACCTGGGCCTCGCACAGATGGGCGGCGGCGATATTCGTCGCGACCCGTTCGACGCCGCGATGCGCGCGCTCGCGGGCACGCTCGGAGGTGGCCCGCAGCGTGCCGACCATTTCAGCCGCTTCGGGAATCACATTGTTGGTCGTGCCGGCCGTGACCTTGGCGCAGGTGATGACGACCGGGTCGAACACGTTGATGTGGCGGGTAACCATCGTTTGCAGCGCCAGCCCGATCTCGAACGCCACCGGCACCGGATCGACCGCGATATGCGGCATCGACGCGTGGCCGCCGCGCCCCTTGACGCGAATCGTCCAGACATCGGCCGACGCCAGCATCGGCCCCGCCCGGCCGATGATCGTGCCGGTTCGATAATTGGGAAAGATGTGCAGCGCGAACGCGGCATCAGGCTTGGGGTCGGCGTCGAGCAGCCCGTCTTCGATCATGCGCCGGGCGCCGGCATGACCCTCTTCGCCGGGCTGGAACATGAACTTGACCGTTCCGGGTAGCTCCTCGCGGTGGCGATGGAGCAGATGCACCGCCTGCACCAGCATCGCGGTATGCGAATCGTGGCCGCACGCGTGCATGCGTCCCGGAATCTCGCTGGCGAAGTCGAGCCCCGTTTCCTCCGGCATGGGCAGCGCGTCCATGTCGCCGCGTAACAGGATTGTGCGGCCGGTCTGCGAGGCGGGCTTGGTGCCGGTGAGCGACACAATGAGGCCGGAGGTCGACGGACCGCGGGCAATCGCGACATCGAGGCCGGCGAGACCGTCGAGCACGGCCTGCGTTGTCAGCGGCAGATCAAGGCCCAATTCCGGGTTGCGGTGGATACGCCGACGCAGCGCCACCGCCGCCGGCAGCAATTCTTGGGCCTCGTCGATAAACCGCTTCAACTCGGTCATGCGCGCATCCTTTATACAGTTCCAACGGGCGTATCGCGAAGCGGCGACTGCGGTCAAGACATTGGAGCGTGGCTGTGGCTAGATAATCGTTCGATTGTTGTGGAGCGCTCGATGCCGCCTGCCGAACCCCACCGCCTCTCCGCGACATCGCTGGCACACCGCGTCGCCGCCGGCGAACTCAGCGCCGAGGCGATCGTCCGGAGCTGCCTCGACCGCATCAGGGAGCGCGACGGGGTCGTGCGCGCCTGGGCCCATCTCGACCCCGATCAGGCGCTCGCCGCGGCACGGACCTGCGATCGCACGGGCCGCGCCGGCCTGCTCCGCGGCGTGCCGTTCGGCATCAAGGACATCTTCGATACCGCCGACATGCCGGCGGGCTACGGCTCGCCGATCTACACCGGCTGCCGGCCCGCCTTCGATGCCAGCGCCGCCAGCCTGCCGCGGGCGGCCGGCGCGATCCTCCTCGGCAAGACGGTGACGACCGAATTCGCCAACCGCCACCCCGGCCCGACGAGCAATCCACACGACCCGGCCCATAGCCCAGGCGGCTCGTCGAGCGGCTCGGCCGCAGCGGTCGCCGACTTCATGGTGCCGCTGGCCTTGGGCACGCAGACCGGCGGCTCGGTGATCCGCCCGGCAGCGTTCTGCGGCATCGTCGGGTTCAAGCCGAGCTTCGGTCTATTCCCGCCGGCCGGCATGCACGTCAACACCGAAAGCCTCGATACGGTCGGCGCGATGGCGCGCTCGGTCGAGGACATCGCGCTGTTCCGCGCCGCGCTGATGGCGATCCCCTACGCCCCGCCGCAACTGCCCGAGCGGCCGCCGAGCCTCGCGCTATGCCGCACGATGCACTGGGCGCGGGCGCAGCCCGAGGGCCGCGCGGTATTGGAAGCGGCAGCCCTGCGCCTGCGCGCCGCCGGCGCTACGATCGTCGAGAGCGAACTCCCGCCGGAATGCGCTGAAATCGGCGAAATCCAGCGCCGCCACAGCGCCTGGGAAGCGCCGCGCAACCACGCGCCGGAACTTTATCGCCATGAGGCCCTGCTGAGCCCGGTCTTGCGCGAGGAGCGAATCGCGGCGGGCCGCCGCCTCAGCCTTGATGATTTCCGCGCTGCGTGGCGCGCTGCCGAACGGGCGCGCGCTGCTGCCGGTCGCTGGGTCGGCGAGTTCGACGCGATCCTGACCTTGCCGGCACCCGGCCAGGCGCCGAAAGGCCTTGGCGACACCGGCTCCGCGGTGTTCAACGCGCTGTGGACCGTGCTCCACATGCCGTGCCTGACCCTGCCGGCGGGCGAAGGCCCGGACGGATTGCCGGTCGGCATTCAATTGGTCGGCCGCCGGCATGACGACGCGCGGCTCCTCGATGTCGGCCTATGGGTCGAGCGCCACTTGGGAGCCCGCCAATGACCGCGCCCAATCGACTGTCCGCCGCCGCGGCGATTGCCGCCCTCGGCCGCGGTGAACTGACGGCCGAAGCCCTGATGCGCGCCTGTCTCGACCGCGCCGAGGAGCGCCGCGACGTCAAGGCGTGGGCCTGGCTTGATCCCGAACAGGCACTGGCACAAGCACGCGCCGCCGACCGCGCCCTAAGACCCGGCGTCCTCGCCGGCCTGCCGCTCGGCGTCAAGGATATCATCGATACCGCCGCCATGCCGACCGGGCACGGCTCGCCGATCTATGCGGGCAACCGCCCGTTCGCCGACGCCGCCTGCGTCGCGCTGTTACGCATGGCGGGCGGCACGGTGATGGGCAAGACGGTGACAACCGAGTTCGCCAACCGGTTTCCCGGCGCCACCGTGCATCCGCACAACGCGGCACACACGCCGGGCGGCTCGTCGAGCGGTTCGGCCGCCGCTGTCGCCGACTGGCAGGTGCCGGCCGCGCTCGGCACTCAGACCGGCGGCTCGGTAATCCGCCCGTCGGCATTCTGCGGCGTCGTCGGCTACAAGCCGAGCTTCGGCGAGTTCACCCGCAGCGGCATCAAATTGCAGTGTCACAATCTCGATACGCTCGGCCTCCTGTGCCGCAGCGTCGACGATCTGCCGCCGCTGCGCGCGGCGCTGCTGGCAGCGCCGCTACGGCCGATCGTGCGCGATGTCGCAGCGCCGCGCATCGGCGTCTGCCGCACGCCGGCCTGGGAGCGAGCCGAGCCGGCGACCCAGACGTTGATCGAGCGAGCCGCATCGCGCCTCGCCGCCGCTGGCGCCGCGGTCTGCGAGATCGCCTTCGCGCCCGAATTCGCGAACATCCACGAACACCATCGCCGTATCTTCAATTACGAAGCGGCGCGCAATTACGCTTACGAATACGAACAGCACCATGAGCTTGTCAGCCCGGTGTTGCGCGACACCGTGCTGCGGCCCGGCCGCGACTTGCCGCTTGCCGCTTATATCGAGGCGCTGGGGACGGCCGAGGCCTTTCGCCGCCACCTCGATGATCTCTTCGCGGGGTGCGACGCGTTCCTGACGCCGAGCGCCGCGGGTGAGGCACCGGAGGGCCTCGGTTCGACCGGCGATCCAAGCTTCAATTCGATCTGGACGCTGGGGTGGGTTCCCTGCGTGACGCTGCCGGCGGGGAAGGGGCCGCGCGGCCTGCCGCTCGGCGTCCAACTCATCGGCAAGCGTTTCGCCGACGAAGCGCTGCTCGACACGGCCGGGTGGGCCGCTGCCCGGCTGCAAGGCTGAGCGCAGTCTATTTCAGGTTCGGTAACTGCGCGACAAAGGCCGCTTCGTCGTCGAGGGCGCGCAGATCGAGAATGAGGCGGCCGGCGTCGATGCGGCCGACGATCGGCACCGCCAGCTCGCGCAGCCGCCGCGCCAAGGCTTCGACCGCGGCGCCCGCGGAGGAAAGCGGCGTTAGCGTCAAGCCGACGCTCGGCAAGAGAGACAATGGCAGGGCACCGCTGCCGATCTGGCTCTTTGTCTCGACGATCGCGACGGTCGCAGTGCCGGCCACGGCGCGCGAAACGATCGGCAGCAGCCGCTCCGCCGATGCGGCGATCTCCTCGCGTGGCCGCGCCAGTATGCGCAGCGTCGGCAGCCGTTCGGCGAGGCGATCGGGATCGGCATAGAGCCGCAGCACCGCCTCCAGCGCCGCGAGACGGACCTTGTCGAGGCGCAGCGCGCGTTTCAGCGGGTTCTTCGCGAGCGTCGCGACGAGATCGGCGCGGCCAGCGACAAGGCCGGCCTGCGGACCGCCCAACAGCTTGTCGCCGCTGAACGTGACGAGATCGGCGCCGGCCTTCAGCGCTTCTGCGACGGTCGGTTCGTGCGGCAACCCCCAGCGGTCGAGATCGACGAGCGTGCCGCTGCCGAGATCCTCGACAAACGGCAGCCCGCGGCGATGCGCCAACTCGGCGAGACGCGCCGGTGCCACCGCCGCGGTAAAGCCGCGGATCTCGTAATTGCTTGTGTGCACCTTCAGGATCAGCGCTGTTTCCGGCCCGATTGCGTCCGCGAAGTCGCGCAAATGGGTGCGGTTCGTCGTACCGACCTCGCGCAGCCGCGTGCCGGCGCGCTCGATGATGTCCGGCAGGCGGAACGAGCCGCCGATCTCGATCAATTCGCCGCGCGATACCAGCGTCTCGCGCCCCAACGCCAGCGCATTCAGCGCCAATAGCAGCGCGCCGGCATTGTTATTGACCGCGAGCGCCGCCTCGGCGCCGGTCAGGCGCGTGAGCCAGCCCGCAATATGTTCGTCGCGCTCGCCGCGCCGGCCGCTGGCAATATCGAATTCGAGCGTCGAAGGCGCGCGCATTGCCTCCGCCGCTGCGGCGACCGCCTCCTCCGGTAGCGGCGCGCGGCCGAGATTGGTGTGCAAGACGGTGCCGGTCAGGTTGAAGACGCGGCGCTGCGACGGCGCCATCAGTCGCTCCAGAGCCGCCTTGCTCGCCGCGACGACGTCATCGATCGCCGCAGGTGCGGCGACAGCGCGGGCGGCGGTCAGTGCCTCGCGAACCGCAGCAACGACCAGCGCGCGCCCGTAACGTTCGATCAGCGCCGCCGCGGCCGGCGCCTGCAGCACGCGGTCGACCGACGGCAGCGTGGCGCGCCGGTCGCGCACCTTAATCTCGCTCATTCGGCGGCGGTTGCCGGCAGCGACGCCGCCGATTGCGCGCAACCGGGCTGGAGCTGCACGCGCGGCCGCTCGCCGGCGCGGGGCACGACGCTCCCAATATCGGCAGCGCGGTATCCCAACCGGCGAAGCGCGTCGAGACAATCGGCGGCATTATCAGCCGGCACGCCGGCCAACAGCCCGCCAGCGGTTTGCGGATCGAGCAGCAGCGCGACCAACGCCGCATCGGCGGCGGCTCCGTCGGGCGCTAAAAGCGCCAATTCGGCCGCGTTGGCGGCGTGCAGCGAACTCGCGATCCCCGCGGCAAACAGCGCCAGCGCACCGTCGAGCGCCGGGATTGCGTCGGGATCGAGCCGCGCATCGACCCCCGACGCCGCCAGCATCTCGCGCAGATGACCGAGCAGGCCAAACCCGGTTACGTCGGTGCACGCCATCGCGCCGTGCGCCACGAGGCAGGCCGAGGCGGCCTCAGCCGATTGCAGCATTGCCGCGACGGCGCCCTCATATATCTGCGCGGAAGCCCGGCCGCGCATCTCGGCAGCAAGGATGACGCCGGTGCCGAGCGGCTTTGTCAGCAGCAGACGGTCGCGGGGCTTGAGGCCGCCCTTGCGCAGCAACCGTCCCGGGCGGGTCCGACCGGTAACCGCGAAGCCGAGCGCCAATTCGGCGCCCTCGGCGCTGTGCCCACCGACCAAGACCGCGCCGGCGGCTTCAAGCACCTCTGCAGCGCCTGTCAGCAGGTGGAAGAGATCGGCCTCGACGATCGCGGGCCGCGCTGGCGGCAGGCTGGCGATGGCCAGCGCGGTCTCGGGCGCGCCGCCCATTGCATAAATGTCGCCGAGCGCATGGTTGGCCGCGATGCGCCCGAACAAGTACGGGTCACTGACCATCGCGCGGAAGAAATCGACCGTCTGCAACAGCGGCGGCACACCGGGAAATTTGACGAGCGCGGCATCGTCGGGGCTGTCGAGGCCGATGGCCACCGCCTCGCTCGCTGCCGGCTGAAGCCGGGCGACGACGCGTGCCAGCACATCGGCCGGCACTTTGGCCGCGCAGCCACCGCAGCGCATCGCGTCCGCCCCGTCGCCACCGGTTTCAGCATCCATCTGCGGCAGTTCGGTGTAGCGCCGCATCCAGCGGCGATCGATCCAGTCCTTGAGGCGCCACAAATTCTCTCCGTAGGCGGCACACGGACCGCGCGAAGCGGCCGCCCGGCCGTCGCCCGAGCCGATCAGGGCCAGCGCGCGGCGTTGCGGCACAAAACGACGCAGCCGCCGGCCGGCCAGCGCGCGGCGCAGATTGTCATCGAGCGGCGGCCCGGCGCGCACCGCGTAGACGCCGGACTTCTCGCGCGGGTGCGCCGGCATCGTTGCCGCGTCGCCGGCCGCAAAGACGGTCGGATCGGCCGGCGAGCGCAACGTCTCATCGACCAGCAAGAAGCCGCGCGCATCGAGCGGTAGGCCGGTCGCAGCGAGCCACGGCGCACCCGCCGCCTCAGTGACCCACAGCGCCTCGTCGAACCGGATCGCGGTGCCGTCGGCGCAGATCAGCCGGCCTGGCTCGACCCGCACAACCGGGTTGTCGGTGACGGCGCGGATGCCGCGCTCGGCAAAAAGCGTCACGAAACGCCGGCGCACCCGCTGGTTGTGCGACGGCAACAGGCCTTCGCGGGTGACCAGCGTCACTTCGGGCAGCCGGTCGAGAAGCAGGGCCAGCCGGCGCTGCGCCGCCAGCGCCAATTCGACGCCGCCGGCGCCGCCGCCGACAATCGCCAGCCGCACCCGGCCCTCTCGCCGCGCGCGCTGCAGCAGCGCCTCCCAGCGGACGGCGAAATCGGCGATCGGCTTGACCGCCGTCGTGTATTTGGCGGCGCCGGGGACGGCGTCGAGCCGCGGCGTCGATCCGATGTCGAGCGAGACGATATCGTAGCGCAGCGCCGGATGGCCGCGGCACAGCACCTCTCGTCGGGCGCCGTCGAGCCCTGCAGCCTCGGCGTGGAAGAGCCGGGCGCCGGCAAAGCGCGCCAGCCGCACGAGGTCGATATGGCAATCCTCGAAGCGATAAAATCCGGCGACATAACCCGGCAGCATGCCCGAATAGGGCGTCACAAGGTCGCGGGCGACGAGCGTCAGCCGCACGCCGGCGAGGGGCCGCATGCCGAAACGCTTCAGCACGTGGACATGAGCATGGCCGCCGCCGACAAGGACAAGATCCTGGGTGAAGGGAACCAACGCACGCATCGCCGCTTACTATGCCTGAGCGGCGGCGCCAGCGCCATTTTCGCCGCCAGCCGGTCCTGGTGGCCGGTCGGCGC
>JASIAN010000333.1 GCA_030042035.1 Alphaproteobacteria bacterium | reverse complement strand
GGGTCCGCCGGTATCCGCCGCGATGTCGCCGCCCGAAGCGCCTGCGGCATCAGCCGGCCTGGTATCGACCGCCGCCGTCTCCGGCGCGGGCTGATCATTGACCGCATCGGCAGCCTCGGACGCCGCGGCCAGGCCGCTCCCTGCTGCATCTGTCGGGGCCGCGAGGGGCGGTCGATGGCGACGGCGGCGTCGGCGATGGCGCAGCGCGCCCTCACCCTGCGGCGAGGCCGGGCCGTCAGTAGCGACCGCCGGGTCGGCGGCGCTGGGCGCCTCCGCTGGCAGGCTGACCGCGTCGGCCGCTTCGGGGGTGATGTCGGACGAAACCAGGGTCGTTCTCTCGCTTGTCGAGACGCGGCCGTGCCGGCGTCTCGTCATCCTCTCGCTGCAAGTCTATCGTCGGCCCGGCGGCAAGGGAAGCACGGGCGAGGTTGCCGGCGGATGCAGGCCGAGCGATAGTTGAGGGGTGCTGCTGCGGCGAGAGGACGAGATGGCGGAGACGGATGCGATCGCCGGCTACGGCGGATACACCTATCGGGTCGTCGGCGACTGGGCAAAACTGCCGACGGGGTGGACGTTCAAGGACGTCGCGGCTGTCGCGGTCGATGGTCGAGACCGCGTCTATGTGTTCAATCGCGGCGAGCATCCGATGATGGTGTTCGACCGCGATGGCAACCTGTTGAATTCCTGGGGCGAGGGGCTGTTTCATCGGGCCCACGGCCTGGCGATCGGCCCGGACGAAGTGCTCTACTGCACCGATGACGGTGACCACACGGTGCGCAAATGCACGGCCGAGGGCAAAGTATTGCTGGAAATCGGCATTCCCGGGCGGCCGGCGCCGTTTATGAGCGGCGAGCCGTTCAACCGCTGCACCCACACCGCGCTGTCGCCCGACCTCGACATCTACGTGTCGGACGGCTACGCCAACGCCCGCGTCCACAAATTCGATCCCTCGGGGCGGCTGCTGTTTTCGTGGGGCGAATGCGGCAGCGATCCGGGCCAGTTCAACATCCCGCACAACATCGTCAGCGACCCCGACGGCTGGGTCTATGTCGCCGACCGCGAGAACCATCGGGTGCAGATTTTCGACCCCGCCGGCAAATACGAAACACAGTGGAACAACCTGCATCGGCCGTGCGGCCTCTACATGGAGGCGGGTGCACATGGTCGCTGCTTCATCGGCGAATTGGGGCCGCATCAGCCGGTCAACATGGCCTTCCCCAATCTCGGGCCGCGCATCAGCATCCTGTCGCGCGAGGGCCGACTCGTCGGCCGGGTGGATGCGAAATCAGGGCTGCCGAAGGGCCAGTTCTCGGCGCCGCACGGGCTCTGCGTCGATCGCCACGGCGATGTTTATGTCGGTGAGGTATCGTGGACGGCGTGGCAGAATTACACGAACCCCGGCCAGCCGGTGCCGCCCTCGGTGCGCAGCCTGCAGAAGCTCGTGCGGGTGGCACGCTGACGGAGCGGAGAGCGATGGCCGGCTTGCGTCTCACCTCATACGGCCTGACCGATATTGGTCTGGTCCGGGCGCGCAACGAAGATGCGTTTCTCGACCGGCCCGATCTCGGCTTGTGGGCGGTCGCCGACGGCATGGGCGGGCACGAGGCGGGCGATGAGGCCAGCGCCGCGGTCGTCGCGGCGCTCGGCGCGCTGCGGCCGCCGGCCGATCTCGAAGATTTCGTCGATGACGTAAAGACCCGGCTGCTGTTGACCGACCGCGCATTACGCCGGCGCGCTGCCGCGCTCCGTCCCGCCGCGGTCATCGCCAGCACCGTCGTCGTGCTCTTGGCCTACGCGGAGGATTTCGCGTGCATTTGGGCCGGCGACAGCCGCCTCTACCAATGGCGCGACGGCGACCTCTACCAGCTGTCGACCGATCACAACCGGCTGCAGGAGTTGGTCGGCGCGGGTCTGTTGACGCCCGAGGAGGCGGCCCGGCACCCCGAGGCGCATATCGTGACGCAGGCGATCGGCGCCGGTCGGCTCACCTTCGGCACCCGCGCCGGCATGATCCGGCCCGGCGACCGCTTTCTGTTGTGCAGCGACGGGCTGACCAACGTCGTCAGGGACGCCGAGATCGCCCGCGAACTCGCCGCTATCCCGCAACAGGCGGCCGAACGGCTGCACGATCTGGTGCTGGCCCGCGGCGCGGGCGACAACGTGACGATCGTCATTGTCGCGGCCGAAGCGGCATGACCGCGACGCGGGGTTCGACCTCGTCATTTTCGATTGCGACGGCGCGCTGATCGAGAGGCAGCTGCCACCGGCCGCGGCCGACATCTCGCCGGAGCATAGCTTCGCTCCAAATCGATCAATGTTCGCTTGATGGCGCCTTCAGCGCGAGGTGCCGCCCGCCGGAACCGGCTGACGGGCGATGTGCGGTCCGCCGGAACCAATCGACGCGTCGGCTGTTTGTCGAGGGTTTTGCACCTTTGCGATGAGGGGGCGAGGCTCCGGCCAACCGCGGCTCGCGCAGTCTTTCGGCGTCCTCCCCAGCGGGGTAACGCAGCATGAATATCCGCATGGTGGTTGTGTCAGGCGCGGCGGCGGTCGTCGCTGTTGGGGTCGGTCTGGCAATGGCGAGCGACTGGGCCGCAGATCCGGCAGCCTCGACCGCCAGCAGCAAGCCCGCCGCGACGGCGCCGGTGGCGCCGGCGGCTGCTGCACCGGCGGCTGCCGCACCGGCGCAGCAGAGTGCCGCGCGTAGAGCCGCGACAGCGAATTCGCCCGGGGCCCAAACGACGGCCGCGCCGTCTGTCAACCCAGTTGCGGCAGCGTCAGCGCCGCGGGCGTCTCCGGCGCAGCTCAGTCAGCTGCTGGCGCCGGTGGCGCTCTATCCGGACCAGCTGCTTGACCAGGTGCTGATGGCATCGACCTATCCGCTCGAAGTCGTCGAGGCGGCGCGCTGGATAAAAATGCCGGCCCATCGCGACCTGCGCGGCGCCGCGTTGCTGGCGTCGCTGAAGCCGCTGGGCTTGGACCCCAGCGTCATGGCGCTGGTGCCGTTTCCGCGCCTTCTCGCGGTTATGAGCGAGAAGCTGCAATGGACCGTGCGGCTGGGGAAGGCGTTCCTCGCGCAGCAGGCCGATGTGCTTGCCGCGGTGCAGCGCTTGCGCCGCGAGGCGCTGGCGGCGGGCAGCCTCGATCCGCTCAAGTGCCGCTGCAAGGTGGTGCATAGAGCCGCGGCGATCGAAATCGAACCGGCCAATCCGGCGGCGGTCTACGTGCCGGTGTGCAATCCGGTGGTGGCGTACGGGCCATGGCCCTACCCGGTCTA
>JASIAN010000332.1 GCA_030042035.1 Alphaproteobacteria bacterium | reverse complement strand
TTTGGAGCTGGGCGCCCGGCAGCGTCTCCTCGCGGACAAACTGTTGCAGCGCCGGCGCAGCGTAGAGCCGCCGCGCGAAGCGCAGCCCGCCGACGATGGCGCGGCGATCGCTCTCCTCGGAGAGATAACGCGGGTTGATGGCCGGCATGTCGCCAGGCCGGTTCGACCTGGCCTCGACATAGCCACGTGACAGCGGCCGCATCTGCCAGGCCCCCGAGCTCAGCCCCGGCGTCGCGTCGAGTTCGCCGATCTGGCCGCCCTTGAAGCTCCCCGGTGCAAAGGTGACCTGCACGTCGGGGGTCGCCGACTCCTCCAGAACCTTGATTGACGCCGCGACGATCGTCGGGCTGTAGGTCAATATGCCTTTGCCGGTGATCAGCCAGCGCAATACCTCGCCGGCCAGCGGCAAGCCGCGGGAGCGCTCATTGGCGGTCGGCGCGCCGACAACCGGGTAGGAGACCCGCGCGGTATAGTGGTCCTGCATGTTCTGGCCGACGCCGGGCAGCGCGTGCACGACCGGAACACCAATCTTGCCGAGATGCGCTGGGTCACCGACGCCGGACAGTTGCAGGATGTGAGGCGAGCCGACGGCGCCAGCCGACAGGATGACCTCGCGCTGCGCGTCGGCCCGCTCGATCGAGCCGCTGGCGCCGCCACGCGAGAACTCAACGCCGACCGCGTGCTTGCCGTCAAACACGATGCGGTGCACCAGCGCATGGGTCACCAATTGCAGGTTCGGGCGCTTTAATGCGGGGTGCAGATAAGTTCGCGCAGCGCTCGCACGCCGCCTTCCGCCGCGAGTCTGCTGACACCAGCCGATGCAATCGTTGTGGCCCGGCGGCAGGTCGTTCAGATCCTCGCGATATTCGAGGCCGACCTGCAGACCTGCCTCGATCGCGGCGGCGCAGATCCGCGACCGCTCGATCGCCGAGGTGAACAGCGGCCCCGCCTTGCCGCGGACATCGCTGCCTTCGCCTTCCCATCGCTCGGCCTTTTTAAAATAGGGCAGGCAGTCCTCCCACGCCCAGCCGCGATTGCCGAACTGCGCCCAATGGTCGTAATCCTCGGGTTGACCGCGGATATAAATGAGGCCGTTGATCGACGAGGAACCGCCGATCACGCGACCACGCGTGTAGTTGATCGCGCGCCCACTGGTACCAGGATCGGGCTCGGAGCGGAACTTCCACGTCAGCGTGTCGTGGTCGAGCATCTTAAAGAAGCCCGCCGGCACGTGAATGAGCGGGTTCCAGTCGCGCCCGCCGGCTTCGATCAGCAGGACCTTGACGCTGGGGTCTTCGGTCAAACGGTTGGCCAGTACGCAGCCGGCCGAGCCAGCGCCGACGATGACGTAATCCGCCTGCATGTCATCCCCTCCCAGCAAAATTTATGGCGCCATGCTGGCGCCGTTTTCCGATCGGCGCCAGCCTCGTTTTTCTCGGTCGCAGCGGCCGCAGCGCCGGGCGCTCGAGAGCCACTCCGGCAAATCCGGCGGCAGCAGTCAGCTGATCGCGGTCAAACGTATGTCCTTGTCGCGCGATCCTGCCATCCTCACGCCCCAAGACGACCCTGACAGGCTGCCAGCAGCCTGGCCGAGGAATCGCTGGTCAAGTTGCGGCAGATGTGATTCGTTGCTGGTTGATGAGCAGGGATTTCGGCCGTGGAAGGGACGGCGCAGCCGTTACCGATTGCGCAAGCAGATCGTCGCGTCGGTGTTCGGCGAGATCACGCAGGCAAGGGGATTTCGGCAGTTCCGGTTGCGTGGCGTCTGGAAGGTCAAGGCGGAATGGGCGCTCGTCGCAATCGCCCGCAACCTCACCACGCTCGCCAGCCTCGCCTGAGCCGGCCACCGTTCGATCCCCGCCGCTATCTGGACAAGCTCTTGGGAGAGAATAATGTTTTACAGCCGCGAACGCATTCTCGTGACGCATGCCGGGTCATTGCCGCGCCCGCCCGATCTGCGCGCGATGGTCGTCGCAAAATCCGCCGGCCAGCCGTATGACGCGGCGGCGCTCGACCGGCGCCTCAAAGAAGCGGTGGCCGAAACGGTCCGGCTGCAGAAGGAAAACGGCATCGACATCGTCAATGACGGCGAATTGTCGAAATTCAACTTCACCGACTATGTGCGGGAGCGCATCGCCGGCTACGAGGAGCGGCCCGGCTCGGACCGGCGCCGGCTCGACATCATCGCCCGTGACGAGCGCAAGTTTCCCGGCTATTTCGCGGCGCTGCCGCGGGCCCGCGCGCCAGGGCTGCCAAAACAGCCGGTCTGCACCGGGCCGCTCAAATATGTCGGCCAGGCCGATCTTCGGCGCGACCTCGACAATTTCCGCGCCGCGCTCGATGGCGTTGCGGTCGTCGGCGCCTATCTGCCGGCCAATACGCCGGGCACGATCGAGCACTGGGTCGCTAACGAATATTACAAAAGCGACGAAGAATTCGTCTTTGCGATTGCCGACGCGATCCACGAAGAATACCAGGCGATCGTCGATGCCGGCTTCCTGTTGCAGATCGACGATCCCGACCTGCCGGACGGGTGGAATTGCCTGCCCGACATCACGTTGCCGGAGTACCGCAAATACGCCGAAATCCGCGTCGCCGCGCTGAACCATGCACTGCGCGGCATCCCACGCGAGAAAGTGCGGCTGCATGTCTGTTGGGGCAGCTTTCACGGCCCGCATTACGACGACATCCCGCTCCGCGACATCATCGACCTGATTTTCCGCGTCAATGCCGGCAGCTATTCGATCGAAGCCTCAAACCCGTGCCACGAGCACGAATGGCGCGTGTTCGAGAACGTGAAACTGCCCGACGGCGCGACGCTCGTCCCCGGCGTCGTCGGCCATTGCAGCGATTTCATCGAGCACCCCGATCTCGTCGCCGAGCGGCTCGTGCGCTACGCCAACCTCGTCGGGCGCGAAAATGTGCTGGCCGGCACCGATTGCGGCCTCGGCACCCGGGTCGGCCACCCCTCGATCTGCTGGGCCAAATTCGCCGCGATGGCCGAAGGCGCCCGCCGCGCGACGAAAATCCTGTGGGGACGCAGCAGCTAAAGGGTCAGCAGCACACGCTCGCGACACGTCGTCCCGGCGGAGGCCGGGACCCAGGGTCGGAGTGCGCATCCGCTTGACAGTGGATACCGGCCTTTGCCGGTATGACGGCCCTATGTGACAATCATGAGGTGATCGGCTGCTTCGGCGGCGTAGGCGAGGCAAGCGCGGATGTCCGCCGCTTCGAGGTCGGGGAAGTCGGCTAGGATGTCCGCCTCGCTCATGCCGGCGGCGAGCATGCCGAGCACATCCTTGACGCGGATGCGCATGCCGCGCACGCACGGTCGGCCGCCGCATTGCTCGGGATTAAACGTGATCCGATCCATGTCGAGAAGCTAAGCTGCCGGCGCCGCGGGGTAAAGGGCGGAACGTTGCGATGGATTTTGATCTGACCGACGAGCAACGCGCCTTTCAGGCGACCGCGCAAGAGTTCGCGCGCGAAGAATGGCTGCCGCACGCGCCGGGCTGGGACGAGCGGGAGGAATTTCCCGAGGCGGCGTTGCGCGCCGCCGCCGCGCTCGGCTTTGCCGGCATCACGGTCGGCGAGGAATTCGGCGGCAGCGGCCTCTCGCGGCTCGACGCGACGATCATCTTCGAGGAACTGGCCGCCGCGTGCGTCTCGACCGCCGCGTACCTGTCGATCCACAACATGGCGGCGTGGATGATCGACCGTTTCGGCGACAAGGATCAACGCGCCCGCTTTCTGCCGCCGCTGATGACGATGGCGCATTTCGCCAGCTACTGCTTGACCGAGCCGGGCAGTGGCTCAGACGCCGCCGCATTGCAGACCCGCGCGCGGCGCGATGGCGACGATTATGTGCTGAGCGGCACGAAGGCGTTTATCTCCGGCGGCGGCCGCAGCAATCTCTACGTGACGATGGTGCGCACCGGCGAACCCGGCGCCAAAGGCATCTCCTGCCTCATCGTCGAAAACGGCGCAGCGGGCCTCAGCTTCGGCAAGCCGGAAAGGAAGCTCGGCTGGCACACGCAGCCGACGGCGAT
>JASIAN010000331.1 GCA_030042035.1 Alphaproteobacteria bacterium | reverse complement strand
CTACATGCTGTTGGAACCGATGGATATCGTGCTGCTGACCGATGCCAATGCCGGCCTTGCCGCCGCGCCGGTCCGAATCATCCAGATCGACGAAGATGACAACGGCGAACTGACTGTCACCGCCGAGGAAATCCCAGGCCTCACCCCGTAATTTTTTCCCAACGAGACCGCGAGGGGTCGGCCGTAGCTGCCGGTCCCGATCTCGCCGTCTCACTGCCTCATTGTGAATTGTTCAGGAGAAGCAAAGGCACATGAGCGTGCTTATTTCCGACCTGCGCGTCTATGGCAGCGCCGACATGCCGGAAGCCGACGGCAGTACCGTCGGCGGCGCGATCGACTTTACAAAGCGCATCGAATTCGGCGTGCCGACCGGCAGCCCGCCATTCACGGCGAGCACCTATCAGGCCGTATCGTCCTCAGCCTCCGACACGGCGACGAAAATCATCTTTCAGGGGCGCAGCTCGAGCGGCGTCGTGCAGAGCGAAACACTGACCTTGAACGGCCAGACCAAGGTCACTTCGACGAACAGCTATGAGCGGCTGCTGTCGGCCTTGGCGTCGAATGCCGCATCGGCGTTCGGATTGACGACGCCGGGCGGCACGACCGCGGTCGGCGATATCGCGCTGATGAGTTCGACACTGACGATCTCGGCGCACACGATGCAATCGGGCTCGGCCAATGCGACGAGTTCGGCCCCGGCCATCGCGAAACTGCAATCGGGTGACGGCGCCAGCGTGCAAGCCGGCATGGTCTTGCACACGACAGGGGGCACCGGGCCGAACCAGTTGCGCCGCATCCTCGAGGTCAACCCCGGCGGCCTCGGCGCCGATGTCGTCGCGGTCGATCGCAACTGGGCGACCGTGCCGGATGACACGACGACCTATGAAGTGGCGCCCGGCATGCATTTCGAGCTGACCGGCTCGAACGGCGGCGCGGCGCTCAGCGGCACCGCGACGCAGGTGCTCGGCATCAGCCGGCTCTTTGTCGGGTCGGCGGCCGATGTCGCGGGCGGCTCCAACCGCTCCTATTACGAGAAGGTCTTTGTCAACAACAACAACCAGGCGACGGCGCTGACCGCGGCGACGGTCGAGATCACGAGCGACAGCCCGGCATTGCCGTCGGGCGCGGCACTCGATTGCGGCGTCACCTCCGGCCTCGATGACACCGCGACCGTGACCAACCGGCAAACGGCGCCGTCCTCCGTCACGTTTGTGACGCAGCCGGCGACGGTCAGCGTGCCGACCGGCAGCCTGCCGGCATCGACCGGCGCCGGCAATGCCGCCGGCGCCTGCGCGGTATGGCTGCGGCTCGATCTCAACGCCGGCACGGCGGCCTATGAAGGCTCGCCCGGCGCGACGTTGCAGACACAGGGAAGCTCTACCTGATGCCGGCCAATTACACGACGCTGACGGCCGCGTGGAATGCCGCGACCGCGAGCGGCTATCTGCCGTCGGGCGTCTCCGGCACGGCGATCACGACGGCGATGACGCCGCAGCAGAAGCTGGCGGCGATGCAGGGCTGGACCGTCGCCGGGCCGACGCAGGATGTGAGCATCGCGCAGGTCGTCGGCTATCTCGCAATCGCCGGCAAATTGACGGCGTTGCAATCCTATGCCGCCAACCCGCCATCGGGCGCCGCGGCGTCGGGCGTCCTGGCGGCAAAGGACTTCACGACATTGCTGTCGCTTGGCGGCACGACGACGATCGCGATGTCTCTGGCATCGATCGCCTCGGGCGTCGAGGCACTGCTCGCGGCGCTCGTCGCCGACACGACCAACAGCGGCATCACGGCGACCGACCAGACGAACCTCTTGGCGCTCGCCGCGAGTGCGCCGCAGCACTGGGACCGGACGCCGATCGCGCAAGGCGGTGCGGGCCTCCCCGGCTCGCTGAGCGCGACCGATCTCATCCTCGCCGGCCTCGCAACGACGGCCACCTTTCCGGGAGCATAGCGGATGTCCAATATCGCCCGCTGGACCGGCGGCAACCTCGAGAGCAGCGTCTGGGGCGGCTCGCTCTTCGGGTCAAGCGATCTCAATGGCCTCGCCAACGGCGACTCGATCCTGTCGTCCTTGAGCGACTGGGATAACACCGGTACGCCCGATACGTGGCTCGATGCCAATATCGAGCTGACGATCGCATCGAATACGATCGCCGCCGGCGCCTATATCGGCCTCTACATCGCCTATCTCATGGAAGACGGCTCGCATTACGGCGACAACCAGTTCACGACCGCGACCGGCGCCTCCGCTGCCGTCCCGTCATGGCAGCCGTTCGGCCTCATCCAGGTGCCGGCGCTCAGCAGCACGACGGCGATCCGCGGCTCTTGCGGCGGCATCATCCTGCGCAAGAAGTTCCGCATGCTGCTCACCAACAATTGCGGCTTTGCGCTGGCGTCATCCGGCGCCGGCAACGTCTATTTCGACACCTCCGACATCAACCTGAACGGCTAGGCCATGCCGGAGGGCGGCTTGCCGTTGCCGTTCCGGGCGCCCGGCGCGATCCCGCAGGGGCAGCCGGTTCTCGACCCCGCGGACCCGATCAACACGGGCCTGATCGGCGCATGGCTGTTCGGCGGCGCCGCGTTCGATGTATCGGGCAACGGCAACAACGGCACGCTGCACGGTTTGCCCTTGCCCGCCTGGGCGCCAAGCCCGTGGGGTTTGGCGCTGTCGTTCAGCGGCAGCAGTACGTCCCAATATGTCGATGTTGGTGCCCTCAACAGCATCGCCGGCGCCACACAATGCACAATACACGCATTCTTCTATCGCGCTGCGGCTTCCAACCTTGTTGCGCTCGGCAAGGGAACGAGCCACACCATCTGCATAAACGTCACGATCTATAATGATGGAAATATTTATTTGGAGCCGACAAGCGCCGGCAGCAGTTATGGCTATTTCCCTTCTTCTGCCACGGGCTATCATTCTGTAGCATTCGCCTACGACGGCACGCAATCGACGAACGCCACGCGGTTGCAGGGATTTTTTGACGGCATCGAACAGACGCTCTCGTTCAGCGGCACCGTCCCGAGCACGCTGGGGTCCCCCACCGGCGATTTCACGATCGGCAAAAATTCCGACGCCTTGGACCCGACTTGGACGACCGGCATCATCGGTCCTGTGCGCGTATGGCTGCGCAAGTTGCCGCCTCCCGAGATCGCACGGTTAGAGGCCGATCCGTTCGCCGGCCTCCTCTTTCCGAGCGACCGGCTGTGGCTGTGGGGCAGTGCGAGCGGCGCTCTGACGGTCGCGGGCACAGCGGCATTCCCGGCCGAGTTCCTCGCGACCGCCGCGGGCACAGCGGCGATGCCGCAGGAAGCGGCGGCGAGCGTCGCGCTGAGCGCCGGCGTTGCCGCGGAATTCCCATCGACCGTCACGCGCGGGCCGGTGTTACCGGCCGACTGGACGACGGGCCGCCTCTGCGCCGCGCCGATGCCGGCGGAATGGCTGCGCGCCACGGACGGCGTCGCGGCGACGCCGGCTGAAGCGCTGGCGGCGCTCACTGCCGGCGCGGTCGTCGCGATCGAGAATGCCGGCGCCCTGTCGCTGGTTGTCGCCGCTTCGGCCGCGCTGCCGCTCGAATGGCAGCAACTGGCAGTGCCGGTGCCGCTGGCGCGGCTGCTGACCTCGCCCGGCCGCCTCCGTATCCTCTCGCCCGCCGCGCGGCGGCGCCTTCTGGCGAGTGCAGGGCGGCTGCGAACCCTGAAACCGACGGATCGATAAGCCATGCGCCTGGTAACGCCGTTCGACCCGATTGAACCCGGCGAATTCGATTATTTCGCCTTCGACTTCACCGCCGATGTCGGCGCCGCGACAATCGTCGCGACGAGTTGGAGCTGCGCGTTGTCCGGCTTCGGCACCGCCAGCGATCCGGCGCCGTCACAGCGCATCGTGTCGGCGGCGCCGCAGACCGAGATCGCGCTGCGCTCGCCGGTCGATGGGACACTGTCGACGAAGAGCGGCTTTTTTTCCGTCGCGCTCGTCGGCGGCATGCCGGACTCGGCGTCCGGCGGCACCTACATCCTCGAAGCGAGCGCTATGCTGTCGGACGGCCGCACGCTGAAGCTGAACGCGAGCGTGTTGTGCAAGGCGGCGGGGCCGTGATCCGATGCCCGGCACGATTACGCCGATCGGCGTCGGCACAGCGATGTTCTACAACCGGCTCGCCTCGGCCGGTGCGCCGCTGTTCGAGCAGCTGGCCGACCCCGGCGACACCAACCCGCCCATCGTGTTCGAGCCGCCGGCGGCGCTTGCCGGCGGCGCGCAGCCGGCGCTGTGGATCGTCGCGACCGGCGGCGCCCTGTGGGGCGGCTGCATCGTCTTCGTGTCAACCGACGGCGATACCTACGCGCCGGTCGGGCCCGTTTATGCCGGCGCGCGCCAGGGCATCCTGACGGCGCCGCTGCCCGCCGCCGCCGACCCCGACACCAGTGATACGCTGTCGGTCGATCTGACGATGAGCCGCGGCCAGCTGATTTCCGGCACGCAAGCGGACGCCGACGGCCTGGTGACACTGTGCTATTGCGACGGCGAGCTGATCGCCTACGAAACCGCGACACTGACCGCGCAATACCAATATGGCCTCAATTACCTGCGGCGCGGCGCCTACGGCACCGTGATCGCCGGCCATGCCGCCGGCGCGCCGTTCGCCCGTTTCGGGCCGAGCGACCCGTCGGTCCTCAAATATCCCTACCCGGCGAGTTTTGTCGGCCGCACACTCTATTTGAAGCTCCCCGCCTTCAACCTGTTCGGCCAGGCGCTGCAGTCCCTGGCCGATGTTGCAGCGGTGGCAGTGGCGCTGACCGGCGCCGGCATCGCCAGCGCGCCAAACAATCCGGTCATCGCCGATCTTGCGGCCGGCGTCAGCCCCGAGGATTGGGGCCTTGTCAGCGATCCGGTCATCGCAGCGGCCGATTTCGCACCGCTGTCCCTCGCCGCCGGTCTCGACATCGACCTCGGCACGCCATTGTGACATAATCCGGAGTTTCCAGTTGGCCCATACGCAAGTGCAGCTGGCGCGCGGGACGAGCGCGCAGACCCTCGCCTATACCGGCCCGGCGGGCGAGGTGACGGTCAACACCGACGATTGGTCGCTCAGGGTGCATGACGGCGCGACGCCGGGCGGCCGACCGCTGCGCACGATCGGCACGAACCTCGTGTACGACCAGCCGGCGAGCGGCGCGACGCTGACCGCGGCGGCGCATCAGGCGGCCTATCTCGTCGATCCGGCGGGGCCGCTCGCGGCGCTGACGATCGTTATGCCGTCGGCGCCCAATGACGGCGACGGCTTTCTCGTCATGACGACGCAGCCGATCGCGCAGTTGACCGTATCGCCCGCCGCTGGCCAGAGCGTCGCGGGCGCGCCCCAGGGGCTGGCGCCGGACGGCAGCGCCTGCTGGCAGTACCGCGCCGCCGATGCGACGTGGAACTGCAGCGGCGCCTCCGGCCTTGCGCTCGACGCGTTTGCCGCCGCGACGGCACTGGCGCCCCTCGGCGCCGCCTGACAACCATCTGAAAGGGAAGCCGCATGTCCGTCACCCCGAACAGCGCGATCCTGCCGCAGGTGCCGCGAAGCGCCCTCGCGCAGATTGCCAACAGCAACGGCACGAGCCTCATGGCGCTCGCCACCGGCGGCGCCAATACCAGCAAAGTGACTTCGATCGTCGCCTCGAACACCGACACCAACGCCTATACGCTGCAGCTTGTCGTCAATGTCGGCGGCACGCTCGCCTCGGGCGTCGTCAGCGGCGGCACCAACTACCCATTGGCGTCGGTGGCGCTGCCGGCCTCGGCCGGCAATGTCGCCGGCACGCCGCCGGTCGGCGTATTGAGCACCGCCAACGTCCCCGGCATCGCGCTCGACAGCACCGGCGAGCCCTACCTCTATCTCAATTCGGGCGACTATCTGTGCGTTGCGCTGACCGCGGCGGTCACTGCCGGAAAGCTGGTGTCGGCGCTCGCCACCCTGGCCGATTTCTAGGCGCTGCCGCGGTTCGTGACGCGCGCATGATCCATCCGCATTTCACGCCCGACATCAACCTCGGTCACCTCGTGCAGGCCGTCGTCGTCGCGACGACGATCGGCGGCGGAGTGCTCGGCGGCTATATCAGCCTGCGTTCCGACCTCGATCTGCAGCGCACCGAATTTGAGGTCGCGCTGGCCGGCCACGAGACGCGGCTGTCAATGCTCGAGCACCAGTTCGCCGAGCGGCGCACCGACGAGCGGCAGTTCCATGCCGAGATGCGCACAAAGCTCGACGGCGTCATGCAGGCGATCGGCAATCTGCACACCGAACTGGTGCTGAAGGAGGACCGCAAATGGCGCTGACCCCGTGTCCGCTGCCGGCAACGGTCACCGACGCCGTCATCGACGTGTCGCACCACAACGGCGCCATCGATTGGCCAGCGGTCGCGGCGGCCGGCATCGCGCTCGCCTTCCTGAAGGCGACGCAGGGCGAGCGCTTCATCGATCCCGCCTTTGCCCGCAACCGCCGCGCCGCCGCTGCCGCCGGCATTTCTGTCGTCCCCTATCATTTTCTCGACAGCGCCGACCCTGCGGCACAAGCCGCGCATTTTCTCGCAACAGCCGGCCTCGCGCCGGGCGACGCGGCGATGATCGACTGGGAAAGCGCGGCGCCGGCCGCCGCGCTCGTCGCGTTCGGCAGCGCGATCGGCGCGCGCACCGGGCGCGACCCGCTCGCCTATTACGGCGCGGCGCAATTGCCGGCGGCCGACCCGCTGCTGTCGCGTTGGCCGCTGATGCTACCGGCCTATCCGCGTGGCACCATGTCGGGCGACTATCGCAGCCTCGTCTTGTCCCCGCCGCGCCTGCCGCCCGGCCGGGCCGCGTCGTGGCACGCCGGCCGCCCCTACGATTTCCACCAGTACACGCCGGCCGGGCGCATCGCCGGCATCGCCGGCCCGGTCGATCGTTCGATCTGGGTCGGCACGCTCGGCGAACTCGCGACCTGGTTCGCGACCGGCGCCCTGCCGCCGCCCAAACCTGCGCTAGTCGGCTGAAGCCGCCTCTCTCTTCGCAATGCGGGGAGTGTGACCGTTGTGGTGTCTCAGCTCCCGTGCGAAGATCGACGCCTCGGGGGAGCCGGTGGCGGGACCTTCGTCGGCCGATGCCCGTGTCGCTTGGAAGCATATTGCGCCTGGGGATGGGGCAGCGCATATTTACCTACCGTTAGAGAGGCTGCAGCATAGGTTTCGCACCTCGCACTAGAATGTTGGAAATGAGCCGTCATATCCGCGTGACACGCAAGGCGCATCTTCGTGCTGATAGGGGCGTGCGCAGGGTTGGTAAGAGCTTCTTCAACGGCCTTCTCTCGGGATTAAGCGCCTCGACGCTGGTTCACAGGCCAGCGCGACGCCCTCGCTTGTATGGCGGGGATCGTCTGGGAAGCGACTGGCGCGCCGTAGGCGACGACATGCACGTGGCCACGCAAAAATTGAATGCCGGAAGATAATTCGCCAGCCAATCTTTCGGCCGCCGATCCGCCCAACGGAGAACTTCAGCCTCTCCAGGCAGCATTAGAACAAGCGCTGGCATCAGCGGTTCCGCGTGAAAAGCTGCAAACTGTTCGCCGGGCTGTTCAGGCCTATGTTCATCAACTTGAAGAGCATTACTCTGGGCCTCTTCCACGTCCTCGACATTTGGAGTATTTCGAGCGCACCTTGCCGGGCGCTGCCAATCGCATCCTTGTTATGGCTGAGCAAGAACAGGCTCATCGCCATAGATGGGAGGCGACCGAGCTGAGTTCGGTAATCCTCACTGAGCGCATGGGATTATTCGGCGGGATTGCAGTCGCCATTGGCCTCATTATTGGTGCGGTAATCTGCGCCTACTTTGGAGATAGGGTCATCGGCGGAGCGCTCGTGGCAGCGAGCGCCGTCTCAATGGTGCCCGCCATCATCCAGGGGCGCGACTGGAACCAAGCAGAGGAGCCTGCTGAGAAGGCGCCCCGCCCTGCGAGGACTCAACCGGCGAAAAAGCGCGGCCGATAAGCGGGCCCTGCCGAAACCTAGCCAGCTAATTGAGGCCCTACCAGGGCGCCCCGGTAGTAGGCCTGATGCGCCGCCCGTCGTGGCGGCTTTTTTGTTGCCCGAAGGTGATCCGCGATGAAATTCGTGCAGTACCTCGTCGCCCGCATGCGCGAAGCCTCGAGCTATGCCGGCCTCGTCGGCGCGTTGCTTGGCGCGCTCCATATCGCCGCCAGCCCCGATCTCGTGCAAGCCGCGCTTGGGCTGGTCGCCGCGCTGGGCGGCCTCCTCGCCGTGCTGATCCCCGAGAAGTCGGGCGTGGCGGCGGTGCGCTGCCTCCTGCCGCTCGCGGTTGCCGGCGCCCTGGCCGCAAGCCTCGCGGCCTGCGCCGGCCCCGCCGCCGCGACGACGCCCGAGCCGGCAGCCGCCGCCACGGGCCCGCTGCACGCCATCGCCGGCTTTGTCACCGCCGACCTGCAGAACGCGCTGGCGATCGCCAAGGCCAACAACGACGTCGCCGGGGCGCAGTGCTATCAATATCTGATCCCGCAGGTAGCAGCGGCGCAGCAGCAATTGGGCAGCCTCGCACCGGATAGGATGAGCGGTGGCTTTTCGGCGTTCGAGGCGGGCCGCGTCGCGGCCAACGGCCTGAAGGGCTTTGTCAATGGCGTGCCGCAGGACCTCAACCTCGCCTGTGCGCCGCTGGCGCTCGATGCCGGCAACACGCTCGTCGCGCTGGCCGCCAAGGTCGGCGTCACGATCGCGCTGCCCGCCGGCGGCCTCGTTCCGCTACCCTAGAAGGGAGATTCTAGATGAATATGCTCGATTGGATA
This sequence comes from Alphaproteobacteria bacterium, assembly GCA_030042035.1. Taxonomy (GTDB): domain Bacteria; phylum Pseudomonadota; class Alphaproteobacteria; order ATCC43930; family CGMCC-115725; genus DATARH01. Next base: position 810 of record JASIAN010000331.1, on the reverse strand, counting down.
ACGGCCCATCTCTGTGCGCGGATTTTACAGTTTATTATCGTCATTACGAGGATGAGCGGGAAATCTGCCTTTCGCCTGCCGCCCGGCGCCGTAGCGCCGCTTGACACGCCGGCCGGCCGGGCTATGACGGGCGGCGAGGCGGAGGGACGCGCGCATATGAAACGAGCCTTTGTGTTTCCCGGCCAGGGGTCGCAGGCGCCCGGCATGGGCCGGGCCTTGGCCGAGAGCTTTAGGGCGGCGCGGCTGTTGTTCGAGGAAGTCGACGACGCGCTGTCGCAGCATCTGTCGCGCCTCATGTTCGAGGGGCCGGAGCGCGAGCTGATGCTGACCGAAAACGCCCAGCCGGCCTTGCTGGCGGCGAGCCTTGCGGTATTGCGCGTGTTGGAGGTCGAGGCCGCCTTCGATATCGCCCGCGGTGCCGATGGCGGCGCCGCCTTTGTCGCCGGCCACTCCTTGGGCGAATATTCGGCGCTGGCGGCGGCCCGCGCCTTCGCGGTCGGCGATGCGGCGCGGCTCGTCAAGCGGCGCGGCCGCGCAATGCAGGAGGCCGTGCCGGTCGGCGAGGGCGCGATGGCGGCCCTTCTCGGCCTCGACCTCGCTGCGGCGCGCGACCTCTGCCGCGAGGCGGTCGGCACGACAAATGCGGTTTGCGCCCTCGCCAACGACAACAGCCCGGGCCAGATCGTCGTCAGCGGCCACACCGCGGCGGTCGAGCGCGCCGCCGCCTTGGCCGGCGAGCGCCGCGCCCGCGCCGTCATGCTGCCGGTCAGCGCCCCGTTTCATTGCCCGCTGATGGCACCGGTCGGCGAT
>JASIAN010000004.1 GCA_030042035.1 Alphaproteobacteria bacterium | reverse complement strand
CTCCGGCGGCAGCGTGAACAGGCGCTGCATGCGGCCGAAGCCGCGGATCTGAAAGTGCCCCAGTTCCCACATCGGGCGGTCGAGCCGATCGACAAAGGCCTCCGACATGATGAGATCGCGGTCGAGCTCGCGGCAGAACCGCTCGATGCGGCTGGTCAAATTGACGTCGGGGCCGATGACGGTGAAGTCGAGCCGGTCGCCGACCCCGATATTGCCATAGGAGACGGTGCCGTAATGCAGCGCAACGCCGCCGCGCAGCGCTTCCGCGCCACGGTTTTTGCGATTGCGCTCGACGAGCGCAAAGCGGCCGTCAACCGCGGCCGCCAGCGCCGCACGGCAGGCTTCACCGGCGCCGTCGCCGGGGCGCTCGCGGAACATCGCCAAGACGCCGTCGCCCATGATCTCGACCACCTCGCCGCCATGCTCGTGCACCGGTGGGATGATGCTGTCGAAATATTCGTTCAGCATGCGGATGACGGCGCGCGGGCTGAGCCGGTCCGACATCAACGTGAAGTCGCGCAGATCGGTCAGCATCAGCGCCGCCGTCACGGTGCGCACGTCGCCGCGCCGCACCTGGCCCTCCATGATCAGCCGGCCGGCTTCGGCGCCGATATAGGTCGTCATCAGGTGCGCCATGAAGCGGCGCAGCGCCTTGACCTCGACGACGGCGGTCAGCGCCGGCAGCACGTCGTCGAGAAAGCGCAGCTCGTCCTCGCCGAACCCGCCCGGCCGCTTCGTCGCCCAGGAGATCGCGTTGGTCAGCCCCTGGGCGTAGACGAACGGAGCGATGACATAATGGGTGTAGGCTTCCGCCCGCAACTCCTCGAGGATCGGGTAGTACATCAGACCCTCGCCGTCGAGCCGCCAATCGAGCCGCCTTCCCGCCTCGGCGACGGCGTACACCGGGCTTTCGAGATAGCTCGCCGTCTTTTCGATGCCGTGGTCCATGAAGCGCTCGGCGAGCGGCTGGCCGCGCTTCCAGACGCGCGCGACGCCGCGGTAATCCGGATGCAGCGCGCGCAGGTGCAGCGTCGCGCGGTCGAGCGGGATGGAGGTTGCGGCAAGGCGCCGGCAAAAGCCGTCGAACAGCAGCGAATTGTCGGCGATAAAGCGGCCCTCCCGCACCAGCCAATCGCCGATTTCCAGCGCCGCCGCGCGCGACGGCACGGCCGCACCCGACGGTTCCTCGATGACCGTCATCGGGGCGCGCCCGCGGCCGGCGGCGGCGCGGCATCAAACGGCGGCGTCGGCAGCGCGGTCCCGCCGGCGAACGGCGCCGGGTTGAAGCTTGCCGGCGGCGGCATCGCGGCGGGCGCCACTGGAACAGCGCCCGGGCCGATCGCGTTTAGCTGCCTGCCGACCTCGATTTGGGCGGGCGCGAGCCCCGACGGGTTTCGCAGCAGCAGGTCGCGCTCGGTCTGCTGCAACTGCGTGCGGTAGTTTTCCAGAATCTGCTGCTGCACGGGGCTCCTCGCGGACGGGGTCAACGGGCTTGTCGGTTGCATCGCATAATAGGGCGGCGCCGGCACGACCGTCGCCTGGGCCAGGGCCACCAGCGGCATCGCCGACAACAGCGCGAGGCAGAGCGCGATGCGAAACATTCTGCTGATGTCGGGTGGCGCAGCGCCCGCGGCAATGGGCGCGCCGCGAGCAGTTGTTATAACCTCGCTGGCGCCGCTGCCTGCCGCCGCGCTTGCCAAATCGCGCGGCGCACCTTACCTAGTCGGCGCGTAACCCACACGCAGGGCTGCGGCTGCTATTGCGGCCGCTCCGGTGTCGGCCGGGAGGTTCCCGGCCGATCTTCCCTGCGGCGGCTCAACCGGAAAGGAACTTGCGATGGCATTGCCGGATTATTCGATGCGCCAGCTGCTCGAAGCGGGCGTCCATTTCGGCCATCATACGCGGCGCTGGAACCCCAAGATGGGGCCCTACATCTTCGGCGTGCGCAACGGCATCCACATCATCGACCTCGAACAGACGATGCCGCTTTTGCACCAGGGCCTCGAAGCGGTGCGCGATGTCGTCGCGGGCGGCGGCCGGGTGCTGCTCGTTGGCACCAAGCGGCAGGCGCAGGAGGCGATTGCCGAGGCGGCCAAGCGCTGCGGCCAGTATTATGTCAACTACCGCTGGCTCGGCGGCATGCTGACGAATTTCAAGACGATCTCGCAATCGATCAAGCGGCTGCGCGAGTTCGAGGAACGCATCGAGGCGGAAGAGAGCGGCCTGACGAAACGCGAGCTTCTCGAGTTGACGCGCGACCGCGACAAGCTCGAACGCGCCCTCGGCGGCATCAAGGAGATGGGCGGCCTGCCCGACATCCTGTTCGTTATCGACACGAACAAAGAGGCGATCGCGGTGCAGGAGGCCAACAAATTGCGCATCCCGGTTGTCGCGATCCTCGATTCCAACTCCTCGCCCGACGGCATTGCCTACCCGATCCCGGGCAACGACGATGCGATGCGGGCGATCCACATGTACTGCGATCTCGTCAGCGGCGCCGTGATTGACGGCCTGCAGGCCGAGATGGCGGCGTCTGGCATCGATGTCGGCGCGCGCGCCGAATTGCCGGGGGAAAGCATGCCGGATGAGCCGGTGAGCGAAGACCTCGCGGCCGAGAACGAAGCAGCAGAGGCAGCAGCCGACGCGGCGCCGGCGGAATAGCGGCGGGCGGGCCGGGTTTTGCACGAGAGGACCGATTGATGGCGGATGTGACCGCGGCACTGGTCAAGGAATTGCGCGAGAAGACCGGCGCCGGGATGATGGATTGCAAGCGGGCGCTCGGCGAAAGCGGCGGCGACATGGAAGCCGCCGTCGATTGGCTGCGCAAGAAGGGCCTCGCGGCCGCAGCGAAAAAAGCCGGGCGGGTCGCTGCCGAGGGGCTGGTCGGGGTCGCGACGCGCGGTCCCGCCGGGGCCGTTGTGGAAGTCAATTCCGAGACCGATTTCGTCGCCCGCAATGAACTCTTCCAGGCCTTCGTGCGCACCGTCGCCGGGCTCGCGATCGCCGGCGACGGCGATCTTGAAGCGCTGAAGCGGGCGCCCTATCCCGGCACTGGCCGCACTGTCGCCGAGGAATTGACCGAACTCGTCGGCCGCATCGGCGAGAACCTGGTATTGCGCCGGGTGGCGCGGCTCGCGGTCGGCCAGGGTCTCGTTGCGTCCTACATGCATAATCAGCTGGCGCCGGCGCTCGGCAAGATCGGCGTGCTGGTGGCGCTCGAATCGGCCGCTTCGGGCGAGGCGCTGGCGACGCTCGGCCGCCAGTTGGCGATGCATGTCGCCGCTGCCAACCCGCTCTACCTCGATCAGGCCGCGGTGCCAACCGCGGCCCTTGACCGCGAACGCGCCGTGCTGCGCGAACAGGCGGCCGGCAGCGGCAAATCCGAGGCGATCGTCGAGCGCATGGTGGAGGGCCGGCTGCGCAAGTTCTACGAGGATTTCGTGCTGCTCGACCAGGTCTTCGTCATCGACGGCGAGAGCCGCGTCGGCAGGGTCGTCGAAGCCGCCGCGAAGGCGGCCGGCGCGCCGATCCGCATCGCCGGCTTTGTCCGCTTCCAGCTCGGCGAGGGCCTCGAGAAGCCGCCCAGCGATGTCGCCGCAGAAGTCGCAGCGCAGCTGCAGAGTTGAGGCAACCAGCTGTCGTGACGCCTGAGGCCTTCGGCATCGGGGTGCGGACGCCGGTCGTTTCCTGACCTTCTGCCGGCGCGCGAATGGCGGGTTCCGCGCGGCAAATCGTGTGCCTTGCGGCGCGCGGTTTGGTGTAATGTTGCCGCCATTCATGCAGCGGGCCATGCAGCCGGATGGGCCAGCGATGCCAGCCGATCTCAAGTATCGTCGCGTCCTTCTGAAGCTGTCCGGCGAAGCCTTGATGGGCGAGCGCGACTCCGGCCTCGATCCCGCCATGGTCGCGCGCATCGCTGACGAAATCGCCGGCGTGCATGCGCTCGGCGTTGAATTGTGCGTCGTCATCGGGGGCGGCAACATCTTCCGCGGCATCTCGGGCGCCGCGGTCGGCATGGAGCGCGCGTCGGGCGATTACATGGGCATGCTGGCGACGGTCATAAATTCGCTGGCGATGCAGAACGAATTGGAGCGGCGCGGCGTCGTCACACGGGTGCAGTCGGCGATCACGATGCAGGCGGTATGCGAACCCTATATCCGTCGCCGCGCCCTGCGCCATCTGGAGAAAGGGCGGGTCGTCATCTTCGGCGCCGGCACCGGCAACCCGTTTTTCTCGACCGATACGGCGGCCGCGCTACGCGCCTCCGAGATGGGCTGCGATGCACTGTTGAAGGCAACCAAGGTTGACGGCGTGTACGATGCCGACCCGCATCGCGTCGCCGACGCGCGGCGCTTCGAACGGCTCTCCTATCACGAGGTGCTGACGCGCGATTTGCAGGTCATGGACGCGTCGGCAATTTCGCTGGCGCGCGAAAACCGCATTCCGATCCTCGTCTTCTCGATTTTTCAGGCGGGCGGATTTGCCGAGGTCGTGCGCGGCGCCGGGCGGTATACGATCATCGCCGATTGACGAGTGACGGGACGCGGCATCAGACGGGCGAGGAAGCGATGGCGCAAGAGGAGTTGATGAAGGATCTGCAACGCCGCATGGACAGCGCGATCGAGGTGTTGCGCAAGGAGTTCGGCGGGCTGCGCGCCGGAAGGGCCTCGGCGAGCCTGTTGGAACCGGTGCAGGTGCCGGCCTACGGCAGCAGCGTGCCGTTGAACCAGGTCGCCAGCGTCAACGTGCCGGAGCCGCGCATGATTACCGTGCAGGTGTGGGACCGTGCGGTCGTCAAGGCGGTGGACAAGGCGATCCGCGAGGCCGGGCTCGGCCTCAACCCGCAGACCGAAGGCCAGACGATCCGCGTGCCGATACCCGAACTCAACGAGGAGCGGCGCCGCGAACTGACCCGGGTTGCCGCCAAATACGCCGAAGAGGCGCGGGTTGCCGTGCGCAAGGTGCGGCAGCACGGCATCGAGGCGCTGCGCCGGCTCGAAAAGGACGGCGACATCTCGCAGGACGAGCAGCGCAAGGTGCAGAACGACATCCAGCACCTGACCGACGACCACATCAAGCGCATCGACCAGACGCTGGCGCAAAAGGACAAAGAAATCCTGCAAGTCTGATGAAACTGCCGGTTGCTCCGCCGCGCCACGTCGCGATCATCATGGACGGCAACGGCCGCTGGGCGAAGGCCCGCGGCCTGCCGCGCATCGCCGGCCACCAGCGCGGCGCCGAAGCGGTGCGGCGCACGTTGGTGGCGGCGGCCGAACTCGGCATTCCCTACCTGACGCTGTTCGGGTTTTCGTCAGAGAACTGGCGGCGGCCGGCGGACGAGATCGACGACCTGATGGGCCTGTTGCGCCTTTATCTGCGCGGCGAAATCGCCGAACTGCACAAAAACGGCGTGCGTCTCAGGGTCATCGGCGACCGCAGCCGGCTGTCCGCCGACATCGTCAGGATGATCGCCGACGCCGAGGCGCTGACCCGCGACAACCTCGGCGTCAATCTGACAGTTGCGCTGTCCTATGGCGGGCGGGCCGAGATCGTCGCGGCGGTGCGCGCGATCGCCGCCGAGGCGGCCGCCGGCCGCCTTGCCGTCGCGGCGATCGACGAGGCGCTGTTCGCCCGCCACCTGTTCACCGCCGATCTGCCCGATCCCGACCTATTGATCCGCACCAGCGGCGAGCAGCGCATCAGCAACTTCCTGTTGTGGCAGTGCGCCTACGTCGAGCTGGTCTTCACAAAAACCATGTGGCCGGATTTCGGACGGGCCGATCTCGAACAGGCGATCGCCGAATATGGCAGCCGCGAGCGGCGCTACGGTGCAACTGTCAGCACGCTCTGAAACGGGACCGGCGGCGGCGCCCGGTGCGCTGCGGCGGCGCGTCCTCTCGGCACTGGCGCTGGCGCCGCCGGCGGTTGCGGCGGCATGGTTCGGGTGGCCGTGGCTGCCGCTGTTGACGGCGCTGGCGGGGGTCGGCATGGCGTGGGAATGGGCTCGGCTGTGCCGTGCCGGCGCGGTGGGGATGAGCGGGCTTGTGCTGATCGCCGGCGTGCTGGCCGCAATCGCAACGGCTGCAGCGGGCCGGATCGGCGACGCCATCGCGGTGAGCGCCGCGGGCACTGCGGTGGTGTTCGCGGTTGCGAGAGGCGAACGGGGCGGCGACCCGCTGTGGCTGGCGGCGGGCGCACTGTGGCTCGCGGTGCCGTGTGTGCTGCTGTTGTGGCTGGCGCGGGCGACGGGTGGCGGGCGGCCGGCGGTGCTGTGGATTTTCGCGATCGTCTGGGCCACCGATATCGGCGCCTATGCGGCGGGGCGGCGGATCGGCGGGCCGCGCCTTGCGCCGCGCTGGAGCCCGCAGAAGACCTGGGCGGGGCTCCTCGGCGGCGCGCTCTGCGCCGCGCTCGCCGGCTGGGCGACGGCCGGCCTGGTCGGCGCATCCTCGGCGCTGCCGCTGGTGCTGGCCAGCGCGGGACTTGCGCTCGTCGAGCAGTTCGGCGATCTTGCGGAATCCGTCGCCAAGCGTAGGTTCGGCGTGAAGGACACGAGCGGCCTCATCCCCGGGCACGGCGGCCTTCTCGACCGGCTCGACGGCCTGTTGGCTGTGGTCCCGGCAGCCGCAGCGATCTCGCTGTTCGGCGGCGGCGTGCTGGCGTGGCGATGAGCGATCGCCCGCGGCGAGTGTCGGTCCTCGGCTCGACCGGCTCGATCGGGCAGAGCACGGTCGACCTGCTGCGGCGTCATCGCGACGAATTCGTCATCGAGGCGTTGACAGCCAACCGCAACGCCGTCTTGCTCGCCGAGCAGGCAAAGGCGCTCGGCGCCCGCTTCGCCGCGGTTGCCGATCCGGCCGATTACCCGGCGCTGAAGGAGGCGCTTGCCGGCAGCGGCATCGCGGCGGCGAGCGGCCGCGCCGCGCTGGTCGAGGCCGCCGAACGGCCGGCCGACTGGCTGATGGCCGGCATCGTCGGCGCCGCCGGGCTGGAGCCGACGCTGGCGGCCGTCCGCTGCGGCCGCATCGTCGCCTTCGCCAACAAGGAGGTATTGGTCTCCGCCGGCACGCTGTTTATGCGCGAGGTGGCAGCGCACGGCGCCACCCTGTTGCCGGTCGACAGCGAGCACAATGCGATCTGGCAGTGTTTCGACTTCACCCGTACCGACGGCATCGAGAAGATCACGCTGACGTGCAGCGGCGGCCCGTTCCGGCAGCGCAGCTACGACGAGATGCGCACGGCGACGCCGGCCGAGGCGGTGGCGCACCCGACCTGGCGCATGGGCGCGAAGATTTCGGTCGATTCCGCGACGCTGATGAACAAGGGCCTCGAGATCATTGAGGCGCATCACCTGTTCCGGCTGCCGTCCGAGAAGATCGACACCGTCATCCATCCGCAATCGATCATCCACGGCCTCGTGACCTATCGTGACGGCTCGGTGCTGGCGCATCTCGGTTCGCCCGACATGCGCACGCCGATCGCCTATGCGCTCGGCTGGCCGGGTCGTGCCGCCGCCCCGTCGAAGCGTCTCGACCTCGCCGAAGTGGGGCAGCTCACGTTCGAGCTGCCGGACCCGCGGCGCTTCCCGGCGCTGCGCCTGGCGCGCGAGGCGCTGCGCGCCGGCACCGGCGCTCCGACCGTGCTCAATGCCGCGAACGAGACCGCGGTCCACGCTTTCCTCGAGGAGCGCATCGGCTTTCTCGACATCGCGGCGACCGTCGAGCGCACGCTGGAGCTCCTCCCCGGCGGCAGGCTTGAATCGCTGGACGACGTCTACGATCTCGATAAGGCCGCCCGGGCCGCGGCCGCCCGGCTGATCGCTGCACTCGCCTAACGGCGCACGCATGCTACGGATGGGATCGACATGCATTTGCTAGTGCCGCTGCTGCAAGGCAGTCCGCTCCATTTTGCGTGGATGGTGCTGGGGTTCGTCGTGGTGCTGACGGTGCTCGTGTTCGTGCACGAGTTCGGGCACTACTGGATCGCGCGGCGGAACCGGGTGAGGATCGAGGTGTTCTCGATCGGTTTCGGGCCTGAGCTGTTCGGGTGGACCGATCGCGCCGGCACCCGGTGGAAAATCAGCGCGTTGCCGTTGGGCGGCTACGTCAAGATGTTCGGCGACGCCGACCCCACATCCGGACTTCCGCTGACCTCGAGCGAACGGCTGACCGCGGCGGAACGCGAGGGGGCGTTCCACTGCAAGCGGCTGGGCCAGCGCGCCGCGATCGTCGCTGGCGGGCCGCTGGCAAATTTCGTATTCGCCATCGTCGTGCTTGCGGCGCTTTTCATGACCTTCGGCCAGCCGCATACGCCGGCAAAGGTCGGCAAGGTCATGCCGGACAGTGCCGCCGCCGCTGCCGGGCTCAAGGCGAGCGACGAGATTGTGCGGCTCGACGGGCAGACGATCGACCGGTTTGAGGACATCCAGCAAATCGTCGAACTCAATCCCAATGTGCGAATGACGATCGTTGTCCGGCGCGACGGCAAACTCGTCACACTGCACGTGACGCCGCGGCTGGTCATCGAGAAAGATCGGCTGGGCACGCACCGGATCGGCCGGCTCGGCATCGAGGGCGGCCCGGTCGAATATATCCGGCGCAGCCCGACCGATGCGGTCGTCCGCGCCGTCGAGGAGACCTGGAACCTCTCAGCGACGACGCTTGACGCCGTCTGGCAGATGGTCATCGGCAAGCGCTCTGTCGACGAACTCGGCGGTCCGGTCAAGATCGCGCAGATTTCAGGCGCGGTCATTCAGCTCGGCATCGCTCCGCTGCTTTGGTTCATGGCACTGCTGTCGATCAATCTTGGGTTGATCAATCTGTTTCCTGTGCCGGTGCTTGACGGCGGTCATTTGCTGTTCTATGCGGCGGAAGCGATCCGCGGTAAGCCCTTGGGCCAGCGCGCTCAAGAATACGGATTTCGCGTTGGCTTGGCGCTGGTGCTGACGCTGATGGTCTTTGCGACGTGGAACGACGTCTTTCATTGATGTTGTGAAGCACACCGCGACCTGACACGATCGGCGGAACACAGCGTTTGGGGTGGGGGAGTGGGGGCGAAGCGTGTCGTTATCGGCTGGCTTGCCGTGCTCGCCGCCGTGCTTTTTGCGACCGGCGCGGCGGCGGCGCCGCGCGCGCTGGCCCCCGCTGTTCCGATGGCCGGCGGCCGCATCGCCAATATTCGGGTCGAAGGCAATCGCCGGATCGAGGCGGCAAGCGTGCGCTCCTACCTACTGCTGAAGGCGGGCGACCCGTGGGATCCCGAGCGCGTCGACGACTCGCTGAAGGCGCTGTTCGCCACCGGGCTTTTCGCCGATGTGCGGATGATCCGCGAGGGCAACACGCTGGTCGTCAAGGTGGTCGAAAACCCGATCATCAACCGCATCGCCTTCGAGGGGAATTCGCGCATCTCCGACAAGGATCTGCAGCCGGCGATCCATCTGCGCCCGCAACTCGTCTATACCCGCACCGCGGTGCAAGATGACGTTCGCCGCATTTTGGAGCTCTACCGCTTGCGCGGCCATTTCGCCGCGACTGTCGATCCGAAGGTGATCCAGTTGTCGGAGAACCGGGTCGATCTCGTTTTCGAGATCAACGAGGGTCCAGCGACCGAAGTGCGCAGCATCAATTTCGTCGGCAACCAGCGCTTCAGCGACAGCACGCTGCGCGGCGTCATTGCGACGAAGGAAAGCCGATGGTGGCGCTTCCTGTCGACGTCCGACACTTACGACCCCGATCGCATTGCCTACGACCGCGAACTGTTGCGCAAATTTTATCTGTCGGAGGGCTATGCCGATTTCCACGTCATCTCGGCGGTGGCCGAATTGACGCCCGACCGCGACGGCTTCATCATCACCTACACGATCGAGGAGGGTCCGCGGTATCGTTTCGGCAAGGTTGATGTCGCGATCAAGCTGAAAGGCGTGCCGCGCTCGCAGGTGCTGCCGCTGTTAACCGTGCACTCCGGCGACTGGTACGACGCCGACGAGGTCGAACATTCGATCGCCAAGTTGACCGATGAGCTTGGCAATCATGGCTACGCCTTTGTCGAGGTCAAGCCGGAGATCGTCCGCCAGCGCAAGACGCGCACGATCGATATCACCTTCGACGTGCAGCAGGGACCACGGGTCTATGTCCAGCGCATCGACATCACCGGCAACGTGCGCACGCTCGACAAGGTGATCAGGCGCGAGATGCGCCTCGTCGAGGGCGACGCGTTCAACGAGAACAAGCTGCAACGCTCGAAGGATCGCATCAAGAATCTCGGCTTTTTCAAGAAGGTCGATATCAAGACGCGTCCCGGCTCGGCGCCCGATCGCACCGTCATCACGGTGGAGGTCGAAGAGCAGTCGACGGGCCAGTTGTCGTTCGGCCTTGGGCTTTCGACCGCCGACGGGCCCCTGATCGACGCCTCGATCCGCGAGCAAAACTTTCTTGGCCGCGGCGAGGATGTGCGGATCGGCGGGGCGTTGTCGCTGCGCGCCCAGCAGGTCGATTTGAGCTTTACCCAGCCCTATTTTCTCGATCGGAACCTCGCCGCCGGCTTCGATCTTTTCGAAGTGCAGACCAGCCCGACCGCCAATTTCTTCAGCGGCGTGACGCCGCCCTACGTCCAGTTCTCCTATGGCGGCTCGCTGCGCGCCGGCTATCAGATCAGCGAACACCTGCGGCAAACCTGGCATTACACGGCGCGTTCCGACGATATCACCCAGGTCCAGAGCGATGCCGCTCTGTTCATCGCCCTCGAGCAGGGGACCCATCTGACCTCCGAGATCGGTCAGGTATTGCTCTACGATCGCCGCGACAACCGGCTGCAACCAACCTCCGGCTACTATACTTCGCTGGGAACCGACTTCGCTGGCGCCGGCTTTGGGGTGAAGTATATTCGCAGCAAGGTCGACGCGGGCTATTATTATTCGCTCTGGCCGAACTGGGTAATGGGTTTGACCGGCGAAGCCGGCGACATCTTCGGGTGGGGCGGCCAGCCGGTACTGCTGCAAGACCGGTTTTTCGTCGGCGGCGACAATCTGATCGGGTTCGAACAGGCCGGCATCGGGCCGCGCGACACGATCAGCGGTGATGCGCTCGGCGGCAACGAGTACTATACTGCCAAGCTCGCGCTCGGCGTCCCGCTCGGCTTGCCAAAGGAGCTTGGCCTCTCGGGCTCGGTTTTCGCCAATGTCGGGTCGCTGTTTGGCAACGACCAGCAACACATCACGCTGACGCCGACCGATCTGGAATTCACCGGCGGCCGGCCGCCGCATATCGTCGACACCTCCGCGTTGCGCGGCGCCGGCGGGGTCGGCATCGAATGGCACTCGCCGTTCGGGCCGATTGAAGTCGATTTGGCGGTGCCGTTTTTGAAGCAACCGTTCGACAAATCGCAGTTCTTTCATTTCAGCTTTGGTACGAGGTTCTGATGTCGCGCAAGCGTGCCGGATTGTTCACCCTGGTCTTGCTCCTGGTCTTGGCCGGCTTGTCTCTCCCCGCCGTGGCGCAGCAGAAGACGCCGCCTCCGCCGCCCGCGGTCGCGGTCGGCAACCCCGCGTTGCGGATCCTTGTCGTGGATGTCCAGTCGCTGCTGCAAAATGCCAAGTCGGCCAAAATGGTGCGCACGCAGATCGAGGCAAAACGCGCCGAATACGCCAAGGAAATTTCGCGGCAGGAAGAGTCGCTGCGCCACGAACGCGATGCGCTGCAACGCCAGCAGGCCACGCTGTCGCCCAAGCAGCTCAATGAGAAGGGTCGCGCGTTTCAGCAACAAGTCAACGATCTCGACCGCAGTGTCCAGCAGAAACGCCAAACACTCGAGTACTCAAATGAAGAAGCCCTGAAGCAGATTCAACAAGTGATGCTGCGGATTATCACCGATATCGCCAAGAAGCGGAAAGCCAATCTGGTGCTGCAGCGCAGCGAACTCGTGCTGTTTGATCAGAGTTTTGACGTGACGGACGAGGTGCTGCAACGGCTGGATGAGGAGCTGCCGACGCTGAAGGTCAGTTTCAACGTCCCGACCGCGCAGCAGGCGGCGCCGCCGACCCGCACCGCGGCCAAAAAAAGGCGATAACGGCCGCGCTGCCGGTGGCGCGCCGGGCGATGGCTGACCCTCGCTTCTTCGAACGAGCCGGACCCTATTCGCTCGCCCGGCTCGCCCGCCTGACCGGGGCGCGGTTGCGCAACCCGGCCGATGGCGAGCGGCTCATTGCCGATGTTGCGCCGCTCGAGACCGCCGGCGCCGACGATCTGACATTTCTCGACAACCGCAAATATCTGGAGGCATTCGCCGGCTCGCGCGCCGGTGCGGCGATCGTCGAGGAACGCGCCGTCGAGCGGGCGCCACCGGGCATGGCGCTGCTGCTGGCGGCCGAGCCCTACAAGGCGTTCGCCCGCGCCGCCCAGGCGTTCTATCCCGAGAAGCCGGTCGCGCCGCGGCGTGCAGCCTCGGCCGCGATCGACCCGAGCGCGCAGATTGGGCCCGATTGCGACATCGGCCCGTTTGTTGTCATCGCCGCCAGTGTGCGGATCGGCCCGCGTTGCCGCATCGGAGCAAACACGGTCATCGACGCCGGCGTCGAACTCGGCGCCGATTGCCGCATCGGCGCCAACGTGACGCTCAGTCACTGCGTGATCGGCGAGCGCGTCGTTCTGTATCCGGGTGTGCGCGTCGGCCAGTCGGGCTTTGGGTTCGCGCCCGACCCCGAAGGCCCGGTCAAAATCCCGCAACTCGGGCGCGTCGTGATCGGCGACGATGTCGATATCGGCGCCAACACGACGATTGATCGCGGCTCCGGGCACGATACGGTCATCGGCGCCGGCACGATGATCGATAATCTCGTGCAGATCGGGCACAATGTCGTGATCGGCCGCGGCTGCGTGCTGGCGGGCCAGGTCGGGATTGCCGGCAGCACGAAACTTGGCGACTTTGTCATGGCAGGAGGGCAGGCCGGGCTGGCCGGCCATCTGACAATCGGCAGCGGCGCGCGCATCAGCGCCAAGGCCGGGTTGATGCGCGATGTGGCGCCGGGCGAAACGGTGGGCGGCAACCCGGCGGTGCCGTTTACGTTATTCATGCGACAGACAGCGATCCTGCAACGCTTAGCAAGAAAGAAAGATCGGCGATGATCGATCCGGCCCTGGCCGCCGACGAGCGGGGAAGCGACATCGACGTGCAACGGATCATGGAGATGATCCCCCACCGCCATCCGTTCCTGATGATCGACCGGGTTGTCGATGCGGTGGCCAATGTACGCGCCACCGGCATCAAGAACGTGTCGATCAACGAGGCGTATTTCCAAGGCCATTTCCCGACCCGCCCGGTGATGCCCGGCGTGTTGATCATTGAGGCCATGGCGCAAACCGCCGCGGTTCTTGTCGTCCACACGCTGGGGCCGGATTCCGAAGGGAAACTGGTTTATTTTATGAGCGTCGATAACGCGCGCTTTCGCCGGCCGGTGTTTCCCGGCAGCGTGCTGCACGTCCGCGTCACGAAACAGCGCCATCGCGGCAATGTCTGGAAGTTCGAGGGGCGCGCCGAGGTGGAAGGCCAACTGATGGCCGAAGCCGTGTTTGCCGCGATGATCATGGACGACTAGCGGCGATGCCCCGGATTCATCCGACGGCGGTTGTCGATACCGGCGCGGCGCTGGCCGGCGATGTCGAAATCGGCCCCTATTGCGTCGTCGGCGGCGGCGTCGCGCTCGGCGACGGCGTCAGGCTGCTTTCCCATGTCGTCATCGACGGGCGGACGACGATCGGCGCAGGCACCCGCATCTTCCCGTTCGCATCGATCGGTCTTGCGCCGCAGGACCTCAAATATGCGGGCGAAGCGTCGCGGCTCGTCATCGGCCGCCGCAACACGATCCGCGAATATGTGACGATCAACCCCGGCACCGCGGGCGGCGGCATGGTGACGCGGGTCGGCGACGACTGCCTGTTGATGGTCGGCGCGCATGTCGCGCATGACTGTCAGATCGGCGATCATGTCATCATGGCCAACAATGCGACGCTCGGGGGCCATGTCATTGTTGAGGATTACGCGATCCTCGGCGGGCTGTCGGCGGTGCACCAGTTTGTGCGGATCGGTCGCCACGCAATGGTCGGCGGCATGTCCGGGGTCGAGCGCGACGTCATTCCCTACGGCCAGGTGATGGGTGACCGGGCGCGCCTCACCGGCCTCAACATCATCGGCATGCAGCGCCGCGGTTTCAGCCGCGACGACATTCAGGGGCTGCGCAGCGCCTACCAGTTTCTGTTCTCGGAGAGCGGCACGCTGAACGAGCGCGTCAACGAAACGGCCGAGCGGTACGCCGGCATCGGGCCGGTCGCTGACATCATCGCCTTCATCCGCGCCGATTCGAGCCGTGCGATCTGCCAGCCGAGGGGCGCCAATGGCGGCTGAGCCCGGCGCGTCGGGCCCGCTCGGCGTCATTGCCGGCGGCGGCGGCCTGCCGCGGCGCGTCATCGACGGCTGTCGTGCCGCCGGGCGCGAGGTGTTCGTGCTGGCGCTCGAAGGTGCCGCCGAGCCGGCGACCGTCGCCGGCGTTCCGCACGCCTGGTGCCGTCTCGGCGCCGCTGCGACCGGCCTCGACCTGTTGCGCGCGCACGGGGTCGGCGAGCTGGTGCTGGCCGGCGGCGTTGCCCGCCCGTCGCTGGCGATGCTGCGGCCGGATTGGCGGGCCGCCAAATTCTTCGCCCGCGTCGGCTACCGCGCGCTCGGCGACGACGGTTTGCTCTCGGCCGTCGTCAAGGAATTGGAGCGCGAGGGTTTTCGGGTCCTCGGCCCCGACCGCCTGCTCGGCGAGGCGGACATGCCGGAAGGGCCGCTCGGCGCGGTCGCGCCGGATGACGACGCGCACGCCGATATCGTTCGCGGCTTCGCGCTGGCGCGCGCTCTCGGCGCCCTCGACATCGGCCAGGCGGTCATCGTGCAGCAGGGTCTCGTGCTCGGGGTCGAGGCGATCGAAGGCACCGACGGCCTGTTGCGCCGCTGTGCCGGCCTGCGCCGCGGCGGGCCGGGCGGGGTGCTCGTCAAGGCGGCGAAGCCAGGTCAGGAGACCCGCGCCGACCGGCCGACGATCGGGCCGCAGACCGTGCTGTTGGCGGCTGAAAGTGGCCTTCGGGGCATTGCCGCCGAGGCCGGCGCAACGCTCGTTATCGACCGTGCCGAGGCGGTCCGCCGCGCCGATGCAGCCGGGCTGTTCGTCATCGGGATCCGCGGCGAATGAATGCCGGCGGCGCGCCGACCGCGCCGTTCGTCTTTGTCATCGCCGGCGAGCCGTCGGGCGACGCGCTCGGTGCCGCGTTGATCGCCGCGCTGCGCCTTCGCGTCGGCGAGGGGCTGCGGGTCGCCGGGATCGGCGGCGAGGCGATGGCGGCGGAAGGCGTGCCGAGCCTCGTACCGTTGTCCGATTTGGCGGTCGGCGGTCTCATCGAGGTCGTGCCGCGGGCGCCGCGCATCCTGCGCCATATTCGCCGGACCGTCGCGGCGGTCCGCGAGGCGCTGCCCGATGCGGTCGTGACAATCGACAGTTCCGGCTTCACGTGGCGCGTCGCCGGACGGCTGCGGCGGCGGGGCGCGCGGATGCCGCTCATTCATTATGTCGCACCGATGGTATGGGCCTGGCGCCCGCGGCGCGCCCGCCATATCGCGCGCTGGTGCGATCACCTGCTGACGCTGTTGCCATTCGAGCCGCCCTATTTCGCAAAAGAGGGTCTTGCCGCCAGCTTTGTCGGTCATCCGGTATTGGAAAGCGGCGCCGACCGTGGCAACGCCGCGCGGTTTCGCGCCGGCCACGGGATCGCCGACGACGAGTTGGTGCTCAGCGTGCTGCCCGGCAGCCGCGCCGGCGAGGTGCGCCGGCTGTTGCCGGTGTTCGGCGAAACCTTGCAGCTCCTCGAGCGCGCGGTGGGACCGTTCCGCGTCGCGGTGCCGACCGTCGCGACCGTTGCCGATTTTGTGGCCCGCGGCGTTGCGGATTGGCCCGGTCGGCCAATCGTCCTGCGTGGCGCGCCGGCCAAATACGACGCTTTCGCCGCCAGCCGCGCCGCGCTCGCCGCCTCGGGCACGGTGGCGCTCGAATTGGCGCTGGCCGGCGTGCCGATGGCGGTCGCCTATCGCCTCAATCCGCTGACCGAGATGCTGCTCGACCGTATCCTCCGGGTGCGCCAGGTCAATCTCATCAACCTGCTGGTCGGCCGCGCGATCGTGCCCGAGCATCTGCGCCGCAACTGTGCGCCGGCGCCGCTCGCTGCCGCGCTCGGGCGGTTGATCCGTGACGAGGCGGTTCGCAGCGCCCACCGCGCGGCGTATAGTGAGGCGGTAGAGCGGCTGCGCCCGCCCGGCGGCCTGTCGCCGAGCGGCGCCGCCGCTGCGTGCATTCTCGCGGTCCTCGCCGCGCAACCGAAGGAGAGCCTCCGATGACACTGACCGACAGCGAAACCCGGCCGGCCGAGGGGCTGGGCAAGGCGCGCCTCTTACACACGATGCTCAGGGTGCGGGACCTCGACAAATCGCTGCACTTCTACGCCGATCTTCTCGGCATGAAGGTGCTGCGCAAGCGCGACTATCCGACCGGCAAGTTCACGCTGGCGTTTGTCGGCTATGGCGACGAAGTTGACAGCACGGTCATCGAGTTGACTCACAATTGGGGCCAGGAAGAGCCGTATACGCTCGGCAGCGGCTTCGGTCATCTGGCGATCGGCGTCCCCGATGTCTATCAGGCGTGCGAAAAGCTCGGCGCCGCCGGCGTCAAGATCCCGCGCCCGGCCGGCCCGATGGCACATGGCGGCTCGGTCATTGCCTTTATCGAAGACCCCGACGGCTATCGCATCGAACTGGTGCAGCGCAGCTGAGCGTCGGCCGCGGCTAGCGCGGCCCGTTTCCGAGCTGCTCGCGCAAGACCTTCTGCGGCACTTCGTCGATTGCGCCGCGCGCCAGATGGCCGAGCTGGAACGGCCCATAGGCGACCCGGATCAGCCGCGTCACCGGATAGCCGAGATGGTCGAGGACGCGCCGCACCTCGCGGTTTCTGCCTTCGTGCAGTGACAGCGTGAGCCAGGCGTTGGCGCCTTGCTGGCGGTCGAGCGTGGCGCGGATCGGGCCGTAGGCGACGCCGTCGATCGTGATGCCGCGGGCAAGTGTCGCGAGCCGCTCCGGCTCCACGGCGCCATGCACCCGCACCCGGTAGCGCCGCACCCAGCCGGTCGCCGGCAATTCCAGGCGTCGCGCGAGCGCGCCGTCATTCGTCAACAGTAAGAGGCCCTCGGAATTGAGGTCGAGGCGGCCGACCGACACGAGCCGCGGCAGCCCCGCCGGCAATGCCGCAAACACCGTCCGCCGACCGCGCTCGTCGCGATGCGTCGTGACGAGACCGCTCGGCTTGTGATAACGCCAGAGGCGCGGACGCTCCGCCTCGGGCAACGGCTTGCCGTCGACCCGAATGTCGTCGTCGGCGCCGACGCTCAGCGCCGCGCTCTTCAGCACGTTGCCGTTGACCGCGACGCGGCCCTCGGCGATCCAGCGCTCGGCGTCGCGCCGCGAGCACAGGCCGGCGCGCGCGATGAGCTTAGCGATGCGTTGCGGCGGCTCGGTTGTCGGCAATGCCATGAAAGTCCGTCGAATGTGATGCGTAGAGACGAGATGGGTGAGACGGTCGCGCCGGGCAATGGGGCGATGGCGCGCGCGCTGGCCGAAGCCGAAGCTGCCGGCGCCGCCGGTGAGGTGCCGGTCGGCGCGGTGCTGGTCGATGCCGCCGGCGCGATTGTCGCCGCGGCCGGCAATCGGGTCGAGCGCGACCATGACCCGACCGCACATGCCGAGATGATTGTATTGCGCGAGGGCGCCGCACGGCTTGGGGTGAAGCGGCTCGACGGCTGCGATCTCTATGTGAGCCTGGAGCCGTGCCCGATGTGCGCCGCCGCGATCGGCCTCGCGCATATCCGGCGGCTCTATTTCGCGGCGTTCGACCCGAAGGGCGGAGGGGTCGAGCATGGGCCTCGCATCTTCACCCAGCCGACCTGTCATCACCGCCCGGACATCTACGGCGGCATCGCCGAACGCGCCGCCGCCACCTTCTTGCGCCGGTTTTTCGAGGCGCGCCGCAACCGGCAGTGACGTAGCACTCCTTGCCTATCGTTCCTCCGACGCGCACATTCCGCCTCAGGTCTGACCTGAGGTTCGACGTGAGAACAATCGTGTGACGGCGCGGTGGGACGCCGAATCGGGCACCTGGTGGACCGATGGCGACGATGTGCCCGGCTTGTGCTGCGAAGGACATACGTTCGAGGAACTATCGGACGCGGTTTTCTCACTCGCGCCCGATCTGCTTGTCGCCACCGGCGCCGCGCAAGCCGGCGAGCGGATCGACATAGTCCTGACGGCGGAGCAGCGCAAAACAATCGAAGCTGCCGCCGCCTAAATGGCGACCCTTTATCGCGCGCTCGCCGACCTGCGGCGGCCGGCTGCCGGCGGGAGCGCCAGGGCAAGGGCAGCCATGAAATTTGCTACAGCCCGATCACGGATCGCACCTTCACGGTGCCGGCGAACATCGACGGCAAACCGCTTGCCAACGCCATCTTGAGACAAGCCGGCCTGCCGCGGGCGTTTTGACCCGGCCTTACCCCGCGGGGCCTTGGCAGATGACGTTGAGGAGGGCCTGGCGCTTCTCGACCTTGATGGCGTGGAAGGCGCGTTGGAATGCGGCCGGCAGCTCGGCCGGGTCATCGACCCGCTCGCCGTAGCCGCCGGCCGCCTGGCACACCTGTTCAAACGCCGGCAGGTCGTCGAGATCGATAAACGGCGGGCGGTTGCTGCGCGCCGCCTCGCCCTTGGGATACATGGCCATCGTCGCGCGCCGCACGGCGCCCCACATCGCATTGTTGACGACGACAAACAGCACCGGCAGCCGGTGATGGCTTGCCGCGTGGTGCAGCGCGACCGGGTTGGCAAAAATGTACGACCCGTCGCCCAGCACCGCGACGACCTGGCGATCGGGCTCCGCCAGCTTGACGCCGAGCGCTGCGCCACCGCCCCAGCCGAGCCCGGCGCCGGGGCTCGACCCGAAAAACCCGCCAGGGCGCGTCGACGGGCAGTGATCGGATAGGAGCGTGTATTCGTTGACGAGGATGCCCTCCGGATCGCGCGCCGCTGAGAGGCACGCACTGGCCCAAACGGGGCTGATCGGCCGCGCCGTCCGCGCCGCTGCGCGCGCGTCTTCGAGCGATGCCAGCATCGCCCGCCTGCGTTCGCCGATCTGCGCCCGCCGTGCCGCGACAGCGGCTTCATCGGCAAGCGGCGCCATCGCCGCGGCAAGCCGTGGCAGCACAAACCTTGCCGCTCCGCTCATCGCAACATCGCAGGGAAAGCCGCGGATCGGATAGCGGCTGTAGAGCGGATCGATGCCGAGCTGCACGACCTTGCAATCGGGCGAAGGCGCCTTGCGGCTCGGGATCCACGGCACGTCGCATTCGATGACAAGGATGGCGTCGGCGTCGTCCAACAGCGGCGCCGGCTGATAGCCGAGGTGGCAGGGATGGTCCGCCGGCAATGACAGGTGCCGCCGGTTGAACTCGACGACCGGGATCGCAAACTGCGCCGCGAAATCGGCGAGCGCCGGCACCGCCGCGCGGTCACGGCCGGCATCGGCGGTGACGATCAGCGGATGTTTCGCGGCCGCGAGCAGGCGCGCTGCCGCATCGAGAGCTGCGTCATCAGGCGCCGGCGGCGACGCCGCGACCCGCCGCGCCGGCTGGTCATAAGAAAAACCGGAGAGCTTCTCGGCCAGCACCTCGCGCGGCAGCGACAGGTAGACCGGCCCCTCTGGCGGGCTCGTCGCGATCGTCAGCGCGCGATCGACAACCGTTTCGAGCTGCACGCCGTTGCGCAGCTCGTAATCCCATTTGACCATCTCGCGCAGCAGGCCGGCCTGGTCGAACATCTCTTGCGCCCAGTGGATGTAATTGTCGCGCGCGCCGAGGAGACCATCCTCGGTCAGCGGCGAGCGGCCGGCAGTGAACAGAAGCGGCACGTTGACGCGCGCCGCGTTGTAGACCCCGCAGACGGCATTTGCGGTGCCGACGCTGACATGCACCATGACCGCCGGGACGCGCCCCGAAGCCGCGGCATAGCCGTGCGCCATTGAGATCGCGACGTTTTCATGCGTCGCCAGCATCGGCTTCGGCGCCGGCAGCCCGGCATGAGCGGCGCGCGCATAGGCCTCGACGATCGGCGCGAAATCGGTGCCGGCATTGGCGAACAGGTATTCGATGCCACGCTCGGCCAACAGCGCCAGATAGGCCTCCGCCACGGTCTCGACATCCAGCCTCCTGCGCGCCATCGCACCCTCCGCCGCTGCTGCACGAGCGCACAATAGCGCCAGCAACGGTCGCGTAACCAGCAGCGAGAGTTCGGACAACGAACGCATCGAACGAGCGGCGAGCGGCAGCGGGATGCCCGCCGACGATCCGTCGGCGCCGCCTCAGAGCTGCAGCAAAGCGGCACCGATCCCGATCAATATGATCCAGCCGAGTGCCGACGCGGCTGCGATGATCAGCACGGCGGCGCGGACGGGCAATCTTTCGTCTCCAAGGCCCAGCCCCGCCGTCGCCGGCCTGGCAAACCTGCCGCTGCGCATATCCGGCCCCCGTTCGCGTGTGCCGGGCCGCAGCATGGCGGCCGAACCCGGCGACGTATCGATGCGGCCAAACACAAAGATGATACCCGTGATGCGTGTATATTACAAGCAAAATGCGGCGGGCGCAGCGTTAAGATTGTTTTGTCGGCGCGCAACCCGGCAATTTCCCATCTCGGCGCCGAGATCGGCCAGTTGCATCGAGCCGTACGGTCCCGCGCCATATTGCTCGACCGTGATGACCCGAAGGCCTGAACGAACCCGGCAGCATCGCCCGTCACACCTTGTTGCGGGCGATCAACTGGCGGGCAATGATGATGCGCTGGAGTTCGTTGGTGCCCTCGCCGATCAACAGCAGCGGCGCGTCGCGGTAGTAGCGCTCGATGTTGAACTCTTTCGAATAGCCGTAGCTGCCGTGGATGCGCATCGCTTCGAGGCTGACATTGACCGCCGCCTCGGACGCGAACAGCTTGGCCATCCCGGCCTCCAGGTCGCAGCGCTCGCCGCGGTCGTAGATGCCGGCGGCACGCTCGGTCAGGAGACGCGCCGCCTCGACCTGCGTCGCCATGTCGGCGAGCTTCAGCTGGATCGCCTGGTGCTCCCAGATCGGCTTGCCAAAGGCATGACGGACCTGGGCATAGGCGATCGCCTCGTCGAGCGCCGCCTGCGCGAGGCCGACGCCGCGCGCCGCGACATTGATGCGGCCCAATTCGAGACCGCCCAGCGCGTGCTGCAGGCCGCGGCCCTCGGCGCCGCCGATCAACCGGTCGGCTGGCACCTCGTAATCGGTGAAGGTCAACTCGGCCGTGTCGATGCCCTTATAGCCGAGCTTTTCGAGCTTGCGGCTGACCGCGAAGCCAGGCCCCTTCGCGGCCAAGAACAGACTCATGCCGCGATGGCGCGGCTCTGTCGCGGGGTCGGTCTTGACGAGCAGCGCGAACATCTGACCGTGGATGCCGTTCGAGATCCACATCTTCGTGCCATTGATGACATAGGTGTCGTTGCCGCGGCGGCGCGCCGTCGTGCGGATCGCCTGCAGATCGGTGCCGCAATCGGGTTCGGTGAGCGCCAGCCCGCCGCGCAATTCGCCGGTCGCAAAGCGCGGCAGGAATTCCGCCTTCTGCTCGGGCGTACCGAAGCGCTCGACCGCGGCGGCCATGATCAGGTGCGAGTTGAAAATGCCGGCCAATGACATCCAGACGGTCGAGACCAGTTCGCAGATTTTGGCGTAGGTCGTCGCCGACAGGCCAAGTCCGCCGTAT
Source organism: Alphaproteobacteria bacterium (assembly GCA_030042035.1). GTDB lineage: Bacteria > Pseudomonadota > Alphaproteobacteria > ATCC43930 > CGMCC-115725 > DATARH01. Next base: position 915 of record JASIAN010000004.1, on the reverse strand, counting down.
TCCGCGCCGATCGTCGCGCCGAACAAGCCCAATGACTTCATCGCCTCGACGATCGCCTCGGGATAGACGTCGTCGTGTTCGAGGGCGTGCACATGCGGCTTTACCTCGCGCTCGAGAAACCGGCCGAGGCTGTCAAGGATCAATCGGTCCTGTTCGGCGTCAGCTGCATTCGTCATAGAAGCTCACCACGGAGAAACAGAAGGCACGGCGCGAGCTTACCTTCTCCGTGTTCTCTGTGTCTCCGTGGTGATAACAGGCGGGAGGATGCCGTCCGGGAGGTCGATATGGTTGCGGTGGCGAAGGAGGTTGCGCCCGGGCGTTGGCGTGCCGAGGCCGGACGCTGCTTTGAGGATTTCAGGGTCGGCGACATTTACGAGCATCGTCCCGGCCGCACGATTTCCGAGGCCGACAACACGTGGTTCACGCTGCTGACGATGAACCAGCACCCGCTGCATTTCGATGCCGCTTACGCAGCGACGACCGAATTCGGCCGTCCCGTCGTCAACAGCTGTCTGACCTTGGCGATCGTCGCCGGCATGAGCGTCGCCGATGTCAGCCAACGGGCGATCGCCAATCTCGGGTGGACCGACATCAGGCTCACGGCGCCGGTCTTTGTCGGCGATACGATTTATGCCGAGAGCGAGGTCATCGCGACGCGGCAATCGCGGTCGCGACCGGCGCAGGGCATCGTCACGGTGCGTACGACCGGCAAGAAATCCGACGGCAGCGTGTTCATGACCTACGAGCGCACGGTGCTGGTGCCAAAGCGCGGCCATGGCGTCGCGGATTAGCGCCGCCGACGCAAAGCCGCGCGGCCTGCGCATCGTCGGCGGCGTGCATCGTGGACGGCGGCTCGCCGCGCCGGCCGGCGCGGCGGTGCGGCCGACCAGCGACCGCGCCCGCGAAGCCGTGTTC
>JASIAN010000330.1 GCA_030042035.1 Alphaproteobacteria bacterium | reverse complement strand
CGCTAGCATATTCTCGATCGAGCAGCGAACAAAGACCGATCAGATCGATCAGCAGCAGACCGATCGTGATCAGCCTCAGGAACGGGTCAGCGCGATATTCGGCGGCCGCTATGCCCGATCGCGGCGCGGGATTGCGCGCGTCGGCGGCGTTAACCATATCCGAACCATGACCTTCTCGAACATTCTCAACCTCGGTCGACGCGCCCGCAACGCGGCGGGCGAGCGGCTCTCCTGGAGGGCGGCGGTGGTGTTGATCATTGGCCTGTCGCTGCTCGGATGGGGCGTTGTTGCGGCGGTGGTAGCATTGCTGCTCCGCTGAGAGCGCATGCGCGCGCGCCGGCGATCGGCAGCGGCTCTGGCCGCAGCAGCGATGATTTTCGCTGGCGTCGCAGCCGCCGACGATGTGACATTTCAGGCCGACAATTGGACCGCCGATTGCCGGATTGGCGGACAGCCGCGGGCGATTGACGGCGACTGCGCGGTGACCGGCGTCTTCCAGGACGTCGACGTGGGCAGCGCCGCCGGCGCCTTTGCCCTCCTCGTCGCACTCAACCCCGCGGCGGTGGCGATCGTTGGTCAGCCGGCGCCGCGCGAGGCGAGGCTGCGCGTCGATGCCGGCCCGGCGTTCCGCTGCACCGGTCGGCGTCATTGCATCTTTCCCGCCGCGGAAACCAAGAAAATCATCCGCGAGCTGCGTCGTGGGTCGCTGATCCTCATCGATGTCGCGACGGCGCAGCACGCCTACCGCGCGAGCCTCAGCACCAGAGGGTTGCGGGCGAGTCTCGCCAAAATCAGCGCCGAGGCGGACTGATCAGCGGCCGGAGCAGGCGTCGGATTGGGAGAGGCGCGATCCGACGGCAAGACCGCCAACGGCACCGGCCTGCACCCCTGGCATGGTGCAGGGCCGGGCCTGGGGGGTCGAGAGGTCGAGAACGCTGCCGCGATAATCGATGCCGACCCGCGTTGGACGCCCATCTTTCAGTACGTCCGCTTGCCAGACCCAGAGCGAGTTGGGATGCGCCTCGACGCTGACGATATTCCGGTAGCCCTTTTGCTCCAGCAGGCTCTTCGCCGCAGCCTCGTCGAGGCCGCTCTGCTGCTGCGCCGCTCGCTGTTGCGGGGTCGCTTCGCGTTTTGTGCTTTCGGGCGTTGAGACATAATTGGCCGGGTTCGAGCCATACGCCGCAGCCGGGTTCGGCGCGACCCCATAATTCGCCGGGTTCGTGCCATAATTGCGGCTCGGAGACGCCGCACCGGGATTGCCCTGTGCCGGAAGGGCCGACGGATACGGATTGGCCGGGTTCACCGCTTGTGCGAGCACCGGGACCGGCGCGGCTAGCATGACGATGGCGAGACCCACGACGTACCAGCGGACCATGGTTACAACCTTTTCCAAAAAGCCGTCGGCGCCGCCCGCCCTGAGATCCTATGATCACGGGCGGCAGACAATCCCAATATAGCATCGCAGGCTGGTTCGGCCGAAGGCCAAGGCGCAGCGGCGACGAGGGGCGCAGCATGAAATTCGGCGTGTTCGTCAATGTACAGCAGCCGCGTTCCGATGATCCGGTACAGCGCTTCCGCGAAGCGGTCGAGCAGGCGCGGTTGGCGCAGGCGGCGGGTTTCGATGCGCTGGCCGCCGGCCATCATTATCTGGCGCCGCCCTACCAGTCGCTGCAAAGCCTGCCGCTGTTGGCTCGGCTCGCGGGCGAGGCGCCGGGCATGGAGCTGTGCCTGTCAGTGTTGTTGCTGGCGATGTTGAACCCGGTGCAGGTGGCCGAGGAGATCGCCAGCCTCGACATCATGTCGGAGGGCCGCGTCATCTTCGGCGTCGGCATCGGCTATCGCGACATCGAATACGAGGCCTTCGGCATGACCAGGCGCGACCGGGTGCCGCGGCTGCTCGAGTCGCTGGATCTGATCAAGCGGCTGTGGAGCGAGGACGCCGTGACGTTCGAGGGTCGCTTTTTCCGGGTGCATGGCGCGACCTGCACGATCCGCCCGCTGCAGCAGCCGCATCCGCCGATCTGGATCGCCGCCAACGCCGACGCCGCGGTGTTGCGCACCGCCCGATTGGGGCTCTCGTGGCTGATCAACCCGCACGCCGCCCTGCCGACGATCGAGCGGCAATGGCAGCGCTACCGCCAGGCGCTCGCCGAGGCCGGCCGGGCAATGCCGGCGGCACGGCCGATCATCGTCGAATTGTTGGTCGCGCCCACCCACGAAGAAGCGATTGCGACGGCGCGCCCGTATCTCGAAGCAAAGTACGCTGCCTACGCCGATTGGGGGCAGGATAAGGCGCTGCCGGGCAACGAAAGTTTCCGTGTCGATTTCGCCGATCTCGCGCGCGACCGCTTTATCCTTGGCACGCCTGAAGAAGCGATCGCGCAGATCGAAGAACGCATCGGCCGGCTCGACTCGAACTATTTCATCTTCCGGCTTGGCTGGCCGGGCATGGAAGTGGCCAAGGTCATGCGCGTCATCGAGACGCTGGGACGCCGCGTGCTGCCCTATTTTCATCGCAAATACGGCCGCGGCTGATCACACAAGCCGGCAAGCAACGAAGGGATGCGGATTGGCGGGTTGCCGCAGCGATGTGGTGCGGGTTATCAGAGGCGCTCACCCCTAAAACGGGGTAAGTGCGTGGCGCGAGGGGGCGGGTGAGCGAATTCGTCGACGCGGCATCACCCGGCCCCGCCGCGCCGCCGCGGGTTTCGATCGAGTCGCGCGATTCGTGGATCGCAGCCTTCATCGTGCTGGGGCTGCTGTCGATTTCATACGGTTCGCCGCTGCTTGCCATTGTCGGGCTGAAGCCGATCACCGACAGCCTCGGCACCGAGCGCGAGCTCGTTGCGCTGGCCGGCGCTTTGACCTGGCTCGGCACCGGGATCGGCGGCATCGTTATGGGCCAGGTAGCGGAACGGCTAGGCGTCCGCGTCACGGTCAGCTTCGGCGCTGCAATGATTGCCCTGGGACTTGCGATCTCGGCCAGCGGCGGGCTGTGGGCCCTGATCGTCGGCCATGCGCTGTTCGTCGGGCTGCTTGGCAACGGCGCGCTGTATCCACCGCTTCTCGTCTATGTCAGCCGCTGGTTCGACCGCCGGCGCGGCATCGCGCTGGCGCTGATTTCGTCCGGTCAGTACATCGCCGGCATGGTATGGCCGACCCTGTTCGAGATCGCGATGACGGATCGCGGCTGGCGTCTGACGATGGCCCTCTATGCCGCGGTTATTGTCGTCGCGGTGCCGGTTGCTGCGGTGTTTTTGCGCCATCCGCCAAGCGCGGCGGCCGGCGACGTCGCGGCTAGCGCCGGCGAGCGGCGACAGCACGTGTTCGGTCTGCGGCCTAATGCGGTGCTGGCGATCCTGTGCGCCGCCGGCTTCTGCTGCTGCATCCCGATGTCGATCCCGCAGGGCCACCTCGTCGCGTTCTGCAGCGATATCGGTATCCCGGCCGAGGAGGGTGCATTGATGCTGTCGGTGCTGCAGGCCAGCGCGTTCACGAGCCGCATCTTCTGGGGCTGGACGGCCGACCGCATCGGCGGGCTGAAGACCGTCTTTGCCGCGTCTTTCTGCCAGGCGGTGACGATCGCGGCCTTTATGGCAACCCGCAACGAGGCTGGGCTGTTCACGATCGCCGCCGCCTACGGCGCCGGGTTCAGCGGCATCATCCCGGCCTACGTCATCGCGATCCGCGAGCTTTTCCCGTCGCGCGAGGCGTCGTGGCGGGTGCCGATGGTGCTGTTCGTCAGCATGGCCGGCATGGCGTTCGGCAGCTGGTTCGCCGGCGCGCTGTACGATCATTTCGGCGACTACGCGCCGGCCTTTGCGGTCGGCGTCCTGTTCAACCTCGCCAATCTGCTGCTGGTCGGCGCGCTGGTGCTGCGCCAGCGCGCGCAGGGCGGCTTCCGCCCGGCGCTGG
>JASIAN010000329.1 GCA_030042035.1 Alphaproteobacteria bacterium | reverse complement strand
TGGCGGGGCAGGCGGATGACGCGCACGTCGTGGCAGAAATACTTGCCGCCGAACTGCGCGCCGATGCCGAGGCCGCGCGTCAATTCGAGCACCTCGGCCTCGAAATCGCGGTCGCGATAGGCCTGGCCGTATTTGTTGCCCGCCGCCGGCAGGCTGTCGAGATAGCGGCAGCTCGCGAGCTTGACGGTCTTCAGAGTAAGTTCCGCCGACGTGCCGCCGATGACGATCGCCAGGTGATAGGGCGGACAGGCGGCGGTGCCGAGCGTACGGACCTTCTCGTCGATGAACTTGAGCAGGGATTTCGGGTTCAGTACCGCCTTCGTTTGCTGATAGAGAAAGCTCTTGTTGGCCGAGCCGCCGCCTTTGGCGATGAACAGGAAATGGTATTCGTCGCCCGGCTCGGCATAGAGCTCGATCTGCGCCGGCAGGTTGTCGCCGGTATTGACTTCCTCGTACATCGACAGCGGCGCCACCTGGCTGTAGCGCAGATTGGTCTCGGTGTAGGTGCGGCGGATGCCTTCCGAGATCGCAGCGGCGTCGTCGGCGCCGGTCCACACGCGCTGGCCCTTTTTACCCATGACGATCGCGGTCCCGGTGTCCTGGCACATCGGCAGGACCTTGCCGGCCGCGATGTTGGCGTTTTTCAGAAGATCGAAGGCGACGAACTTGTCGTTCGCCGAGGCTTCGCGATCGTCGAGGATAGCGCGCAACTGCATCAGATGGCCGGGCCGCAACAGATGCGAACAATCGACAAAGGCCTGACGGGCGAGCAGGGTCAGCGCCTCGGGCGCGATCCTGACGACGCGCTCGCCGTCGAACGAGCCGGCCGACACGTAATCGCCGGTCAGTTTCTTGTAGGGCGCATCGTCCGCGCCGAGCGGAAACAATTCGTGGAACTCGTTCATGCCGGACTCCGCAACGGATCAGCGGCGCAGCATCTTCCTTTGCGCCCGCGGGTCAAGCGCCGGCGCGTCGATCCTCCGCGTTGGAAGGGAGGACAGGATGAGGGGCGGTCGCCCTAAGCGCCGAAGACGGCGCGGCGGACCTCGACGTGCTCGGCGTCGGGGGTCGCGGGTCGCGCGGGCTTCGACGGGCCGGCGGCTTCCGTGACCGTAAACGGGTCGCTGCGGACCTCCCAGAAGCGGCCCTGGCCCCAGATCGCGACGCCGCCACCCTTGCCGTCTTCGTAATAGCCGTCGCGCAACTCGACGACCTCCCGCGCCGCGCCGCGCAGCGCAGCCAGCGCGTCAGCGTCTCCGACGCAGAAGAAATCGGTCTTGTCGGCGGCGTCCGGCAGGCTCGCCGGAGCCGGGCGGGCGAGCTTCACGGCGATGCCGGGCGCTTGCGGCGCAGCGCCGTTGCTGCGGACGATAACCATCACGGCACCGGACTATTCTCTATCTCCAGCCAACCCGCCGGCTTCAGGCGGCCGGCGCCATCAGCCGCCAGTACCATTCACAGAAGCCCCGGTCGAGCGGCGCGGCGGCGATCGCATCGTTCCCGTCGCGCAGTGCGTCGCCGAGCGGATCGGCGTCACCGATACCCGCAGAGCCGGCGCTGGGCAACTCGACAACCTCGATTTCGCACTGGGCGGGGAAGCGGGGATTGAGGCGGAGGAGCGCCGCGTCGCCGGTACGCAGCGCGACAAAACTCAAGGGTCCCAATTCAATGACCGCGTCGCAGCCGTCGCCGAACACCAGCCCCGGCTGCTCCCACAGAAACTGCCGCATGCGCTTCCAATTTGCCGTCGTCTTATAGGATTGGCGGCGCGCGACCGCGCGGCCGCCGAGATCGGGCAATGCGCCCAATTCGATCGGCCCGGCCGGCGGTGCCTCGGGCGCGACTTGCGACAGATCGACAAGGATCAGCCCGCGGTCGATGCGCAGTGGGTAGCGCGGCAGGCGGAAACGCGAGCGATCGGTCATCTGCGGCCGCAGCAGCGGGTCGGTCAACAGGCCGTCGAGCGCGTAGGACCAGCCGTGATAGACGCAATAAAGATGCTCGGCGTTGCCGGCCTCCGCCTCGCAGACGCGATAGCCCGCGTGCAGGCAGGTGTTGCGCAGCGCGTGGATTTTGTCTTCGCTCTCGCGCACGACGACGACCGAACGGGCGCCGACATCGGCGCGCACATAATCACCGTCCGCGACGAGCCGGCTCGCATGATCGACCGCCAGCCACGGCTGCGTGAAAATCTGCGCCAGTTCGGCGGCGAACACATCGTAAGCCTCAAACAGTTCGGGCGCCGGCGCAACCTCGCCGCCCTCGTCGATCTGCTCACCTAGCGCCTTGATGCTGTCGGGAAGCGCCATCTCACTCGCCCTGTCGCTGCTGCCAGCTGCCGCTATAGCCGGGTTCGCCGCCGCTTTCTAGCGGCAAACGCGCATGCCACCCTGGCGGCGACGGCCCGATCGTCGGCTGGCTGCCACTGCGAGCGCAGCGGCACTCAATGTTGCTCCTCTTTCTTCTTTTCGGCCGGATGCGGCGCCGGCGCGGGATGCGGCGCCGGCGGATGGACGACCGCGCGCTTGGGTGCCGGCGCGGGATGCTGCGCCGGCGGACGGACGACCGCGCGCTCGGGTGCCGGCGCGGCATGCG
>JASIAN010000328.1 GCA_030042035.1 Alphaproteobacteria bacterium | reverse complement strand
AACGACGGGTGGTTGTGGCTTTCGATTTTGAAGACGACAGCCTCGCCGTCGCCGATATCGACGACGCCGGCGTTCTCGCCCGGCCCGCAGATGACGCGGGGGCCGCTCGTCGGCAGCTGCCGCAGCCACACCTTCGACGATTTGTATGAGCAATGCTCGCTCCACATCGCCGCGAAAATGCCGGTTTCGGTGACGTTCGGGGTGCGGCCGAGAATGGCGCAGGCGCGGACAAATTCGTCGGCCGAGAGGCCCATCTCGGCCGCCAGTTGCGGTGTGACGTTGCTGCGGTCGCCGACCATCGGCAGCCCTTGATGCGTCATGCGCGGCCCACGGGTCCGCGCTCCGCGCGGCCCGGGGACAAGCCCGGCCATGGCGAGTTTTGCGGGCGCTTTAACGGGAGGCGGATCATGCCAAGGCAGACCGGTCGAAGCAGACAAATTCGACCGTGTTATCGTCCGGATCGGCGATGTAGATAGAGCGCCAGCCGATCCATTCGTGGATTGCGGTGTCCGGGCTGAGGCCCTGCTCCGTTAAATAGGTGAGGGTCCGGCCGTAATCCGCGAAGGCGATTTCGATCGCGAAATGATGCAGCGTCGACAGCCGTGGTTCACAGCCGTCCCAGGTTTTGCCCTTGCGGTTGGCCGGCCAGTCGCGGCTGAACAGGCCGATGATCTGCGTATGCCCCTTGACCCCGTCGGCAACTCGCATGAACGCGATCGCATCATGCAGCACGCGGATCAGTTCGAAGCCGAGAACATCGCGATAAAACGCGATCGATCGGTCGAGATCGGCGACGCGGACAACGACCTCGCCGATGCCGAGCGGCTTGATGGGGTTATCGCCAGCCGTCATTGTAGCGCGGCGACGAGGCCGGCGAAGAACGCCTGGCCGTCGGTGCCGCCCAATAGCGGATCGGTTGCATTTTCCGGGTGCGGCATCAGCCCCAAGACGGTGCGGCCGCGGTTGAAGATGCCTGCGATCGCGCGCGCCGAGCCGTTGAAATTGTCCTCCTCGGTGAGATCGCCCGCCGGGCTGCAGTAACGGAACGCGACGAGCCCCTCGCCGTCGAGCCGGTCGAGCGTGTCGGCGTCGGCCGCGTAGCAGCCGTCATGGTGCGCCACCGGCACGCGGATCGTCTGGCCGGCGGCGTAGCCGCAGGTGAAGATCGTTTGATTGTTCTCGACCCGCAGATGGACGTCCTTGCAGGTAAAGGCGAGCGAGCGGTTGGGCAACAGTGCGCCCGGCAGCATCCCAGCCTCGGTCAGGATCTGGAAGCCGTTGCAGATGCCAAGCACCGGCACCCCGCGTTCGGCGCGCGCCTTCACCTCGCGCATGATCGGCGAATGCGCCGCCATCGCGCCGCAGCGCAGATAATCGCCGTAGGCGAACCCGCCGGGCAGGATGATCAGATCGGCGTCGTCGGGCAGGCTCGCCTCGCGGTGCCAGACGCGGACAGCCTCGCGGCCGCTCGCGCGCTTCCACGCGAGCGCGACATCGCGCTCGCGGTTGGACCCCGGGAAAATGACGATAGCGGCGTGCATCGCGGGCCGATCCTGCGCTGGTGGCCCTCAGATACGCCGCGCCGGCCGGCGCTTCAAGCCGCGGCGCATCGGGCGTCGCCGGCGCCGATGACGCGGCTGACGCTGCCTTCAGCTTTGCGGCAGCGACCAGACAATGGCGCTCGCGACCGCAAAAAAGAACACGGCAGAACCGACGAATGACGGCTCCCGGCAGCTCATGATCAAACAGAACCCGCCGAGGCTCCCGAGCGTCAGCGCCACCGCCTGCAGCGCGCAACGCAAGACCGTGATCGCGAACATCAGCAACGACTCTTGGCCGCCCAGCGCGGTTAACTCAGCATGGAAGTGGCGCCAACTTCTATACAATAGTTGGTTAACTGCAGCCGGCGCCGTCCGCTGCTGGAACAGCCGCAATGTCAAGAGACGCCGCAGGGCGCCTCGTGCGGATTCGGCGTCAGGTCGGGCAGCGAGAACGGCTTTCCTTCGCTCCGGTCGCCGCCGACGATACGGACGCCGGTCATCGTCGGCGCCCGGTTCGGATCGCGGCCGGCGCGGATCGTGGCGCCGGTCACGACCTCGCCGCGCTGCGGCCAGTAGAAGCGGAAATGGTCGAGCGTGCGGCCGCTGCCAGCCTCGATATAGATCGCCGAGGACAGGAGAAAATCGTGCCACGCGATCGTTGCCCCGACCGGCGCGCCGCTCTCGCCCCACAGCGCATCCTTGCCGTCGAGCCACGCCTGCAGCGCTTTCGTGTCGTCATGCCGACCGTCGCCCCACAACACGACGGCCGGTCGCACGCAATGCTGCCGCACCCCGACAGCAGCCGCCGGGTTCGGCGCGACGGCGAGCGCAGCAAGCACGAGGACAGCGCAGGCCTTTCCCGGCATTTCGGAGGAAGGCTCAGTTGCGCGCAAGGTTGGAGGGCGCGCCGACGAACGCCCAAAAGCTCCTGTCCATCGCGCCGGTCCGGCTCGTCAGATAGGGAAAATGCCCGTAGGCGAGCGACAATTGCCGGTCGGCCTCGGCCGCGCTTTCGCCGCGGATCGCATAGTCGTAGAGCGCTGCGACGAGGCCCGACCGGTCGGCGCCCGATGCGCAATGGATCAGCAACGGCTTCGGCGCGCCGCGCACGATCGCGAGGATCTGGACAATCTGTCGCGGCGTCACAACACGCTTCGCGGAGAGCCCATAGTCGTAATGCACAATGCCGAGGTCATGCGCAGCCGCGATCTCACCGTCGTACCAGGACCGGCCGGGATTGGCGCCGCGCAGGTTGAGCACCGATCTGATGCCGTAGCCTCGTGCGAACAGCTCCAGTTCGCCTGGGCCGAGTTGCGCCGAGCGGTACAGCACGCCCGGCTGCACCGCACGGAAATTGCCCTCCACGATGATGACGCCGCAATAGGCAGCGTAGGAACCGACGACCCCGAATACGGCAAGCGCGAGGATCGTCAGCGCGGCCCGCAGCCGGCGGAGCGGACCGCGGCCGCTCGGCAATCGCCGCGCTGCCGCCGCGTTGTGACCCGCATTGACCGCCGTCATCAGTTGAACCCGCCTTCGCCGCGTTCGCGCGCCGCACCCGTAATCGGGTATAACACCCGCCCGCGACGCACGCCAACGAGGATGCCATGGCGACGGCGATTGCCGCGATCTATCGCTACCCGGTCAAGGGGCTGAGCCCCGAGCGTCTCCAACGGGTGACGCTGACGCCGGGCAAGTGTCTGCCCGAGGATCGCCGCTTCGCGCTGGCGCTGGCCTCGACCCGGTTCGATCCGAAACAGCCGGAATGGCTGCCGAAGACGCATTTCGCGATGCTGATGCGCGACGAACGCCTGGCGCAGCTCGGCACGCGGTTCGATTCGGCAACCGGCGAGTTGACGATCGCGCGCGACGGCACGGTGGCACTGCGCGCCTCGCTCGGCGATCCCGCAGGCTGCCGCGCGATTGGCGATTTTGTCGGCGATCTTCTCGGCGACAGCGTCGCGCGGCCGCTGCGCGTCGTCGCGGCGCCCGGCCACGCCTTTGCCGACGCCCGCCGCAAGGCGAACGCCTCGACGGACCAATATGTCTCGCTGATCAACCTCAACAGCATCGCCGCGCTCGCCGAGACGATGGGCGTGCCGGTCGAACCGCTGCGCTTTCGCGCCAATGTCTATTTCGAACGCGGCGTGCCGGCCTGGGAGGAGCTTGCTTGGATCGGCCGCGAGGTTCTATTGGGCGGCGCGCGGCTGCGGGTGGTCTCGGTGATCACCCGCTGCGCCGCGACCCAGGTCAATCCGGCGACCGCCGCGCGCGACCTCGACATCCCGGCCGCATTGCAGCGCCATTTCGGCCACAACCTGATGGGCATCTACGCCGAGGTGGCGGCCGGCGGCGAGATCGCCGCCGGCGACACGCTCGCTATACGGTGAAGACGGTCGAGCCGGTCGTCTTGCGGTCCTGCAAATCGCGGTGGGCGCGCGCCGCCTCGCGCAGCGGATAGGTCTGGTTGATCTCGATCTTGACCGCGCCTTTTTTGACGACGTCAAACAATTCGTTCGCCGCGGTCAACAGGTCTTCGCGCGTCGTGGTGTAGGTGTTGAGCGTCGGGCGGGTCAGGAACAAGGACCCCTTGGCGGCGAGGATGCCGATATCGACGGGGCCGATCGCCCCCGACGATTGCCCGAACGACGCCAGCAACCCCAGCGGCGCGATGCAATCCAATGACTTGTAGAACGTATCCTTGCCGACCGAGTCGTAGACCACCGGGCATTTCTTGCCGTTTGTGATTTCATTGACGCGGGCGACGAAATCTTCGGTGCGGTAGTTGATCGGATGGTCGCAGCCGTGCGCCTTGGCGAGCGCCGCCTTGTCGGCGCTGCCGACCGTGCCGATTACCGTTGCTCCCAGATGCTTCGCCCACTGGCAGACGATGAGGCCGACGCCGCCGGCCGCGGCATGGATGAGGATCGTCTCGCCGGGCTTTACGACATGGGTGCGGCGCACGAGGTACCACGCCGTCATGCCCTTCAGCATCATCGCTGCGCCCTGCTGGTCGGTGATGCCGGCGGGCAGCGGGACAAGCCGCTCGGCCGGCATGACCCTCGCCTCGCTGTAGGCGCCCAAGGGACCGCCGGCATAGGCGATGCGATCGCCCGCCTTGAGGCCGCCAACACCGGGGCCGACCTCTTCGACGATGCCGGCCGCCTCGGAGCCGAGGCCGCTCGGCAACGGCATCGGATAAAGGCCGCTGCGCTGGTAGGTGTCGATGTAATTGAGGCCGACCGCGGTGTGGCGGATGCGCGCCTGGCCCGGGCCGGGCTTGCCGACCTCGACCTGCTGCCATTCCAGAACCTCCGGTCCGCCGGTCTTTGCAAAACGGATCGCCTGCACCATCGCCGTATCCTCATGAGGGGAAGCCGCTGGACCGACGATATCGGAGATCAGCGACGTGCGAAAGCACGCCTGACGAACGAGGCTCGGTGGCTAGGATCGCCGGCGCCGCCGGTGCTGCCCCATCGCGGTCGTTGCCCAACGCCGGCTGCATCCGCTCAGTTGGGGTAAAAAGCCAACATTCGCACCTCTGACAGACTTGCGCACGACACGAAAGTGAACTAGGTCACAGCCCGGACCAACTTTTTAAATTTATACTCTCAATGCGGCGGATGCGGCGCCATCTGCCCAATCATGCGCGTACGCACGTCCGTCGGAGGCATCTTTTAGGGCGTAAAGGTCGACTGAACCGCGGCGAGCGGCGTCGCGGGCGTAGTCGGGATCCCGCGAGAACCTTTGGTCACGCTAGCGCTAAACCTGGGAGGTTAAAATGAGATCGTCGGTCGCTTATGAAACCCTTAAAGGCAGCGAGCACCCGCATCCCGCCAGTCACAAAAGGCTCAAGCCGACCCGCGGTTCGGAAGAAGTGACCCTCACCCTGCTGCTGCGGCGCAAGGTGGGACCTGCCGTGGCGCAGGCCGGACGGGTCGCCGCCGGCGCATCTTCCCGGCCGACGCGGGAGGCTTTTGCGAGCGAACGCGGCGCCGATCCGAAGGAGTTGGCTGACGTAGCCGCTTTTGCCAGGGACGCCGGCCTGCAGGTCCTACAATCCGACATCGCTCGGCGTTCCGTAATCGTTCGCGGAACCGCCGATGCGGTCAATAAAGCCTTTAATGTTCAACTCCACGACTACGCCTACGAGCGCGGCACCTATCGCAGTCACGAAGGCCCGGTGAACCTTCCGTCGACCATCGCTCCATACGTCGAAGCGGTCGTTGGCCTAACCAATCGCCAAGTTCACGCCCAGCACTTTTCTACAGTTAAACGGCGCGGCGTCGGAGATCCCCCCAATACCCAGCCTTTGACGCCGATCCAGGTAGCCAATCTGTATGGCTTCCCGACGGGCGACGGCTCGGGACAGACGATCGGCCTCTATGAAATGCAGACCAATGACGGTGCCGCCGGCTACGCCATATCGGACATCGCCGCCACCATGGCTGCGCTGGGAGGACTGCCGATGCCGCACATCATCGACGTGCCGGTCGACAATGTTCAGAACTCGGGCCAGTCTGACGGTGAAACCGGTCTCGACATCACGGTGGCGGGCGCGATCGCGCCGAAGGCCACGATCGCCGTATATTTCGCCGGCGGCGAAACGCAGAACATCATTCACACCTTGCAGATGATGATCCACCCCCAGGCGGGTGAGCCGACCCCCAGCGTCATCTCGATCAGCTATGGGTGGGGGCCGGACGACGAAGGGACGTCAAACTTTTCCGACAGCGAGTTCGCGCAGATCAGCGGTCTGTTCGAGGACGCTGCAACCAACAAGATCACCGTATTGGTGTCTTCAGGAGATACAGGTGCATTCGTCGAAAGCGCTACCGAGGCGCAGACCAGCTACCCGGCCAGCGATATCTGGGTGACGGCCTGCGGCGGTACGACCGTCGGCAACGTCAATGGGCCGTCCTTCGACGAATATGTCTGGAACGATGTCGGCGCCGCTGGACGCGGTGCGACTGGCGGCGGCGTCAGCGCGCGGTTCCCGGTTCCACCCTATCAGGCGTCGGCGTCGGTGCCCGTGCGCATCAGTACCAGTCAGCCCGGTCGCGGGGTTCCGGACATTGCGGGAAACGCTAGCGAAAACAGTGGCTACCTGCAGGTCATCAACGGCTCGCAACCGCAGCCGGTCGGTGGCACCAGCGCGGTGGCGCCTCTCTACGCAGGCCTGATAGCGCGGATTAATACCAACCTCGGTCGGTCAGCCGGTTTTCTCAATCCGATTCTGTACACCCTGCCGGCAACAACCTTCGGTGTCGTCGAAGGTGCGCCCGGTCCGGCGAACAACTCCTACGGCCACGTAACCGGCTATCCTGCCGGCCCCGGCTGGGACGCATGTACCGGGCTTGGCAGCGTTCGCGGCCAAGCCCTGCAAACGGCCCTCGCCGGAGCCGGCTTGGCCGCCGCACCGCCATCTGCTACCGGGGTCGTGGCCGCGGCGTCGGCGGTTCGTGCCACGGCCGAGCCGGCCACCGCCAGCTAGCGCCGCTCTCCGGTGTTTCGCTCGTCCGGTACCCTGCTGCAAAAAGCTAATTCGCGGCGGATCGTGATGGGCGGCTGGCGGTGTGTGACACCGCTAGCCGCCCGTCCGCCGCGAAGCTGGGGACCGCTCTCAGGGCACTAAATTACAGACGCCGACGCGACTGCGCCGCCGCCGCTTTTACGCGGCGGCGCGGATCGCAGCGCGCTTGACGTCGCTCCCGACGAACGGCTCGAACTCGCTGAAATTGCGCTCGAAATTACCGCGCAGGCTGCGCGCCGTCTCGTCATAGGCGGTCTTGTTCGACCAGGTGCCGCGCGGGTCGAGCACGGTCGGTGGCAGGTCGGCGCAGCTCTCTGGCACGAGGAAGCCGAAATTGGAGTCCTGCCGCATCGGCGCGTGGGCGAGCGAGCCATTAAGAGCGGCGCGCAACAGCGCACGGGTATGCGCGATCGCCATGCGTTTGCCGACGCCATAGGCACCGCCCGACCAGCCGGTGTTGACGAGCCAGCAATCGGATTTGTAGCGCGCGATGCGCTCGCCAAGCATCTTGGCGTATTCGGAAGGATGCCGCGGCATGAACGGCGCACCGAAGCAGGTCGAGAACACCGCCTTCGGCTCCTTGCCGAGACCGACTTCGGTGCCGGCGACCTGCGCCGTGTAGCCCGACAGGAAATGGTACATCGCCTGCTCGGCCGTCAGCTTGGCGATCGGCGGCATGACGCCGAACGCGTCGCAGGTCAGCATGACGACGTTTTTCGGATGCGGCGCCAAGCCATGCGCGTCGGCATTCGGGATGAAGTCGAGCGGGTAGCAGGCGCGCGTGTTTTCCGTGAGGCTCGCGTCATCGACATCCGGCATGCGGCTCACCGGGTCGAGCACGACGTTTTCCAGCACCGTGCCAAAACGGGTGATCGTCGCATAAATCTCGGGTTCGGCGGTCGGCGACAGGTTGATGACCTTGGCGTAGCAGCCGCCCTCGAAATTGAAGATGCCTTTGGGGCTCCAGCCATGCTCGTCATCGCCGATCAACGTGCGCGCGGCATCGGCCGACAGCGTCGTCTTGCCGGTGCCGGAAAGGCCGAAAAAGATCGCGCAATCGCCGTTCGGCCCGACATTGGCCGAGCAATGCATCGGCAAAACGTCGCGCGTCGGCAGCACAAAATTGAGGTAGCCGAACACCGATTTCTTGATCTCGCCGGCGTAGCGCGTGCCGCCGATCAGAACGAGCCGCTCGGCAAAATTGACGAGGATGCAGGTCTCCGAGCGGATGCCGTCAAGTTCCGGGATGGCGCGAAACTCGGGGGCATGGATGATCGTAAAGGCCGGCTCGAAATCCTCAAGCTCGGCCTGATGCGGACGGATGAACATGTTGCGCGAGAACAGGCTGTGCCAGGCGCTGGGGGTGATGACCCGCACCGGCAAGCGATAGTCGGGGTCGGCGCCGGCATAGAGATCCTGCACGAAAATCTCGCGGCCCTGGAGATAGGCGAGCATGCGCTGCTGCACGCCGGCGAAGCGCTCAGGAGACAGCGGCTGGTTGATGTCGCCCCACCACACCGTGTCGTTTGTGCCGGGTTCGTTAACGATGTACTTGTCCTTCGGCGAGCGGCCGGTGTGGCGCCCGGTGCTGGCGACAAAACTGCCGCCGAGGCCGATCTCGCCCTCGTGTCGGCGCACCGCCTCCTCGTAAAGGTGCGGCGCCGTCAGGTTCCAATGCACCGGATGCAGATGGTGAATGCCCTGCTCCACGAGGCCGAAGCGCGGCGCGCGCGCCGCTACGGGGTTATCCGTCTGGTCCAAGCCTTCCTCCATCCTCGCGGGCCCTACCGTGCACGCGGCGTGCCGTCGCAGGATTAGCCGATTACCGCCCAAGATAGACTGCCGGTCGTGCGCCGGCAAGCGCACCATCGCCGCGACAATGTGAGAATGGCTTAAGTTGTTCGCAACAGCATCAAGGATTGCTGCCGGGTTCCCAGCGGTAGCGGCGTCCGCCGCCCGCAGCGGCGGCCGGCCGAAAGCCGAGCCGTTCGAGGCGCTCTGCCATCGCGAAGCGGTTGTGCGGGCTGACCGTCGCGACCACCGGCACCAGGCGCGCGAGCAGGCGCCTCACCAGCGCCTCAAAAACGCCCGCCTCGCGCAACGCCGCCGCGACGCCCGCGTGGCGCAACTCCAGGACCTCGTGCTCGGCGTAATGGCGACCGCGCTCGGCGCGCTCGGCCAGCGCAAAGCCGACGATCCGGCCGGCCGCGTCACAGGCCAGCCACGACTCGCCGGAGCGGGCGCAGGTGCGGATCAGCGCATAAAGCGCCTCTTCGCGTTGGAGCGTATCGACCTGTAGCGGGATTTCCGGCGCCAGCGCGATCAGGAACGCCAGAATGTCGGCCGCGTCGCCGAGTGCGGCCTGGCGATAATTCACCTCGCCCACATTATCTCTCCGGTTCGATCAGGCCGCGCACGACCCAGCGCTGTGCGAGCAGGATGACGGCGGCCGGCGGCAGGATCTCCCCCTAATCCTCGCGTCCCTCCAACCGCCGCGGCAACCCGCGCGAGGTTTTTGTGACCCCGATCTCAACCCGCGGAAGAGGCCTGCCGGGCCGCCGCGACGAGCGCGACAAGCGCCTCTCGGGCCGCCTCGGCCGACCGCACCGGGACGGCGAAATCGAGGCGTGCCGTCTCCGCCGCGCGCCGCAGATCGATCCCTTCCGGATCGATGCCGGTCATCCGCCAGCCCGCGCCGGCGCGGCCGAGGAGACGCTCGGCATACAGCGCCAGCGCGTCGGCGTGGTCATCATTCATGTGCGCGACGATGTCCGTTTCGGCCGCAGCGAGGGAGGCGGCATCCGCCGTAAACCGCAGCGCATCGCCGGCGATCCAGGAAATGCGCCCGAAGCCGGCAACCAGATGCCCGCGCTCGATGATGACGCGGTACAACCGGAAATCCGCGAACGCCGCATAATCGGCGGAACCCGGATGGCGGGCCGCGAAACGCGCGACGAGAGCGGGGTCGTCGCAGCGTTCGGCGCGACCGAGGAGGCTGAGGCGAGCGGCGGCCAGCGGATCGCTCGCGGCGCCGGGTTCGGCGCAAAGCAGCGAGACGCGCGGATCCGCCGCGATATTTTTCGCATGCTGCGCCAGATCGGACAGCAGGAGGAGCGGCGTTGCGTCAGGCGCGCAGGCCACCGCAACCAGCGAAGCATACGGCCAGCCGTCGAGGCTCGTGGCAAGCGCGGCGTGACCGCAGCAGCGCACGAGCCGCCGCGCCGCCGTCGCCGGTTCACTCTTCCCGCCGCTCGTCGGCAGTTCCATCCTCATCCTTTCTTTACGGGCACGGAAGCGCGCCACTCTTTACGGGCACGGAAGCGCGCCACCGGTCGTATCAGCATACATCCGCGCTTATTGCCGGTGCAAATCGGCCGGCACCTTTGTGTTTGCCGCTGCGCCGCCATATTTAAGGCGAGAGAGCGCCACGTTCGGGGCTGCCCGCCGCGGCGAATGTCTGGGGGATTCCGTGACCAGTACGATTGCGCTTGTAGATGACGATCGCAACATCCTGACCTCGGTGTCGATGGCGCTTGAGGCCGAAGGATTCGCCGTCCACTGCTACAGCGATGGGACGGAAGCGCTGCGCGGCATGACGGCGCAGCCGGTCGATCTCGCCGTGCTCGACATCAAGATGCCGCGCATGGATGGCATGGAGCTGTTGGGCCAGTTGCGCCGCCAGAGCCACATCCCGGTCATCTTTCTGACCTCAAAGGATGACGAGGTGGACGAACTGCTCGGTCTGCGCATGGGGGCGGACGATTACATCAAGAAGCCGTTTTCGCAGCGCCTGCTGATCGAACGCATCCGCGCCTTGATCCGCCGTGGCGAGCTGGCGCGCGAGCGCGACGAAAGCCAGGGTGAACCCGTCATCACACGCGGCCAGATGAGCCTTGATCCGGCGCGCCATCTGTGCACGTGGCGCGGCCAGCCGGTGGAACTGACGGTGACCGAGTTCCTGATCCTGAAATCGCTGGCGCAGCGCCCCGGCCACGTCAAGAACCGCGACCAGCTCATGGATGCGGCTTACGGCGAACACATCTACGTCGATGACCGCACGATCGACAGCCACATCAAGCGCCTGCGCAAAAAATTCAAGGCGGTCGATGCGGAGTTTGGGCAGATCGAAACGCTCTATGGCGTCGGATATCGATACCGCGACCGCTG
>JASIAN010000327.1 GCA_030042035.1 Alphaproteobacteria bacterium | reverse complement strand
ACCAGCCGCGGCAGGCGGTGCTGCCGCTGCCGCAGCCAAAGCCCAAGCCGGCGGTGACGCAAGAGGCGCGCCGCGAGACGCGGCCGCGCACGCCGGCGCATCTCGGCGCGCTCGGCCCGGCCGCCACCCGCGACGAATACCTCGCCTATTGCAACGCACTGATTAAGCAGCATTTCGACATGCTGCGGCCATCCTTCATCGCGGGCCGGCACGGCCGCACGGTGCTGGCGCTGTCGGTGCTGGACGACGGCCGGATCGCGCGCATTACGGTCGCCGAAAGCTCGGGCTATCACGACATCGACGAGCGCGTTGAACAAATGGTCGCGGCGGTGCGCCGCTTTCCGCCCGTGCCGCAATGGTTTCAGGGGACGCAACTGGAGCTCTTATACGAGCTGCCCTTCCCCGGCGGGATCGCCCGCTAGCCCGCATTGCGGCGCGTGGTGGAGTTACCCGCCCAAAATTGTGCCGAGCGGGATCGCGACATCGGTCGATTTGACCTTCTGGCCGTCGCCGAGGCGCACGCGCGAGACCTCGACAAACCCGCCCTGCGCATGGATGCGCAACCCCGCTGGCCCGGCGCTGACAACTTCGCCAAGCTTTTTGCCGCGCACCGTGCCGAAGGTCGGCGCGATGATCTTCTTCGCGTCGAACAGATAGAGCTTTTGCGGCTCGCCGCCTTCCGCTGTGAACATCGTCCAGGCGCCCGGCGCTGGGTTGCAGCCGCGGATCAGGTCATAGACGAAATCGACGTGGTTGGCCCAGTTGATCTTCGATTCCGCCTCGCGCACCCAGCCCTCGTAGGTCGCCGCCTTCTCGTCCTGCGTCCACTCGGTCGCGCGCCCGCCGACGACAAGATCGGCCGCCTGCACCAGCGCCTCGACCCCCATCGGGAAGATTTTATCGAAATACAGGGAGCCGGCGGTGTCGTCCGGGCCGATCGCGCAGCGCTTTTGCAGGATAATCGGTCCCTCGTCGAGGCCGGGGGTCGGGCGGAAGATCGACAGGCCGGTTTCGCTGCGGCCGCGGATGATCGCCCACGGGATCGACGCCGGCCCGCGGTGCAGCGGAAGCAGCGACGGGTGGAACTGGATCATGCCGTGCCGCGGGATCGCGCAGAATTCCGGCGGCGCGAACAGCAGCACATAGGCCATGACGCCGATCTCGGCATCGCAAGCCCTGAGCGCGTTTTGCGCCTCGGGATCGGAATATTTCGGGAAGCGATGGACCGGCAGCTTTTTCTCTTCTGCCGCCGCGACCAGCGGATCGGGGCGGGCGCCCGGCCGCTCCGGCGCCGCAAACACGCCGGCAATCGTGTCGCCGCGCGCCAGGAACGCTTCCATGACGGCCTTGCCGAAGGCCTGCTGACCGACGATGACGATGCGCATGTCGCCTCCTTAGCCCATTGCCCTTACGGCCGCGCGCAGACTCCCACGCGCGTCCCGCGGCGGCAAGGGGTGCGCCGGGCGCGGGCGCTATTTCTTCGCGAGGAGGTCGCGCAGGCCACGCAATGCCAATTCGTAACCGGCGATGCCGAACCCGGCGACGATGCCGTGGCTGACCGCCGCCGTTTGCGACGCCGGCCCGCGGCGGATCGGGTTCGAGATGTGCACCTCGATCGTCGGAAACTTGACCTGCGAGATCGCCGCGACCAGCGCCGGATAGCCCGAGCCGAATGCCGCCGGGTTGAAGATCGCGCCGTCGATGCCGCGCTCATTGGCTTCGTACAGCCGGTTGACGATCTCGCCCTCGATGTTCGAATGAAAAATCTCGACATCGAGGCCCAATTCGCCCGCGTAGCCGCGGATGCGCTGATCGTATTCCGGCAGGGTCATCGGACCGAAAATCTCGGTCTGCACCTTGCCGCGCATGTTCATGCCGGCGCCGTGGATGACGAGAATTCGTGGCATGGCGGGACCTCGCTGTCGATAGGCAATGCGGCCCCACCGAGGCTAGCGGAACCCTCCATGCTGCGGCAAGCGGACAGCGACGGCGATGGGCGGCGGCGATCGTCGGCGAATTCGCGCAGCTCTGTTGCAGGAGCTGCGTGTGACAATTTCGCGACATCACAGTATCCTCTCTCCGAAATCGGCGCGACAAGGGCTGACGGCCCGCCGGGAAGCGCGGGCATGATCAACGAGTTGCTCAACGGCATGGCGCATCGCCCGCGGGGCACGCTGCGGTGAGGGGAGCGGACGCCTATCCGTCGGCGGCCAATCCGGTGCCAAACCGCGGCATGATCACACTGTCGATCATGCTCGCGAACATCATGCAGGGCCTCGACAACACGATCCTCAATGTCGCCCTGCCGCATATTCAGGGCGGGCTGTCTGCGTCGCAGGACCAGGTCGCCTGGGTGTTGACCTCGTACATCGTCTGCTGCGCGATCATGATGCCGCTCACGGGCTGGCTCGCCGGCCGGTTCGGCATCAAGTACATCTTTCTTGCTTCGGTCCTCAGCTTTACGCTCGCCTCGGCGCTGTGCGGCATCGCGACGAGCCTCGGTGAACTGGTCGCCTTTCGCGCGCTGCAGGGCCTCGCCGGCGCCGGCCTCATTCCGCTCTCCCAGGCGGTGCTGCTGCGCATCAATCCGCCTGAGCGGCATGGCCACGCGATGGCGGTGTTCGGCACCGGCACGATCATGGGGCCGATCATGGGCCCGGCGCTCGGCGGCTGGCTCACCCAGGATTACAGCTGGCGCTGGGCGTTCTACATCAACCTGCCGGTCGGCATCCTGTGCGCGCTCGGCATCCTCGTGTTCATCCGGCCGGCCCGCAACGTCCATCGCGAATCCTTCGATGTCATCGGCTTTTTGACGCTTTCCGTGGCGGTCGGCGCGATGCAATTGATGCTCGACCGCGGCGAGTTGATGGACTGGTTTCATTCCGGTGAAATCTGGGCGGAAACCGCAATCGCCGGCCTCGGCTTCTATCTCTTCACGGTGCACACCGCGACGACCGGCGGGCCGTCCTTCCTCAACCGCGATCTGTTGACCAACGGCAATTTCGTCGCCGGCACGCTGATGATGTTTTCCGTCGGGTACATCATGAGCAGCACCTCGGCGCTGTTGCCGACGATGATGCAGCAGCTGATGAGCTATCCGGCCCTGACGACGGGCCTTGTTTCGGTGCCGCGCGGCATCGGCGTCATGGTCGCGATGTTCATTGTGGGGCGCCTCATCAACCGCATCGATGCGCGTCTGTTGATCCTGGTCGGCTTTGCGCTGACCGCGCTGGCGGCGTGGCAGATGAGCGGGTTTTCGCTCGGCATGGGCATGGCGCCGCTGATCACGACCGGCGTGTTGCAGGGCTTCGGCCTCGGCTGCACGTTCGTGCCCTTAAACCTCGTCGCATTGTCCAATCTGCCGCGCCAGATCCTGACCCAGGGCACCGCGATCCGCAGCTTGATGCGCAATGTCGGCGGCAGCATCGGCATCAGCACGATGGTCGCGACCCTGGCCGAAACCACGCAGACCGTGCACGCCCGCCTCGTCGAGCCGCTGCGCCCGGACAACCCCTTGATGCATGCGCCGTGGTCGGCCGGCGCCTGGAGCCTTACGGGGCCGGCGAACCTCGCGGCGCTCAATCAAGAGGTCACGCGACAGGCTGCGATGGTCGGCTATATCGACGATTTCAAGGCGATGGCGCTGATCGCGCTGGTGGCGCTGCCGCTCCTCGTCTTTCTGCGCGAGGCGCGCCCCGCCGCCCGCGCGCCGGTGTCGGCACCGGCGGCAGCGCC